>DATMMN010000072.1:0-14210 GCA_035569675.1 Acidimicrobiales bacterium | reverse complement strand
TGACCGACGAGAACCTGCAATCGCGCCTGCGCGGCGTGCTCTTGATGGGGGTCTCCAACGCCAAGGGGTGGATCGTCTTGACCACCGGCAACAAGAGCGAGATGGCTACCGGCTACTCGACGCTGTACGGGGACTCGGCGGGCGGGTTCGCCGTCATCAAGGACGTGCCCAAGACGCTGGTGTACGACCTGTGCCGCCACCGAAACACGCAGGCAGTGCTCGAGGGCCTGCCGGGGCCGATTCCCGACAGCGTGCTGGACAAGCCACCTTCAGCCGAGCTGCGGCCCGACCAGCGCGACGACCAGTCGTTGCCTCCTTACGAGGAGCTTGATCCCGTGCTCCAGGGCTATGTCGAGGGTGATCGCACGGCGGCCGATCTGGTCGCCGCGGGGTTCGACCCAGCGGTGGTCGACCAGGTGGTCCGCCTCGTCGACGGCGCGGAGTACAAGCGGCGCCAGATGCCGCCGGGCGTGCGCATCACGACCAAGGCGTTCGGCAAAGACCGGCGGATGCCCATCACCAACCATTACCGCTCCTCTGCGCTCGAGGAGCCCGGAGGTGCCTGAGCCGGCGGGCGACGAAGGGCGCGGCTGGCGGACGATCGACGAGCTGGCGGCCCTGGTGGGGGCGTACTGCTGGCTCGAACAACGGATCTTCGAGGTGACCGGGGGGTGGGCGACGGGCCCCGGGCCGGTGGACGAAGTTGCCGAGCTGCGGGTGTGGACGGCGGCGGTGTCGCGTCGCCACGGCGCGCTGGCCGGGCGGTGGGCCGAGCGCCTGCCCGTGCGGGCCGGTATGGAGGCGGCGGCTCTGGTCGCGGCCCCGGCGGGGCCGAGGGGGCTGGCCGAGGCGTTCGAGGAGCTCGAGGCGACGAAGGAGCCGATGGTCGGTGTCTGGGCCCTCGTCGAGACGGTTCTCCCTTGGGTGGGTGGGGTCTATGAGTCGCATCTGGAGCTTGCAACCCCCGTGAGCGAAGGTTCGGTCGTGGAGGTCCTGGTGGAAGCCCGCCGGGAGGGCACGGCGGAGATCCAGAGCGGCCGGTCCCTACTCGGACGGCTTTCCGAGGCGGGGAAACCTTCCGGTCACCTCGGGGATCCATTCAAACGGGCGTTTGCTCCAGAACGCGTTTCCCCTGCTGTTCGGCCGGGTTGACAGCACCTTTACACTGACTGAGCAGCGAAGGAGCGCCAGGAACGGTCGCCGGCTGCGTTTTAAGAGCGCCCGGCGACCTGATCTCTGCCGAGCTACGACATGGGAAGGTTTGGCGACGATCTTGGCCAAGGAACGAATTGAGCGCGACGACGAGGACCTCGTACGGCTCTACCTGACAGACATCGGTCAGTACCCGCTGCTGACCAAGGACGACGAGGTCCGCCTGGCCCAGGCCATCGAGGCCGGTCGTGCCGCCGAGGCGGAGGTGGCTAAGGCGCCAAAGGGCCTGACCACGGCCAAGAAGCGCGAGCTGCGCCGCTGCTGCATGGAGGGTGAGCAGGCCCAGCAGACCTTCGTCCAGTCCAACCTGCGGCTGGTCGTATCGATCGCCAAGAAGTATCAAGCCTCGGGCTTGCCCCTGCTGGACCTGATCCAGGAAGGGAACCTCGGCCTCATGCACGCCGTCGAGAAGTTCGACTGGCGCAAGGGCTTCAAATTCTCCACCTACGCCACGTGGTGGATCCGCCAGGCGATCACCCGTGGCATCGCCAACACGGGACGCACAATTCGTCTCCCGGTCCACGCCGGCGACACCCTGGCCCGGGTCCAGAAGGCCCAAGCCCGGTTGGAGCTGAAGTTGGGGCGCCCGGCCACGCTGGCCGAGCTCGGCATCGAGGTCGAGATGCCCGAGGACAAGCTCGTCGAGGCGCTGCGCTTCCGGGCCGAGCCGCTGTCGTTGTCCGAGCCGCTGCGCGAGGACGGCGACGCCGAGCTGGGCGACGTGGTCGAGGACCGCTCCGCGGAGTCGCCGTTCGAGGTGGCCGCGGTGTCGCTGCTGCCCGACGAGATCGGCCGGTTGCTCTCCCCGCTCGACGAGCGCGAGCGCGAGATCCTGCGACTCCGGTTTGGGCTGGACCGGGGTGAGCCCCGGACGCTCGAGGAAGTGGGCGAGCACTTCAACCTGACCCGGGAGCGGATCCGCCAGATCGAGGCGCGGGCGATGTCGAAGCTGCGCCACCCGTCTTCGGACACCGGGGCGCGGGACCTACTGACCGTCTGAGCCGATCTCGCCGTCGGGAGTCGCCGGGGCGGTCCGTCACGGCATCGGCCTAGGATCAGCGCCATGAAGAAGCTCATCGTCCTCGCCCTGCTGGTCGCCATCGGCGTCATCGCCGCCCGCCGTCTGCGCGAGGCATAAGCCGGGTTTCTTATCCAGTTCCCGCTGCGGCGGGTCGCGTTGGCGGGTGCGGTCAGGCGGCGCGGCGCCCGGGCGGACCGGAGCCGTGTCGGGCGCGGTGGCCGCGGCGCCACAGGATGAGCGCGGCGCCGGCCACAGCGAGACTCGTCGTCACCACCGGTGTCGTGCGACCGACGCGGTCGCGGAGCCGGATGGGTTTGGTGAAATTGCGGATCTCCCAGTCGCGCTCGCGCGCGATCTTGGCGAGGGCCCGGTCCGGGTTGACCGCCACGGGGCGGCCGACGGCCTCGAGCATCGGGAGGTCGGTGGCCGAGTCCGAGTAGGCGCTGCTGGCGCCGAGGTCGATCCCGGTGCGCTCGGCCAGCTCGCGCATGGCCGTCGCCTTGGCCTCACCCTGGGCGTAAAAGGCCATCCGGCCCGTGTACCGGCCCTGCTCGTCGACCTCGCCGCGCGAGCAGATGGCGCCGTCGACGCCGAGCAGGTCGGCCAGTGGCAGCACGATCTCCTCGGGTGAGGCCGAGACGAGGTACACACGGTGGCCGGCGGCCCGGTGCAGCTCCATGAGCTCGAGCGCCTCGGCGTACATGATCGGCTCGATCGTCTCGAGCATGGTCTCGCGCACGATCTGGCGGACCTGGGCCCGGTCCCACCCCTTGGTCACCGCCAGCATCGACTCGCGCACCCGGACCAGCCGGTCCTCGTCGGCCCCGAAGTAGAGGTAGATCAGCTGCGAGATGGCGGCCCGGGCGACCAGGCGCCGGTTGATCAGCCCGCCCTTGAGGAACGGCCGTCCGAACGCGGCGATGGAGGCGCGGTCGATGACGGTCTTGTCGAGGTCGAAGAATGCCGCCTCCATACCTTCAATGGTACGGGCGTCCCAACCTCGAACTTGAGCCACCGTGACGAATGGAGGATCGGTGCGCGAACACTTTCCGCTCTGAACTGGGGCTGCGAACGAGGGACGCCGGTTGCTGTCCGGTTGCGCCGCGTCTGACGGCGGGGGATCGCGTGGTCAGGGGGCCTGCTCGGCGATGAACAGGGAGTGGACGGCGTCCTCCGCTTCCGCGATCACCAGCACGAGCACCTCGTCGCCCGACTGCAGGATCGTTTCGCCGCGGGGAAAGATCAGGCGGTCGCCCCGGACCACCGCCACCACGACGGCGTCACGCGGGAAGTCCAAGTCGGCGATGGCCGTGTCGTTGGCGGGGGAGTCGTCGGCGAGGGTGATTTCCACCAGGTGGGCGGCGCCGCCTTGGAACTGGAGCAGCCGCACCAACGAGCCCACGGAGACGGCCTCCTCCACCAGAGCGGTAAGGAGTTGTGGCGTGGAGACCGAGACGTCGACCCCCCAGCTCTCGTTGAAGAGCCACTGGTTCTTCGGGTGGTTGACCCGCGCCACGACGCGGGGCACAGCGAACTCCTGCTTGGACAGCAACGAGATCACCAGGTTGTCCTCGTCGTCGCCGGTCGCGGCGACGACGACGTCGACGGTGGCGAACCCGGCGGCATCGAGCGAGGCCACCTCGCACGCGTCGGCCGCCACCCAGGTCACGTCGATCGTAGGCCGCAACTTCTCGACGAGATCCGGGTCCTTCTCGATGACGAGCACGTCGTGGCCGTTCACGTGCAGGTCGGCGGCGATGGCGGTGCCGACGCTGCCGGCGCCGGCGATGGCCACCTTCACGAACCCGCGTCCGATTGTTTGCCGCGCGCGAGTGCCTCGTCGAGCTCTCGAAGCGAGTCGTCGAGGACGGCCAGGTGCAGGACGTCACCTTCCTGGCCGGTGAGGTCGCGTGCATCGAGGCGCGGCTCGCCGGCGCGGGTGACGGCGATGACGATCAGGCGGCCGGGGTGCTCGAGCTCGCTCAGGGGCCGGCCGGCCCACGACTCGGGCAGCGCCCGTTCGACCAGCGCGAGGCGCCCGCTGGCGTCCGACCACTCGCGGACGTCGTTGTCGGGGAGCAGGCGGCGGCGCACCTGGTCGATGGTCCAGGTCACCGTCGCCACCGTCGGGATGCCCAGGCGCTGGTAGATCTCGGCGCGCCGGGGGTCGTAGATCCGGGCGACGACGTGGGGGATCTTGTAGGTCTCGCGGGCGATGCGGACGGTCAGGATGTTCGTGTTGTCCCCGCTCGTGACCGCGGCCAAGGCGTCGGCGTGCAGCGCACCCGCCTTCTCGAGGTCGTCGCGGTCGAACCCGGAGCCGACCAGGCACTGTCCGCCCCAGTCCTTGAGTCGACGGAAGGCCCGAGCGTCCTTGTCGATGACCGCGACGGAGTGACCCTCGGCCGTCAGTGAAATGGCGAGCCCCGAGCCGACGCGGCCGCACCCCACGACGATCACATGCACGCCACAGTGCAACACGCTCCGACGGGCAGTGCAAAAAGGAGGTTGATTCCTTCTACTGTGTGGCCGTGGCGACCCCCACCACCACCCGGCCGACCGTTCCGTTGCCGGGCGTGGCCGCTGAGGAGATACCCGAGACCCGGCGTTACCGGCTGAAGAACCGGCTACTGGGTCCGCCGCTCGTCACCGAGCAGCTGGCCTCGGAGCGGCTGAGTCGGCCCATCGCCCTCGGCGTCTTGGCGCCGGACTGCATCTCGTCCTCGGCGTACGGCACCGAGGAGATGCTGACCCAGCTGGTGCCCTACATCGGCCTCGCCGCCTTCACGCTGGTGGTGCCCATCACGCTTGCGATCCTCGGCGTCCTCTTCTTCGTGACTCTCTCGTACCTCGAGGTGATTGCGCTCTACACGAAGGCGGGCGGGTCATATGTCGTGGCGCGTGACAACTTCGGACCGAAGATCGCGCAGATCGCGGCCGTGGCGCTGCTGATCGACTACACGGTCACGGTGGCGGTGCAGACGTCAGCCGGCACGGCGGCCCTGACAAGCGCAGTCCCGAGTCTGGCGAACACCACGGACACCATCGTGATCACCGTGGGCGTCATCCTCGTCCTCCTCTATGGAAACCTGCGCGGCATCCGCGAAGCGGGGAGTTACTTCGCCATCCCGACGTATTTCTACGTCGTCTGTCTCACTCTGGTGATCGTCGCCGGCTACGTCAAGGAAGCGTTGGGCCAGCTCCACCCGATCCCCCTGCCACCGGGAGACCAGGTTTTCGGCGGGCATATCGGAACGCCAGGTTCGGGCTGGCTCATGGGGCTGGCCTTCATCACGCTGTTGCGTTCCTTCGCGAATGGCGGATCGTCACTTACCGGGCTCGAGGCGATTTCCAACGGTGTCTCGAGTTTCCAACGGCCCGAGTCCAAGCACGCGCGCCAGACGCTGGTCTGGATGAGCTCGACCCTTGCCTTCCTCGTGCTCGGGACAACACTCCTCGCGCGGTGGACGCACGCCGTGCCCTACGCGCAGGGATCGCCCACCGTGGTCTCCCAGGAGGTCAAGGCGGTGTTCGGCACGAGCGCGGCAGGGCATCTGGCCTTTTACGTCGTGCAGCTCGCCACGATGCTGATCCTCTACACCGGGGGGAACACCAGCTTCAACGGTTTTCCTTACCTGGCCAGCTTCGTGGCGGGCGACAGGTTCCTCCCGCGCCAGCTGACCCGGCGGGGTCACCGCCTGGCGTTCTCCAACGGCATCCTCGTGCTTTCGGCCGTGGCTCTCGCGCTCGTACTGGTGTACCGAGCGCAGCTGAATGGCCTCGTAGCCCTCTACGCCATCGGGGTCTTCACTGGGTTCACGATGGCGGGGTCGGGCATGGTGAAGCACCACCTTGGCCACCGCACGGGACATTGGCGGCGCGGCGTCGTCATCAACGGGTTCTCCGCCTTCTTGTGCTTCACCGTCGTGTTGATTTTCGCCGTCGCCAAGTTCACCGAAGGCGCGTGGCTGATCGTCGTGGTAGGCCCGCTCCTCTATATCGGGCTGATCCGGATGCACCGCCAATACGCCCGGGAGGACGAGATGCTCGAGACGGGCGTGGTGGAGGCGTCGGAGGCGCCGGTGTTGCGCCGTCACGTCGTCGTCGTCCTGGTGGACCGCCTGGACGCGGCCGCCGCCCGGGCCCTGCAGTACGCCAGGACGCTGGCACCCGACGACCTGCGCGCCGTGCACTTCGACATCGACACCAAAGCGGCGCGCGAGCTCGAGACCGAATGGAGCCGCTACGGCCTGGCGCGCCTGCCGCTCGACATCATCGAGTGCCCGGACCGCCGGCTCGGCCGGGCGGCCATCGAACTGGTGGCCGACGCCACGCTCGACGGCGATACCGAGTGCACGGTCCTCCTGCCGCGGCGCAGCTATGCCCGGGTCTGGGAGCGCTTCCTGCACGACCGGACCGCGGACAAGATCGCGGCGGTGCTGGGCCAGGTGCCCCACGTGAGCGCCACCATCATCCCCTTCGCCGTCGGCGGCGGTCGTTTCGGGGAGCGGGTGCGCTCGTACGGCCGCTCGGTGCAGCAACGGGCGCGACTGGGCGGCGACGGTGCCAACGGGAAGGCGGAGATCGACGCGGAGGCGCGTTCCGGCGTCGACCGTGCGGGCCGCAAGGATGGCCCCCGCCGCCCCGGGGTCATGCTGGAGGCGGATCAGACCCTGGCCCGGCGCGCCGGGGCGACGACGCCGATCGCCGGGGTCGCGCCGCGCCAGCGTGTGCGGGTCGCCGGCCGGGTGAAGTCCGTCCGTGTCCAGCCGCGAGCGGGCACGTCGAACCTCGAATGTGTGCTGAGCGACGGCTCCGGCGGCATACTGCTCGTGTTCCAGGGGCGGCCGAAGATCGCCGGCATCGAGCCCGGCGCCCGACTAGTGGCCGAAGGAATGGTCGGGTCCTGGAGCCGCCGGCCGGCCATGCTCAACCCCTCGTTCGAAGTCGTGCAGGGCGCAACGGTCGACCCCGCCGAGGAATGAACGCCTGGCGGTTTGCCGCGTTCACCCAGTCCAAGGGCAAATAGGCGCTGATTAAATTGCCCCACCCCGGCGGCAGTCGCTAACGTCCCCCCCGGCCCGGCGTCGGGTGCGGCCTCCCCGGCGCGTCCTCGCACCGGGATCGCGACATCGACCGGCGTGGTGCTGAGCGCTGCCGCACCACACGGACCGGGGGGCTGCCGCCCTCCTTCCACTGGGCGTACGGGAACAGAAAGGGCACACCGGGAATGATCAATCTCCTCGCCGCCGAGGGCGGGTACCAGGCCTTCCACCTCGGCGGGGTGGACAAGACGTGGCTCTACCTCTGCCTGGCCGCCGGCGTGGTCGGCATCGGAGCCGGTCTGCTGCTCGCCCGCAACGTGCTCGCCGCCGACCAAGGCACGCTCAAGATGAGGGAGATCGCCAAGGCGATCCAGGAGGGGGCCGAGGCCTTTCTGTCCCGCCAGTTCCGGGCCATCGTGATGATCATCATCCCGCTGGCCATCCTCATCTTCTTCACCGCCACCAAGGTGGTGAAGCCGGACGGCGGGATCGCCCTCACCTTCCAGCAGGACGGCCTCTACCGGGTGATCTGCTTCTTGTTCGGGGCGGCCTTCTCGGGCCTGACCGGCTTCATCGGCATGAGCATCGCCGTGCGCGGCAACGTCCGCACGGCCGCGGCGGCGTCCGAGGGCGGCGGCATGGCCGGCGCGCTGCGGGTGGCCTTCCGCACCGGCGCGGTCACGGGCATGCTCTGCGTCGGGCTCGGCCTGGTCGGGGCCACGGCCATCGTCCTCATCTTCCAGAACTCGGCGACCGCAGTGCTGATCGGCTTCGCGTTCGGCGCATCACTCCTCGCACTCTTCATGCGTGTCGGCGGCGGCATCTTCACCAAGGCGGCCGACGTCGGCGCCGACCTCGTCGGCAAGGTCGAGGCCGGGATCCCCGAGGACGACCCGCGCAACGCGGCGACCATCGCGGACAACGTGGGCGACAACGTCGGTGACTGCGCCGGCATGGCGGCCGACCTCTTCGAGTCCTACGAGATCACGATCATCGCGGCACTGATCCTCGGCTACTCGGCCTTCCGGACCATCGGGCACAACCCCACCGCGGCCGTCCTCTACCCGCTCATCGTGCCGGCGATGGGGATCATCGCCTCGGTGATCGGCGTCCTCGTGGTGCGGGCCCGCAAGAGTGACCGCACCGCGTTGACCCCCATCAACCGTGGCTTCTGGCTGGCCGCGCTCCTGACCGTCATCGGCGCCTTCCTAGTGGCCCAGTACTACGTGCACGACCTCAAGGTCTTCTACGCCGTGCTGACCGGAGTCGTCCTCTCGCTGGTGGCTAGCCAGATCACCGAGCAGTTCACTTCGACCGAACGCGGCCCGGTCAAGGAGATCGCCGCCTCGGCGCGCACCGGGCCAGCAACGACGGTGCTCTCTGGCATCGCGATCGGCCTCGAGTCGTCCGTGTGGGCGATCATTGCAATCGCGATCGCCATCGGCGTGGCCATCGGCCTGGGGGACGGCAACATCGAACTCACCTTCTACCTGGTGGCGCTCATCGGCATCGGGCTGCTGGCCACGGCCGGGATGGTGGTCTCCGAGGACAGCTTCGGTCCGGTGTCGGACAACGCGGCCGGCATCGCCGAGATGTCCGGCGAGTTCACGGGGGAGGCAGAGCGGATCATGGTCAGCCTCGACGCCGTCGGCAACACGACCAAGGCCATCACCAAGGGTGTCGCCATCGGCTCCGCCGTGATCGCCGCCGTCGCACTGTTCGCTTCGTTCATCGAGACCATCGGAGAGCAGATCCCGAGCCTTCACGCGACGGGCTCGAAGCTCTTCAGCGTGATTCAGATCAATGTGGCCAACCCGACCACGTTCATCGGTCTCCTCATCGGCGGCTCGATCGCGTTCCTCTTCTCTTCGCTGGCCATCCGCGCGGTCGGCCGCTCGGCGGGCACGGTCGTGCTCGAGGTGCGCCGTCAGTTCCGCGAACACCCGGGGATTATGGACTACACAGAGAAGCCCGAGTACGGCCGGGTGATCAGCATCTGCACCGCGGCGGCCCAGCGCGAATTGGCGACGCCGGCGCTGCTGGCCATCCTGGCTCCGGTCATCGTTGGCTTCGGCATCAATTACCTGGCGCTGGGGGCCTTCCTCGCCGGGACCATCCTCACGGGGCAGCTCATGGCCAACACGTTGTCGAACTCGGGCGGCGCGTGGGACAACGCGAAGAAGTACATCGAGGACGGCAACGAGGGCGGCAAGGGCTCCGAGGCGCACAAGGCTGCCGTCATCGGGGACACGGTGGGTGACCCGTTTAAGGACACGGCCGGCCCAGCGCTCAACCCGATGGTCAAGGTGATGAACCTGGTCTCGCTCCTGATCCTGCCGGCGGTGATCACGCTCAGGCACAACACGGGTGCGCGCTTGGCGATTGCCGGCGTGGCCCTCGTCGTCCTGCTCGCCGCCCTCGCGTTCTCGAAGCGGGCGACGCAGGCAATGGACGCGGACAGCGCAGATTCGGCCCCCGTCTCCGCCGTCGTCGCATCGGCCGATTGACCTGCTCAGCCCCCTAGGCGACCGTTCGGTGGCGGTGCTTCCGCCGCGCCGTGCGCTTGACAGACGGGTCTGCGGACCCTCACTCTGATTTGACCATGCCCTCCGAGCCATCGTTGCGACCAGTACCCCGCGGGGTGCGTCATGGGTAAGGCGCTCGTTATCGTCGAGTCGCCGGCCAAGGCGCGCACCATCAGCGGCCTGCTCGGGCCCGACTTCATCGTCGAGTCGTCCGTCGGTCACATCCGCGACCTGCCGCGGGGGGCCGACGAAGTACCGGCGGCAGTCAAGGGCGAACCGTGGGCGCGCCTCGGCGTCGACGTGGACAACGGGTTCAAGCCTCTGTACGTGGTCTCCTCGCCCAAGAAGTCGGTCGTCGCGAACCTGAAGAAGCTCCTCAAGACGGCCGACGAGCTCTATCTCGCCACGGACGAAGACCGCGAAGGTGAGTCCATCGCGTGGCACCTGTCCGAGGTCCTCAACCCGACCGTGCCGGTCAAGCGCATGGTGTTCCACGAGATCACCCCGGCGGCGATCGCGCGGGCGGTCGACGAGTGGCGCGACCTCGACCGGCGGCTGGTGGACGCGCAGGAGGCGCGGCGCATCCTCGACCGGCTCTACGGCTACGAGGTCTCACCGGTGCTGTGGCGCAAGGTCATGCCGCGGCTCTCGGCGGGTCGGGTGCAGAGCGTCGCCACCCGCATGGTGGTGGAGCGCGAACGCGCCCGCATGCGATTCCGCTCGGCGACATGGTGGGGGATCGACGGCACGTTCAGCCGCGAGGCCGCCGCCAACGGCTTCGGGGCCGCCCTGGTCGCGCTCGGCGGCACGACCGTCGCCACGGGCAGGGACTTCGACGAGCAGGGTGAACAGAGCGCCAAGAGCGAGGTGCGGGTCCTGGGCGAAGGGGAGGCCACCTCGGTCGCCGAGGCCCTGACCGGGCAGTCCTTCACCGTGAAGTCGGTGACGGAGCGCCCCTTCCGCCGCTCGCCGGCGGCGCCGTTCATGACGTCGACCCTCCAGCAGGAGGCGGGCCGCAAGCTCCGCTTCAGCGCGCAGCGGGCCATGCAAGTGGCGCAGCGCCTCTACGAGCAGGGCTACATCACCTACATGCGCACCGACTCGACGACGCTGTCCGACGAGGCGCTGAGCGCAGCCAGGTCCCAGGCCCGCGAGCGCTACGGCGACGCCTACGTCCCGGACAAGCCGCGCCGTTACGAGCGCAAGGTCAAGAACGCGCAGGAGGCGCACGAGGCCATACGCCCTTCGGGCGAGACGTTCCGCACGCCCGAGCAGGTGGGCCGCCAGCTGTCGGGCGACGAGCTGCGCCTCTACGAGATGATCTGGATGCGCACGGTCGCCTCGCAGATGAACGACGCCACCGGGACGAGCGCGCAGGTGCGGTTGGTGGCCGACGTGCCGAGCGGCGGGGCGGCGGGTCAGGAAGCCGAGTTCTCGGCGAGCGGCCGGGTCATCTCGTTCAAGGGCTTCCTCGAGGTGTACGAGGAAGGGCGGGACGACGACGAGTCCGACGCCGAGAGCGCCGAGGAGCGGGTGCTCCCCGCCCTGGCCGAAGGCGACCGGGTCGAGGGCACGGCGTTCGAGCCCGGGTCGCACACCACCCAGCCGCCAGCCCGGTACACCGAAGCGTCACTGGTGAAGGCGATGGAGGAGCTCGGGGTCGGGCGGCCTTCGACCTACGCCAGCGTCATCGCAACCATCCTCGATCGCGGCTACGTGTGGAAGAAGGGGACGGCCCTCGTCCCGAGCTTCACCGCCTTTGCCGTCGTGGGCCTGCTCGAGCGCTATTTCGCCAACCTGGTCGACTACGGCTTCACCGCCTCGATGGAGGACGACCTCGACGAGATCGCGAACGGTACCGGGGAGGCGTTGCCCTGGCTGACGCGCTTCTATTTCGGCAGTGATGCGCCCGGCGCCATGGCGAGCGACGGGACCGAGGTCGACACGCTCGGGCTGAAGGCGACGGTCGCCGCGCATCTCGCGGAGATCGACGCCCGCGAGATCAACTCCATCCCTTTGGGTGAGGGCACCGACGGGGAGCAGATCGTGGCGCGGGTCGGGCGGTACGGGCCCTACCTGCAACGCGGCGAAGACCGCGCCTCCATTCCCGACGACCTGGCCCCCGACGAACTGACGATCGAGCGGGCCGAAGAGATCCTCGCTGCGCCCTCGAACGACCGCGTGCTCGGGACCCACCCCGAGAGCGGGCTCGAAGTCCAGGTCAAGGCCGGCCGGTTCGGTCCGTACGTCCAGATGGGCGAGGTCGTCGACGGCGGGGACAAGCCGCGCACCGCGTCGCTGTTCTCCGCGATGGACCCGGCGACGCTCACGTTCGAGCAGGCGCTCGAGCTGCTGCGCATCCCGCGCACGGTAGGGACGGACCCGGACACGGGCGAGGAGGTCGTGGCGCACAACGGGCGCTTCGGGCCGTATTTGAAGCGCGGCTCCGACACGCGCAGCCTCGGGAGCGAGGAGCAGCTGCTCACGGTGACCCTCGACGAGGCGCGGGCGCTCTTCGCGCAGCCGAAGCAGCGGCGGGGCAGGACGGCGGCGGCGCCGCTGCGCGAGCTCGGCACCGATCCGTCGACCAACCTGCCCGTGGTGGTGAAGGAGGGTCGCTTCGGCCCCTACGTGACGGACGGCACCACCAACGCCAGCTTGCGCAAGGGCGACACCGTCGAGGACATCGCCATGGAGCGGGCGTCCGAGTTGCTGGCCGAGCGCCGGGCTGCGGGCCCGTCGACGCGCAAGAAGAAGGCGGCGAAGAAGAAGGCGCCGGCGAAGAAGAAGGCCGCCGCCAAGAAAGCGCCGGCCAAGAAAACCGCAGCGGCCAAGAAGACGGCGGCCAAGGAGGCCAGCGGCGCCGCCAAGCCGGCGGCCGATGCCGACGGTACCGATTCGGCCGCGATGAGGGTCGCCTCGACCGAACCGTTCTGAGCATGCCCGCCCGGGGTCGCCTCATCGCGTTCGAGGGCATCGACGGGTGCGGCAAGTCCACCCAGGCGAAGGCGGTGGCAGCGGCCCTCGGCGCGCTCTTGACCCATGAGCCCGGCGCCACGCCGCTCGGCGCACGGCTGCGCCGGTTGCTTCTCGACCCCGATTCCGATTCTCCGCAGCCTTCGCCGCGGGCCGAGACACTCCTGATGGCGGCCGACCGGGCCGAGCACGTGGCGGAGGTGATCGAGCCGGCACTGGCGTCCGGCGCGTGGGTGGTGACCGACCGCTACTCGGGCTCGACGATCGCGTACCAGGGCTACGGCCGCGGCCTGGGCGCCGAGGAGTTGGCCGAGGTGGTGGCGTGGGCGACGGCGGGCGTCGAGGCCGATCTCTCCGTCTTTGTCGACGTCCCCGTCGAGGTGGCGGCGGCCCGCCGGCGCGGTGCGGACCGCATGGAGCGACTCGGCCCCGAGTTCGCCGCACGGGTGCGCGAGGGGTTCGCCGCCCAGGCGGCCGCCGACGCCGCAGGGTGGCTGGTCGTCGACGGCACCCGCGACGTCGATGCGATCACGGCGAATATCGTCGAAGCCGTGCGCGCGCGTCTGGGACCGGAGCCGGAGCACGGCCGTTGAGCGACGAGCGCCCGTCGCCTGCGCTCTTCGAGGGGATCGTCGGTCAGGACGATGCAGTCGCCGCGCTGAAGGCGGCCGCGGCGAACCCGGTTCACGCCTACCTCTTGCGGGGGCCCGAGGGCAACGGCGGACTCGCTGCGGCCTACGGCTTCGCGGCCTCCCTGCTGTGTCCGACCGGGGGGTGCGGCGTCTGCGCCACCTGCCGGGGCGCGCTGGCCGGCACCGATCCCGACCTCCACATCGTGCGACGCAGCGGGGCGTCGCTTTCCAAGGACACCATGCGCCAGGTCGTGGCGCTGGCCCAGCGCCGGCCCCTGGCCGCGGCGCGGCAAGTGATCGTGGTCCTGGAGATGCACCTCGTGCTGGACCGCGCACCGGTCCTGCTCAAGACGCTGGAGGAACCGCCCGGCCAAACCGTGTTCATCCTCCTCGCCGACGAGCTCACCCCGGATCTCACGACGATCGCCAGCCGTTGCGCCGAGGTGGTGTTCCCTCCCCTCACGCGGGACCTGGTGGCGCGGACACTGGAAGCGGACGGCTTTCCGCCCGACATGGCGGCAGTGGTGGCCGAAAGCAGCGGGGGCAACATCGAACGGGCCCGCGTGATGGTGGACGACCCAGACGTGGCGGCCCGGGTCGCGCTCTGGGTTTCGGTGCCCGACGGGTTGGCGGCCTCCGGTTCGGCCGTGGCGACGCTGACCCGCCAGGTGCTCGAGTCCGCCGACCGCGCCGTCGAGCCGTTGCGGATCGCGCACGACCGCGAGATCGAGACGCTCACCGAGGCGGCCAAGGAGATGGGCGAGCGCGGGCTGCCCGGGCGCAAGGAGATCGTCGAGCA
>DATMMN010000071.1:0-3456 GCA_035569675.1 Acidimicrobiales bacterium | reverse complement strand
GCTGACTCGTCGAACCGCAACGCCGAAGGCCCGACAACGACGAACGCCATCCACCTGAACGACCGGAAGGACACCTGCGTGGTCACGCAGGGGCTACGAACCAACGAAGGGAGCATCACATCATGAAGACCGCACTCGAAGACCGACTCAGCGACGCGTTGGCCCAACGCGCGGCATCCGTTCCCCGAGTGGCCTCCGAACGCGTCCGTTCCGTCGACTACCAACCTCGCCGCCAGCGGCTCGCGGTCCCGGCAGCCGTCGGCGCCGGAGCTGCGGCCAGCGCGGCGACGGTCGGCACGGTCCTCGCCGTCGTCCTGGGAGGCGCGGCGCCGGCCTACGCCGGCTGGAGCCCGGCGCCGTCCGCATCGACGACCGCCCCACCGTCGCCCCAGGCCAGTCAGAGCTGTCTGACCTCACTCCCTTCGAACGAACCGGCGGGCGGCCAGCTCGGCTCGGGGAAATGGCAGTCGGTGCTCACCGACGTGCGCGGTCCGTTCACCGTCGCCCTGTTTCAGAACGACGGCGCGTATGCCGCGTGCTTCACCAGCCCCTCCTTCACCGAGGTGACGCAAGTGAGCGCGGCTGGCGGCTCCGCCTCGAACGCGCAGACGCAGAACGGCACCGTGCGCGGCTCGGGATCGGGCAGCCTGCCGGGAGGCTCGATCGTGGCCGTCGGCGGCACGAGCTCGGGCGACCTTCAGAACGTCGTGCAGACGCATCTGTCCACGACGGCGGACGGCCCGTACACCCTCGTCGACGGCCGCGTCGCCACGGGCGTGACCGCCGTCACCCTCGTGCGCGACGACGGGCAGGACGTCGTAGCCACCGTGGAAGACGGCTGGCTGATCGCCTGGTGGCCGGGCGGCGCAGCCGCGACCTCGGCCCAGGTCACGAACGCCTCGGGCACGTCGACCGAAGCGCTGCAGTCGGCGGACAAGGGAGGGCCGGGACCGGCGACACCGCCCCAGCCGGGTGCGTGTGCGTCCGCGGCAGGGGCCGCCAATGCGTCCAAGTCGTCGGACGGACAGCCGACCAACGTGCCGGTGCACTGCACGACCTCGGGCAGCACCAGCGGCGCCAGCGGCCCAGGCCTCTCGACCAACACAGGGATCAGCGGCCCCGGCCTCAAAAGCGGCGGCTGACTGCAACACGCCGAGGCCGCGTGCCCTCAGGCAACGACCTCCATGCGTAACCCGGTGGCGTCGAGCTCGCCCCCGAGCCTCAGGCAGGACCCACCCAGGTAGCGCCGGGCGGTCCAGGCCAATGCGAGGGCGTCGAGCACGTCGTCTGGCTGCGCTCCCGAGGCTCGGGCCTCGAGGAGGGCAGGGACGTCGACACCAAGATGCTCGCGCAGCACGCCAACGCGTTCGGCCCGTCCGTGAGCCGTTCGCTTGCTGTGCCGCATCGGCGCGTTGCCCGCCATCACGGCAAAGCTCAACTCGGGGCAGGCCTCGAAGAGCGATTGCTGGCGCCCGGGCGACTGCACGGCGTCGACCTCTTCGATCTTCGGCACGATGTTGAAGAGTTGTTTCGACAAACCCTTGCCGCTGACCCGCCGGGAGACCGCGGACGCTTCCTCGTAGGTCGTGGTCCCGAGCACCGCCCGCGCCGGCGCAGGAAAAACCGAGCTGCGGCGGGGCCCGAGCCGACGGCGCGCCTCGCGGTCGCAGGCGCGGGGACCGCAAACGGCCAGCCCGATGGGGATGTCGACCGCCACCGCCGCAAGGTCGCCTGCGTCGAGCGCCCGCACCACGTCCTCGACGGAAGCGACGACCGTGACCTCGACGACGTCAGATCCGGTGACCTGCCCTCGTGCCGGCACCGTCGCGAGCACCCAGCCAGCTCGGCAGCCGTCGAGGCCTCCGACACGCGCCCTCACCACGCCCCGCCGGCCGCTCAGTCCAGTGCGGCCCAGTTCACCTGGTCCTTCGGCGTGAGCCTCACCGCGCGCCCGATCAGCTCGTCCTCCTCGACCGCCGACAGCACCGCGGGGCCGCCCTCCAAGAAGGCGTAGCAGCGCCCGCCCTCGGGCAGGTCGCAGATCAACAGCGCGCGTTCGGGCTCACCGTCGCGCCCGTGCAGCACCGAATACGTCGCGACCGTCGCCGCGCCTGCGGGCGACCCCACGATCCCCACCGGCGTCTCGACCGCCGCATACGGCGCCGGGTCCGTCACCACGCCCGCCCCATGATCGGTCGACCACACCCCGTAGGCGTGCTTCTGCATGTGCATGCCGACGCCGCTCACCACCCCGTGCGATCCCGGGTCGCCCCGCAGCCTCTCGGTCATCGCGGCCAGCGAGTGGGTCATGTAGTTCGAGCCCGGTCCTCCGTGGTAGGGCAGTCCGCCCGTCACGGTCACCGCCGCGGCTCGGGTGTCGGACTCGCCGATTCCCAACGCGTCCAACGCGAAGCACACCGACGAAGCGAAGCACGAGTACAGGTCCAGGTGCGCGACGTCGTCGACCCCGATGCCGGCCCCCGACAACGCAGCCCCCGCCGCCGCGGCCATGGCGGGGGAG
The DNA here is from genome assembly GCA_035569675.1 of Acidimicrobiales bacterium. GTDB lineage: Bacteria > Actinomycetota > Acidimicrobiia > Acidimicrobiales > RAAP-2 > Bog-473. Next base: position 935 of record DATMMN010000071.1, on the reverse strand, counting down.
TGCCACAGGTGGGCGTGGCCGGCCACGTGCTCGGGCTCCTCCGCGTAACCCCACCCACGCAGGTACACGCGGCGCTCCTCGGGCACGCCCAACGAGTCGGCGCGTTCGGCCGACGCGAGCAGCACCGCCGCGGCCATGTCGACGTCCATGATCGAGGTCATGAGCTTCGTGTAGGGGTAGGCGACCATGCGGTTGTCCGCCGTCGCCAACGAAACCTCGTCGGCAGACCTGGCCACGGGGAACCACGCGTGTTCGGGCTGCGCCGCCGCCACCGCCGTCATCGCCGCCATGACCCGCCCGTCGGCGGCACGATGCTCGTCCTGCCGCCGCCCGAGGTTCGCCCGCCGCGCGTTGTCGAACAGCGCGAACGTGAGGTACGCCTCGAAGACCGAGTGGCTGATCTCTGACGGGTCGAACTGCATCTCCATCGGGAACGGGCGCTTCTCTTCGGGCCGGAACGACCACGCCGGCCGCTCGCCGGCCTTCTTGAGGCGGCGGACGGTGGCCAAGGCCTCCGCGCCAACGAGCAGCGAGAAGTCGAGGTCGCCTGCTCTGATCGCCTGCGCCGCCTCGACCGCGAGCACGTGGGGGACCGACCCGCCGATCCCCGAATACCGCCGCCGCGTCGGCGCCCCGCCGAGCCGCTCCGAAAGCCGCTGCACCGCGTCGTCGTACTGCCACGACTGCGAGTAGACGACGTCCATGCCCTCCAACTCGTCGAGCGCACCCGAGACCCGCCCGCCGGCGTCGGCCGCGGCGGCGCGGACCACCCGTTCCCACATGTCGAGCGGCTCGGGCGCCACACCGTCGTTGGCGACCACCACGAAGTCGTCCGGGTGCCAGGTGTGGCGGGCGACGCCGATGATGCAGGCGGCGCGGGGATCGGCGCTCATGGGGGAATGCGGCGTCGTCGTCGTCAGGCGCGCGACTTGCCG
>DATMMN010000070.1:0-9711 GCA_035569675.1 Acidimicrobiales bacterium | reverse complement strand
CCTCATCCTCGGGCTCCTCGGTTCGCTCATGGCAATCGGCCTCGGCCTCACCTACCGGTTGAACAAGGTCGTCAATTTCTCCCAGGGCGACCTGGGCACGGCGCCGGCCGTCCTGGCCGTCGGGCTCATCGGCTTCTCCAGCGTCAATTACTTCCTCGGGCTGGCCACAGGTCTCGTTGCCTCCGTCCTCCTCACCGCGACCGTCGAGATCCTGGTCGTGCGGCGCTTCCGGCGCTCCCCGCGCCTCATCCTCACCGTCGCCACCATCGGGCTCTCCCAGCTCCTGGTCGTGATCGCCCTCCTCATCCCCCGCATCTGGGGCCAGGCGCCGATCTCGACCGCGGTCGTGTCCTTCCCTTGGCACTTCACCTGGCACATCGCGCCCGTCGTCTTCAACAGCGACGACCTCGTCGCCGTGATGGTCTCGATCGGTTGTCTCGTCGGCGTATCGCTCTGGTTCACCAGGACCGACATCGGCATCGCCGTCCAGGCGGCGGGCGACCGTCGCGACCGCGCCTCCATGCTCGGCATCCCCGTCGGGCGCCTGCAGTCGGTCACATGGGTGGTCGCCGGCGTCCTCTCGTTCGTCACCATCTTCTTCCAGGCGGCGATCCTCGGGCTCCCTCTCGATCCGACCTACGGCCTCACCGCGCTCGTCACCGCGCTGGCTGCGCTCGCGCTCGGCAAATTCACCGAGCTGCCTGTGATCGCCGCCTCGGCCGTCGTCCTCGGCGTGCTCCAGCAGGGCGTCGCGTGGAACGACCCGGCCAACCCCGCCCTCGCGCTCGCCGTTCTCGCCGCGGTCGTCTTCGGGGCCATCATCGTCCGGCAGCTGTTCGCGTCGCGCCGAGACCGCGAGGTGGAGGCGTCGCTTTCGCTCGCCGGCAGCGTGCGCGATCTCCCCGCCGCGGCACGCGACCTCACCGAGGTCAAGGTCGCCAAGCCCACGGGCGCGGCCATCGCGTTCGCCGCGGCCTGCACCCTCCCGCTCTGGATGGGACAGGGCGAGCTCATCCGCGCTTCGGCCCTCGTCGCGGTGGCCGTCGTCGGCTGCTCCATCGTCGTCCTCACGGGCTGGTCGGGCCAGGTCAGCCTGGGCCAGATGTCGTTCGCCGCTGTCGGTGGCGTCATGGGCGCCGTCGCACTGATCGACTGGCACTGGGACCTGAGCCTCGCCTTCCTCCTCGCCGGCGCGACCGCCGCCGTCGTCGCCGTCGTCGTCGGCCTCCCGACGCTGCGGCTCGACGGGATGTTCGCCGCGGTCACGACGCTCGCCTTCGCGCTCGCCGCGTCGGGCTACCTGCTCGTCCCGGCCGAGTTCTCCTGGATCCCCCAGGGCCAGCTCGGCACGCCCTACCTCTTCGGCGTCTCCATCACGTCGCAGGCCTCGACCTTCGAGGTCAGCTTGGGGGTGCTCGTGCTCGTGCTCGTCGCCATCCAGGGCCTACGTCACAGCCGCGTCGGTCGCGTCCTGCGCGCGCTGCCGGCGAACCAACGCGCCGCGTCCGGCTACGGCGTCCGCATCGTGTGGGCCAAACTCACGGCCTTCGCAGTGTCCGGCTTCATCGCCGGCCTCGCCGGGGTCCTGCTCCTCCTGGCCACGCAGTCGTACCAGGAGACGTCGTTCCTGGCGTCGGCCAGCCTCGTCGTCTTCACGTCCACTGCCGTCGGAGGGCTCTCGTCCTCCCTCGGCGCGGTCCTCGGCGCGGCCATCGTCGAGGGCAGCGTCGTCTACCTGCCGCCGAGCTGGCAGCTCTTCCCCGCCGCCCTCGGCGTCATCATCGTGCTCATCCTCTTCCCCCGCGGGCTGGCCGGCCTCTGCTACGACCTGCGCGACTGGGTGGTGGGCGCGCTCGAACGCCGCCACGGCGCCGCACCCATCACACCGGCGGTCGCATCATGAGCGGCGGCCGCCTCGCCAAGATCCGCCAACTGGGCGGTGGCGCGCCCCTCTTCCCCCTCGGCGTGCTCGTCGCGATCCAGCTGCTCGACCAGGCCACGCAGAGCGCTTTCAACGTGCTGACACCGAACATTCGCGACGCCTTCCACCTGACCAACGCCGGGATCCTGCTCATCGTCGCCATTGCCGGTGCCGCCGGGCTCGCTTTCACCCTGCCCGTCGCCGTGCTCGCCGATCGCATGAACCGGGTGCGCATCGCTCTGATCGGCGCCCTCATCGGCGCCGCGTTCTCCATTGGCGTCGGCCTGGCCAACTCCGTCGTGCTGGTCACCATCATGCTCGTCGGCGTCTACATGGGGCAGGCCGTCATCTTCCCGACCCACAACTCGCTGTTGGCCGACTACTACCCGGTTCCGGCGCGCCCGCGCATCTATTCGTCCCACCGCGCGGGATACAGCGTCGGCGTCATCGCCGGCGTCCTGATCGGCGCGGGTCTTGCCACCCTCTTCTCGTGGCGAGCACCCTTCCTCATCTTCGCCTTACCGATCATCGTCGTCGTCCTGATCGGTACCCGCCTGCACGAGCCGCCGCGCGGTCGGCACGAACAAGTCGAGCTCTCCGAGCAGATGCTGGCGTCCGAGCTCGGTCAGCCCGCTCCCCTGGGTGACGCACCCACGGCGGCGGTCGTCGACGCCCCAAAGGAGCCGCCGCCGTCGTTGGGCGAGGCCTGGCGCACGGTCTGGAAGATCAGCGCCCTGCGCCGCATTTTCGTCGCCCTGCCCTTCCTCGCCGCATCGATCGCCGGCTTCGCCTCGTTGGCCTCGTTGCAGTACCAGGAGACCTTCCACCTCGACGTGCTCCAACGCGCGTACCTCACCGCACCGGTCGAGGTCTTCAGCCTTCTGGGCCTCGCGGTGGGTGCAACGATCGCGACCCGCCTCGCCAAGCGCGACGTCGGGCTCGTCTTCCGCATGCTCGCTGTTGCCTCGCTCATCGCCGCCGGCTTCGCGGTCCTGTTCGCGCTGGCGCCGAACGTCCCCGTCGCCTTCATCGGGAACGCCGGCATCGCCGGCTCCCTCGCCGTGGTCGGTCCTGGGGTCCTCGCGTCCCTGTCCCTCGCCATCCCGGCGCGTGTCCGTTCCGTCGGGTTCTCCATCGGCGCGCTGTTCGTGCTGCCGGGGCTCCTGGTGCTGCCGATCGTCGGCGGCATCGGCGACGCCATCGGGTTCCGCTACGGCCTCCTGATGCTCGTGCCCGTCTTCACCGTGGGCGGACTGATAGTGGCCAGCGCCGGCGGCCTGATCGGAAGCGACGTTCGCGACGTCTGGACCTCCATGCGCACGAGGGCGCAGATGTTGCTCGACCGCCGCGACGGCAAGCTGCCCCTTCTCGCCGTACGCGACCTCCGGGTGGGCTACGACGGCGTTCCGGTCCTCTCCGAGGTCACGATCGAAATCGGCGAGGGCGAGATCGTGGCCATCGTCGGCACGAACGGTGCCGGCAAGTCGACGCTGCTGCGGGCGATCGGCGGGGTCGTCGAAGCCGACAACGGCGCCATCGTCTTCGACGGGCGCGACATCACGCACCTGCCGCCCGACGAGATCGCACGGTTGGGCGTGGCCCAGGTGCCTGGCGGCGAGGGCACGTTCCCCAGCCTGCGCGTGGAGGAGAACCTGCGGGCCGCCGCCTGGCAGGGCCGCCGACGTGGCGAGAGCGACACCCAGATGATCGAGGACGCTTTCGCCGCCTTCCCGACCCTGGCCTCGCGGCGCAGCGAGCGGGCGGCCAACCTCTCGGGTGGGCAGCAGCAGATGCTCGCACTCGCCATGGCGACCATCACCCGGCCCAAGCTCTTCTTGATCGACGAGCTCTCACTCGGGCTCTCACCGATCGTGGTTGAGCAGCTCCTCGGGGCCATCGAGTCGATGCGCCAGGCGGGCACGGCCATCCTCCTCGTCGAGCAGTCGATGAACGTCGCCGTGGCCGTGGCGGACCGCGTCTACGTCATGGACACCGGTGTCGTGCGGTTCACGGGCACGGCCGCGGAGCTGGCCGCCCATCCCGAACTGCTGTGGTCGATCTACCTGCAGAAGGCGTCCGACTCGCTCGCCGCCCAGGCCGCCCGGCCCCGCTCGGGCGCCGACGCGGGCCCCGAGCTCGAGGTGCGCGGGCTGGCCCTGAGTTTTGGTGGCAACGCTGCCCTCGACGACGTGTCGCTGCACGCCGGCCACGGCGAGCTGGTCGGGATCATCGGGCCCAACGGCGCCGGGAAGACGACGCTGTTCGATGTGGTCTCGGGTTTCTTGCAGCCCGACCAGGGAAGAGTCGAGCTCCGCGGCGTCGACGTCACCGACCGCACGGCGGCCACCCGAGCCCGGCTCGGCCTCGGCCGCTCGTTCCAGGACTCGCGCCTCTTCTCCGCACTCACCGTCCGTGACGCCCTCGCCGTCTCACTCGAGCGGTTCACCGACGTCGCCGACCCCTTCAACGCGATGCTCCGACTGCCTGTACTGGTGCGCACGGAAGCGGCGGTCCGACGCCGGGTCGACGAGCTCATGGAGATGTTCGGGCTCGAGCGCTACGCGGACAACCTCGTCAGCGAGCTGTCGACCGGCTCGCGGCGGCTCGTCGACCTGGCCGCCGTCGTCGCGCACCAGCCCACCGTGGTGCTCCTCGACGAGCCCTCGTCGGGAGTGGCCCAACGCGAGGTTGAAGCGATGCTCGGGTTGCTCCGCAACGTCCGCGACCAGCTGGACGCCACGATGCTGATCGTCGAGCATGACATCGCCTTCATCGCGGAGCTGGCCGACCGCCTCGTGGCGATGGACCGGGGCGCCGTGATCGCCAGCGGCACGCCGGCCGACGTCCTGCAGTCGCCCATGGTGGGCGAGGCCTTCCTCGGATCCGACCCGCTCGCGCTCTCGCGGACTGGTCCTGTTGCGGGTGCCGGTGCCGGCGCCGGGAGCGAGTGACATGAGCGAGACCGAAACGACAGACGCGCCGGGGTCCGAACCCGCGCCACTGTCCGAACGCCCCTGGCCGCGGGTCAGCCGGGTCCGCATGGCGGTGCCAGTGATCCTTATCATCGGGGCGCTCGTCGCAGCCGGCATCGTCGCCACGGTGAACGAGTCGAACAACTCGACGCCGGCGGCGACACCGACAACCAGCGCGCACGGCACGACGTCGTCTTCCGTCCCGATCACCTACGCCACCGCCGCCAAGGAAGGCAAGACGTCCTCTTACGATTGGGGACCGCAGTGTGACCACCACACCGGCCGCCTCAAGATGCCGACCGTGTACTCGCCGCCCTGCGTCCCGGTGCCGACCGGTTCCAACGGCGGCGCCACCTCGAGCGGCGTGACCCCCACCTCGATCAACCTCGTCTACTACTACCCCCAGCCCGGAGGGTTGGCCTCGACGATCTCGGGCGCGGCGGGGACGCCCGCCCAGGCGCTGGCCACCGTCGAGGCCTACGTCGCCATGCTCAACAAGATCTACGTGCTGTACGGCCGCCACGTGAACCTCATCCCGTTCGAGGCGAGCGGCGCTGACACCGACCCCGTGGCCGCGCACGCTGACGCCGTCACGGTGGCGGAGCAGGACCATGCCTTCGCCTCCGTCGGCGGCCCCGGCGAGACCACGGCCTACGAACAGGAGCTGGCCCGCCTCCACGTGCTGTGCATCGGCTGCGGCGACTCGTCTCTCAGCGCATTGATCCAACAGGACGCGCCCTACCAATGGGCCAACCTGCCCACCGCGGACACCTCGTTGAACGAGACCGTCGACTACGTCATCGCCAAGCTGAGCGGGAAGGACGCTGTCTGGGCCGGCGACGCGTCGCTGCACACGCAGAAGCGGTCCTTCACCGTCGTCAGCGAGACGTCGCAACCGCCTGCACCGGGGTTCAACGAGTTGACCACGTCACTCGAGAAGAAGCTGCGGGACGGACACGTCGACGTCGCGTCGCCGGCCGACCTCATCTACACGCTCAACCTCACGACCCTGCCCACCCAAGCGGCGACGCTGGCCGAGAAGCTGAAGACCTCCGGCGCGACGAGCGTCGTCTTCGCCGGCGACCCCATCATGCCCATCTACCTCACGAAGGCCTGTGCGAACATCGGCTACTTCCCCGAGTGGATCATCACCGGCATCGTCCTGACGGACACCTCCGCGCTCGGCCGCTACTACGACCAGAGCGAGTGGGCCCATGCGTTCGGCGTGTCCAGCCTGTCCGTCCCGGTTCCCGTCGCCGCCAGCGACTCCTACCACCTCTACCGCTGGTGGTACGGCGCCAACACCAGCCCCGCTTCCCTGGCCGCGCCGGCCATCCTCCCGGCGTACCAGCAGTTCTTCACCGGCGTGCAGCTGGCCGGCCCGCACCTAACGCCCCAGACATACACCGAGGGTCTGTTCCGCGGCCCGCCCACCGGTGGCGGCCCGACCTCTCCGCTCCAGGCCTACGGCTACCAGGGAGCCGCCCCGCACCCGAGCTACTCCTCGCCGGCGGACTACACCTTCCTCTGGTACGACGCCACCGCGAAGGGGCCCGACGAGGAGGGCACCGTCGGCAACGGCCTCATGCAGTACGTCAACGGCGGGGCGCGTTATAAGGCCGGCGTGGTGCCGAACGGGTCGGTGCCGATGTTCTCGACCGCCGGCGCCGTCACGACGTACACCACCCCGCCCGATAGGGCCCCGTCGTACCCGGCTTGGCCGGGGTCGCCCGCCGCGTCGGGGCACTAGCCACCCGGTCCAAAAGGGGGGCTAGCCCCAGGACGAGACGCCCGGTAGCGGCATTCTCCTTGGCCCCTCGACGCTTCATCGTGTGAGGGCAGAGCCCCGGCACCCGCCCGGGGCACCGACAAGGAGCCCTCATGATCGTCACCCGCGGACTGACGAAGCGGTACGGCAAGACCGTCGCCGTCGACGGCCTCAGCTTCACCGTCCCCTCCGGCGTCGTCACGGGATTCCTCGGACCGAACGGATCGGGCAAGTCCACCACCATGCGCATGATCATGGGACTCGACGTGCCTGACGCCGGCGCGGCGACGGTGAACGGTCTGCTGTACGACGAGTTGCGGTGGCCCTTGCGCGAGGTGGGCGCCCTCCTCGACGCCAAGGCGTTCCACCCCGGGCGCACCGCCCGCCAGCACCTGCGCTGGCTCGCCAAGTCGAACGAGATCCCCGGGGCGCGTATTGACGAGGTGCTCGACATCGTCGGCCTCACCTCGGTGGCGGACCAGCGTGCCGGCAAGTTCTCCCTCGGCATGGGCCAGCGGCTCGGCATCGCCGGTGCGCTCCTCGGTGACCCCGGCGTCCTCCTCTTCGACGAGCCGGTCAACGGGCTGGACCCCGAGGGCATCCGCTGGGCGCGCTATCTCCTGCGCGACCTGGCCGCCGAAGGCCGCACCGTGTTGGTGTCGAGCCACCTCATCTCCGAGATGGCCCTCACCGCCGAGCGGCTCGTCGTCATCGGCCGTGGCACCCTCATCGCCGAGACGAGCGTCGAGGACTTCTCGGCGCAGCACCAGTCCGAGGCCGTGCGCGTCGTCACGCCGACGCCCCAGCTCATGGTCACCGCGTTGTCGAAGGAAGGCGTGCGCCCCACGGTGTCGGAGGACGGCGGGATCGTCGTGACCGGCGTGCCCTCCGCCCGGATCGGAGAGATCGCCGCGCGGGCGTCCCTCACGCTGCACGAGCTCACGCCGATCCGCGCCTCACTGGAAGACGCCTTCATGGAGCTCACGTCCGACTCGGTCGAGTACCGCTCACGCGAGCGCGAGCTCGTACCGGCCCGTTGATCGACCACCGACCCCGAAAGGACCCATCGTGACCATCGCCCTGTCATTGCCGGCCACCACGCCCGCCGCCCGAGAAGGACGCGTGGGCTTCCGCCAGGCCGTCGCCGCCGAGGTGAGCAAGCTCGCCTCCCTGCGCTCCACGAAGTTGCTGCTCGGCATCACCGTGCTGGGCACCATGCTCGTGACCTTCCTGTCGACCAACGGCGCCGCGCACCACCCGCGCCAGTGGTACCAGGGCTTCGGCTGGGACCCGACCAACCAGGCCATGGCCGGGCTCGCCATCGGGTCGCTCGCGCTCGGTGTCCTCGGTGTCCTGGCCATCTCCGGCGAGTACGGGTCCGGCACCATGCGCTCGTCGCTCGCCGCCGTCCCCCGGCGCGAGACCCTGTTCGCGGCCAAGGCCACGGTCGTCGGCCTCTTCACGCTCGTGGTCGGCGAGATCCTGAGTTTCGTCGCCTTCTTCTTCGGCCAGGCCATCCTGTCGACCGGCGTCGCTCCCACCGCGCACCTCGGGCAACCCGGCGTGCTGCGGGCCGTCGTCCTCACGGGGGCGTTCCTGAGCCTGTTCGCACTCCTCGGGCTCGGCCTCGGCCTGATCATCCGCCATACTGCCGGTGCGATCGCGACCTTTGCCGGCGTGACCCTGCTGGCCCCGATCCTCCTGCAAACCATCGCCGGGCATCCCGCCAAGTACACCCCGGCCATCATCTTCGCCCAGTCCGTCGCCGCCGTCGTGCCCCAGGGCAACCAGCTTTCGGCAACAATCGGGTTCGTGCTGATGGCGCTCTACACCGTCGCTGCGCTCGCGGTCGGAGCAGTGGTGCTGATCAAGCGGGACGCATGACGTTGGTCACCGAGGACGGCGAGGCGCCGGCGCACCCGGAGGACGAGCCCAAGCACAAGACCGTTTCGCTGGGGGTCACGGACGAGCAGGTCATCAAGGTGAAGGAGCTCGCGCGGCGCGTCCTGCGCGAGCCCTTCACCAGGCGCCCGTGGAGCGAGCTTGCGTTCTGGATGGTGAGCGGCGTGCTCGCGGCCGTCAGCCTCGTCATCGTCGCCGCCACGATGATCGCGGGCATCTGGCTCATCATCACCTTCGTCGGGTTGATCATCATCGCCCTCTCCCTGCGTATCGCGCGTGGGATCGGTCGGTTCCAGCGCGGGTTGGCGCACAACTTCTTGGGCGAGACCGTCGAGGAGCCCAACCCGTTCGTGCGACGGCCCGGCTTCTTCGGCTGGTTGCAGTCGGCCCTGCGCGACCGGGTCGCGTGGCGCTCAGTCGCCTACCTCGCCCTCAAGCTGCCGTGGACGCTTCTGGGCCTCTACGTCGCCTTCAGCCTCTGGTGGGACGCCTTCGTGGGGTTGCTCAACCCGATCTTCTGGCACGGCGACGGCAACTCCGGCCCGATGTGGGGGCTCCTCCAAAACATCTTCCTGCCCAACCGGATAACGGGCGGCGACGCGAGTTTCGGTCATACGTTCGGCCTGTTCGTGCTCGGACTTCTTGCCTTCTTCGCCGCCCCGTGGGTCATGCGCGGGTTCGTCACCGTCGACAGGCTCCTCATCCGCACGCTGCTCGGCCCGGACCCGGTCGCCGCGCGCGTCCGCTCCCTGGAACAGGCGCGTACGACCACAGTCGACGCGTCGGCCGCCACGCTGCGGCGCATCGAGCGCGACCTGCACGACGGCACCCAGGCCCAGCTCGTCGCCTTGGCCATGCGGCTCGGCATGGCGAAGGAGAAGCTCGACGACACCGATCACGTCGACCTCGAGCGCGTCCGCGAGCTCGTCGATGAGGCGCACCGCGGCGCCAAGGAGGCCATCACCGAGCTGCGCGACATCGCGCGGGGCATCCACCCGCCGGCGCTCGACATCGGGCTCGAAGGCGCGTTGGCCACGCTCGCCTCACGCAGCGCCGTTCCGTCCGAGCTGAATTTCGACGTGCGCGACCGTCCCACCGCCGCCATCGAGGCCATCGCGTACTTCTGCGTGTCCGAGCTACTCGCCAAT
>DATMMN010000069.1:0-2346 GCA_035569675.1 Acidimicrobiales bacterium | reverse complement strand
GGGATCCCTGGGCTCGGGGTAGCTTCGGGGCATGGAGCTCCACGTCGGCTGCGCGATGTGGACGTACGCACCCTGGCAAGGCCGGTACCTGCCTGGATCGCTGTCACCACGGGAGCGCCTGCGGGCGTACGCGACCTGGTGCAACGCCGTGGAGGGCAATACGACCTTCTATGCGATCCCCGCCCTGGACACGGTGAAATCGTGGGCCGAGCAGACCACCGCCGACTTCCGGTTCGTCCTCAAGCTGCCGAAAGAGATCACTCATGAGCGCCGCCTCGCCGATGTCGCGGACCCGCTCCGCGCCTTCCTGGCCGCGATCGAACCCCTCGGGCGGCGTGCCTACGCCCTCTGGATCCAGCTGCCCCCGTCCTTCAGCCCCGCCGACCTCGGCGCTCTAGCCGGTTTCCTGCGCCGTCTCCCGCCCGGGCACCGGTACTGCGTCGAGGTCCGGCACCGCGCGTTCTTCGACGACCCGCGATGGGAACAGCAGCTGGAGAGGGTTCTCGGTGACGTCGGCGCCGAGTGGGTAACCTTCGACACTTCCGTCCTGTTCGGGAGCCCTCCGGTGAGCGACGCCGAACGGGAGGCGTGGAGGAACAAACCACGCGTGCCCCGCCGGTCACGGGCCCTCACGTCCCACCCGATCGTCCGCTACCTCGGCCGGGACGACCCAGACCGCACCATCGCGGGATGGCAGCCCTGGCTCGACACGGTGGCCGGCTGGCTGCGCGAAGGGCGGTCCCCGACCGTCTTCATCCACACGCCCGACAACGTGGACGCTCTCGAGCTGGCCCGCCGGTTCCACGCCGAGGTGCGAGCCCGGGTGCCCGGGGTCGAGCCGCTCTCCGAACCGATCCCCGCCGGGCCGCCGACCCTGTTCTGAGCGCGGTCACGATCAGCCGCGGACGGCCAGGTACCGGGCGAGGTGATCGATGACCGCACGCGCGTCGTCCTCGATGCCGCAGATGAACGTGGACCTGCGCCGCCGCAGCACGGGCAGCCCGAGCGCGTACAGTCCCGGGCTGTCGACCACGCCGCCCTCGTGGCGCAGCTGGCCCTTCGGGTCGAGGGCGGGGACGTCGAGCCAGCCGTAGTCGGGCCGGAAACCCGTCGCCCACACGATCGAGCGGATCTCGCCGCTGCCCAGGTCGAGCTGCAGTCGGGTCGACTCGGGTACACGTGTCGGCGGGAAGCGCTCGGACGGACCGACCTCGGCGTCACGGCCGCTCGTCCGGGCCCACTCGTCGAACGTTTCCAGCAGACGCCTCATCTTGAGGTCCGCGAGCGAGAACACGTTGCGCAGGCCGCCGGAGAACAACGCCTGCCCGTCGCGGACCGCCGCCCAGCGCCCGATCAGCTCGACGCCGATCGAGGTGAGCGCGTTGAGATCGAGCGTCGTCCGCTCGGGAGTCCCGACGAGCTGGGGCGAGGGCAGCCGCCGGGCCCGCGTGAGGTCCTCGACCTCGTCGTACCGCTGGTCCCACACGCCCGACGCGTCCATCCACCACAGCACGTCGCGGCCGCGGTACGTGCGCGGCAACCGCACGTGCTCCCCCACCGACAAGGTCACCGGCCGGCCCGACCGCTGCAGCTCGGCGGCCAGCTGCACGCCGGTCGCCGACGCTCCCACGACCAGCACTCCGCCGTCGGGGAGTTTGGCCGGGTCGCGGTAGTCGAACGGCGTCAGCTGCTCGACGGACGCCGACACCGCGGCGGCGAACGCCGGCACCGACGGCCGGTTGCAGGCACCGCTCGCGACGACCACGGTCCGGCAGGCAAGCTCGCCGTGCGTCGTGGCTACGTGGTATCCGTCGTTGGCGCGCCGCACCGAGGTGACGGTCGTGCCGGTCCGGACGGGAGCGCGCGAGAGCGCGGCGAAGCGCTCGATGAACGCGGTGACTTCCCCCACGGTCATGTAGCCGTCGGGGTCCGGGCCTTCATAGCGAAGGCCCGGCAGGCGGCTTTGCCAGTTGGGAGTGAGCAGCCGCAGCGAGTCCCAGCGTTCGGTCCGCCAGGAGTTCGCCACCTCGCCGCGCTCGAGCACAACGTGGTCGATCGACCGGTCGCCGAGGAAGCGGCTCGCGGCCAGGCCTGCGTGCCCCGCGCCGATGACGACCGTGGTTACGCGCTCTATGACGTGAACCCCAGAACCTCAGGCGACTTCGACGGTGACGTTCGTCGGGTTGGTGAGCGCGTCGTACACGGCGGAGCGCTTCTGCGACTGGGCCACCAGCGCCTCGATGTCCTCCCGCGACGCGTCCGCGTCGATGTGGAAGGTCACCTTGATGTCGTTGTAGCCGTTGCGGACGTCGCTGTCGGCACCGAGGATCCCGCGGATGTCGTGCC
>DATMMN010000068.1:0-8510 GCA_035569675.1 Acidimicrobiales bacterium | reverse complement strand
CTCGGCTGTGCGGATCGCCCGGGTGAGCACCGAGGTGTGCAGGATCCGAAGGTCGAGGCCCTCGGTTTCGGCCAGCAGGTCACCGGCGGCCCGGGCTTCGACCTCGCCGGCAGCGCTCAGGTCGACGTCGACCCAGCCCGTGAACAGGTTCTTCGCATTCCAGGTGGACTGGCCGTGGCGCAGCAGGACCAGGTCGAGCACGCTTCGATCGTAGGGGGGCAGTGTGGGAAGGCCGCAATCTCCCTGGTCGGAGGCCGGATGGGCGTTCACCGCGTGAAGGACGACGATCGGACCTCCTTTTGTCAGAGAAGACGCCAAAAGGAAGTTCGGCTCTATTAGTTGTGCAACCCCTAGTGCCAGGATGCGGGTAACCGAGGCCTACCGAAGGTGTGGAATCGCCAACTGCGCCGCCCGTCTCGGTTGTCGGGGTGATGGTGGCTGGCCCCGTTTGACCCGCCGACGACGGGGCCAGCCTGCACCCTGCGCTGGCCGATCAGGTCTCCCACCTGGGGTTTTCTCTCTCAACGCGCCTTGGCGGCAGCGCGCGAGCCCACCGGGTCAGGTCCTGGCAGAATTGGGTGGTCATTGGCATCAGAAATCTTGACACAGAGGGACTCAACTTTGCTAGAATGGTGTAGACCAAACGGAGAAGGACTGGTAGACGAGGAAGAGCCGGCGGCCGAGGGAGGCCGGCCGGCGACGAGATCGCCCGACGGCAAGGCCGGCGGCAGAGAGTAAGGACAAAGCAAAGATGGCCAAGGCCGTAGGCATCGACCTGGGAACCACCAACTCGGTGGTCAGTACGTTGGAGGCGGGCGAGCCCGTCGTGATCCCGAACGCCGAGGGAGGCCGGACAACGCCGTCGGTGGTGGGCTTCTCCAAGACCGGCGAGGTGCTGGTCGGTGAGGTGGCGAAGCGACAGGCCATCACCAACCCCGACCGCACGATCCGCTCGGTGAAGCGTCACATGGGCACGAAGTGGACCGTCGACATCGACGGCAAGGCGTACACGGCGCAGGAGATCTCGGCCCGGATCCTGGGCAAGCTGAAGAGGGACGCCGAGTCGTATCTCGGCGACTCCGTCACCCAGGCGGTCATCACCGTGCCCGCGTACTTCGACGACGCGCAGCGCACGGCCACCAAGGAGGCGGGGACGATCGCCGGCCTCGAGGTGCTCCGCATCATCAACGAGCCGACGGCCGCGGCGCTGGCCTACGGGCTCGACAAGGAGGACTCCGACCGCACCGTGCTCGTGTTCGACCTCGGCGGTGGGACGTTCGACGTCTCGGTGCTCGAGATCGGCGAGGGCGTCTTCGAGGTCAAGTCGACCTCGGGCAACACGCAGCTCGGCGGCGACGACTGGGACGACAAGGTCATCGAGTGGCTGGTGACCGAGTTCAAGAACACCGAGGGGGTCGACCTGTCGCAGGACAAGATGGCCCTGCAGCGCCTGAAGGAGGCGGCCGAGAAGGCCAAGATCGAGCTGTCCACGGTGCAGGACACCCAGATCAACCTTCCCTTCATTACGGCGACGAGCGAGGGACCGAAGCACCTCGACTTCAAGCTCACGCGGGCCAAGTTCAACGAGCTCACGGCGGACCTGGTGGAGAAGTGCCGCGGTCCGTTCGAGTCCGCCATCAAGGACGCCAACCTCAAGACCGGCGACCTCGACCACGTGGTGCTGGTCGGCGGCTCGACCCGCATGCCGGCGATCCAGGACCTGGTGCAGAGCCTCACCGGCAAGGAGCCCCACAAGGGCGTGAACCCCGACGAGGTCGTCGCGATCGGCGCCGCGGTGCAGGCCGGCGTGCTCAAGGGCGAGGTGAAGGACGTCCTGTTGCTCGACGTCACGCCGCTGTCCCTGGGGATTGAGACCAAGGGCCAGGTCATGCACAAGCTGATCGAGCGCAACACCACCATCCCGACCAAGCGGTCGGAGATCTTCACCACGGCCGAGGACAACCAGCCGTCGGTCGAGATCCACGTGCTCCAGGGCGAGCGCGAGATGGCGATGTACAACAAGACGCTCGGCAAGTTCCAACTGGTCGACCTGCCGCCGGCGCCGCGCGGCGTCCCGCAGATCGAGGTCACTTTCGACATCGACGCCAACGGGATCGTGCACGTGGCCGCGCAGGACAAGGCGACGGGCAAGGAGCAGTCGATGACGATCACCGGCCAGTCGTCGCTGGCCAAGGACGACATCGAGCGGATGGTGCGCGACGCCGAGTCGCACGCCGAGGACGACCGCACGCGGCGCGAGGAGGCCGAGGTGCGGAACACGGCCGACACGCTCGTGTACCAAACTGAGAAGCTGCTCAAGGAGCAGGGCGACAAGTTCGAGGGCTCCGAGAAGGACGACGTCGAGGCCGCACTGAAGGGCGTCAAGGACGCCCTGGCCGGGACGTCGGTCGAGGAGATCAAGGACGCGACCGAGAAGCTGGTCGGCGTGTCGCAGAGCTTTTCGCAGCGGCTGTACGAGCAGGCGTCGTCCACGGCTTCGGCCGGGTCGGCCGGTGCCGGCGGCCCGGGCGGTGGCGGTGCGGGTGGCGCCGAGGAGACCTCGTCGGACGAGGACGTCGTCGACGCCGAGATCGTCGATGAGCAATGAGCTTCGGCGACGAGGCCACGCCCGAGGAGGAGCCCGTCTTCTCCGAGGCCGCGGCTGCAGACGAAGAGGCCGAAGAGGCGGAGGCTGACGCAAAGGCGTCGGCTTCGGCCCGGGCCGCGGCCGCGGCGGCGGCGGTCGGCGGCGCGCTGGCCCAGGAGGCGAGCCATCTCGAGTCCGTGGCCCGCGAGCGCGACGAGTACCTGCTCGCGCTCCAGCGCACCCAGGCCGACTTCGAGAACTACCGCAAGCGCATCGCCCGCCAGCAGGGCGAGATGACGGCGCGGGCGGCGACGGATCTCGTGGTCAAGCTGCTGCCGGTGCTCGACGCGTTGGACCTGGCCGAGGCGCACTTCAACGAGTCGCTCGACCTCACCGAGGACGGCAAGGCCCTGCGCGCGTCGCGGGCGATGCTGATGGACATCCTGACCAAGGAGGGGCTCGAGCGCGTCGACCAGCGCAACGTCCCCTTCGACCCCTCGGTGCACGACGCCGTCGCGCACAGCGAGGGCGAGGCCGGCGACACGGAGACGATGGTTGACGAGGTGCTGCGGTCCGGCTACCGCTGGAAGGGGCAGCCACTCCGCCCGGCCATGGTCCGTGTGCGGGGGTGACCTGAGCCATGGCGGCACAACGCGAATGGTTCGAGAAGGATTTCTACAAGGTGCTCGGCGTCGTCCCGACGGCGTCGGACAAGGAGATCACGCGCGCCTATAGGAAGCTGGCCAAGGAGCACCACCCCGACGCCAACCCGGGCTCGGAGGATCGCTTCAAGGAGATCAGCGCGGCGTACGACGTGCTCGGCGACGCCGAGAAGCGCAAGGAGTACGACGAGGTCCGCACGCACGGGCCGCTCGGCGGCTTCGGCACGCCCGGCGGCGGCGGTGGGACCTTCCGCATGGAGGACATGGGCGACCTCGGCGACCTCTTCGGGGGCTTGTTCCGGACCGGCTCCGCCCGGACCCAGCGCGGGCCCCAGCGCGGCGCCGACATGGAGGCCCAGCTACACCTGTCGTTCCAGGACGCGGTGCACGGCGTGACCACGTCGGTGAACGTGCCGCAGGAGGTCCGCTGCTCGAACTGCCGCGGCAGCGGCGCCGCGCCGGGGACATCGACGCACACCTGCCCGCGCTGCGGAGGGACCGGGAGCCTCAACGACAACCAGGGCCTGTTCTCGCTGAGCACGGTCTGCCCGGACTGCGTCGGGCGGGGGCAGCTGTTCGACACACCGTGCCCGGTCTGCCACGGCACCGGCACCGAGCAGAAGGTCCGCTCGGTCAAGGTGCGCATCCCGGCCGGGGTAGAGGACGGCCAGCGCATCCGCGTCAAGGGCCGCGGCGCGCCCGGGCAGGGCATGGCGCCGCCGGGCGACCTCTACGTCGTCGTGCACGTGGGCAAGCACCCGGTGTTCGGGCGCAGCGGGCGCAACCTGACGATCAACGTGCCGGTGACGTTCCCCGAGGCCGCGTTGGGGACGACCGTCACGGTGCCGACCTTGGATGGCAAGGTCACGTTGAAGGTGCCGGCGGGGACGCAGTCGGGCCGCGTCCTGCGGGTGCGCGGGCGTGGCGTGCCCGCTTCCTCGGGCCGCAACGGCGGCAAGCCGGGTGACCTGCTGGTGAAGGTGGAGGTGCTGGTGCCGACCGAACTGACGGAGGAGCAGCGGGCGGCCGTCGAGTCGCTGGCCGAGGTGACCGAGGCGGCGCCGCGGATCGGGGTGGAGTCGTCGTGACCGGGGTGGTGACGGGCCGTGGCTGAGCGCGACGGGATCGGGATCGCGCGCGAGCGCGAGCGCGTGGCACGCGACGCCAACCAGGCCGTCTACGTCATTTCGGTGGCGGCCGAGCTCACGGGGATGCACCCGCAGACGCTGCGCATCTACGAGCGCAAGGGACTGCTGGACCCGTCGCGGACAAGCGGCGGAAGCCGGCGCTTCTCCGAGCGCGACCTGGACCGGCTGCGCCACATCCAGGAGCTGACGTCGACCGGGCTGAACCTCGAGGGCGTGCGCCGCGTGCTCCAGCTCGAGTCCGAGTTGGCCCGGCTGCGCGAGGAGCTGGTCCAGGTCCGGGCCGCCGCGCTCGACGCGGTGGCGGCGACGCACCGCCAGTACCGCCGCGACCTGGTGCCGGTGCGCCAGGCGCCGGTGCCGTACCGGACGGCGCGACGGAGCGAGGCGTGACGCAGGACGAGACGAAGTCAACGAGGAAAAGCACGAGAACGACAAGGACGGCATTATGCCGATAGACCCAGAACGCTGGACGAACAACATGAAGGCCGCCTTCAGCGCGGCCACCGGCCACGCCGCTTCGTCGAACCACCCGGAGCTGACGCCGGCGCACCTGCTCGACGCCCTGCTGCAGCAGCAGGACACCACGACGCGCCCGCTGCTCTCCCAGGTCGGGGTCGACCCCGACGCGCTGGCGGGCAAGATGCACGACCAGCTGCTGCGCCTGCCCCAGGCGAGCGGTGGCGCGGAGCCCGGGCTGTCGCGCGACGCGCGGGCTGCGCTCGAGGCGGCGGACCAGAACCGCCGGGACCTGGGCGACGACTACGTCTCGGTCGAGCACCTCGTGCTGGCGCTGGCCGACTTCATCGGGGTGAGCAAGGACGCGTTGCTGAGCGCGTTGCGCACGGTGCGGGGGAACCACCGCGTCACGACACCGGACCCCGAGATGACGTACCAGGCGCTGGCCAAGTACGGCCGCGACCTGACCGAAGCGGCCCGCGAGGGCAAGCTCGACCCGGTGATCGGGCGCGACGAGGAGATCCGCCGGGTCATCCAGGTGCTGTCGCGGCGCACCAAGAACAACCCGGTGCTGATCGGCGAGCCCGGCGTCGGCAAGACGGCGATCGTCGAGGGCCTGGCCAACCGGATCATCGAGGGTGACGTGCCCGAGGGCCTGAAGGGCAAGCGCGTCGTCGCGCTCGACCTCGGCTCGATGGTCGCGGGCGCCAAGTACCGCGGCGAGTTCGAGGAGCGGCTGAAGGCCGTGCTGAAGGAGATCACCGACGCCGAGGGCGAGATCATCACGTTCATCGACGAGCTCCACACGATCGTCGGGGCCGGCGCGGCCGAGGGGGCCATGGACGCCGGGCAGATGATCAAGCCGATGTTGGCGCGCGGCGAGCTGCGCATGATCGGGGCGACGACGCTCGACGAGTACCGCAAGTCGATCGAGAAGGACGCGGCGCTGGAGCGCCGGTTCCAGCCGGTGTTCGTCGGCGAGCCGTCGGTGGAGGACACGATCGCGATCCTGCGCGGCCTCTCCGAGCGCTACATGGCCCACCACAAGGTTCGCATCCAGGACGCCGCGTTGGTGGCGGCGGCGGTGCTGTCGGACCGCTACGTCACGGGCCGCTTCCTGCCGGACAAGGCGATCGACCTGATCGACGAGGCGGCGTCGAAGTTGCGCATCGAGATCGACTCCATGCCGACGGAGCTCGACCAGATCAGCCGGCGCATACGCCAGCTCGAAATCGAGAAGCTGGCGCTCGAGAAGGAGAGCGACGACGCGTCACGAGAGCGCCTGGACCGGCTGGAGCGCGAGCTGGCCGAGCTCGGCGAGCAGCGCGACTCGATGGCCGCGCACTGGCAGCAGGAGAAGAACTGCCTCGACACACTGAGCCAGCTGCAGCAGCAGAAGACCGAGCTCGACGAGGAGGCGGTCCGGTTGGAGCGCGACGGCGACCTGGCGGGTGCCTCGGCCATCCGCTACGGCCAGCTGCCCGAGCTCGAGCGCAAGATCGAGGAGGCCAACGAGGACCTGGCCAAGCTGCAGTCGGGGAACCGCTTCCTCAAGGAGGAGGTCGACCCCGAGGACATCGCCCAGGTGGTGTCGCGCTGGACGGGCGTGCCCGTGTCGCGGCTCATGGAGGGCGAGGTGCAGAAGCTGGTGCGCCTCGAGACCACGCTGCACGAGCGCGTCGTGGGCCAGGACGAGGCCGTGGCGGCCGTGTCCAACGCCATCCGGCGCAGCCGCGCGGGCCTGAGCGACCCCAACCGGCCGATCGGCTCGTTCCTGTTCCTCGGCCCGACCGGCGTCGGCAAGACCGAGTTGGCCCGCGCGCTGGCCGACTTCCTCTTCGACGACGAGCGCGCCATGGTCCGCATCGACATGAGCGAGTACATGGAGAAGCACGCCGTGTCGCGGCTGGTGGGCGCGCCCCCCGGCTACGTCGGCTACGACGAGGGCGGCCAGCTGACCGAGGCGGTGCGCCGCCGCCCGTACTCGGTCGTGCTGCTCGACGAGCTGGAGAAGGCCCACCCCGACGTCTTCAACATCTTGTTGCAGGTGTTGGAGGACGGGCGGCTGACCGACGGGCAGGGGCGCACGGTCGACTTCACCAACACGGTGCTGATCATGACGTCGAACCTCAAGGGCGAGCCGGAGGACTACTTCAAGCCCGAGTTCATCAACCGCATCGACGAGATCGTGCGCTTCAAGGCGCTGAGCCGAGAGGACCTGGCGACGATCGTGGAGATCCAGCTGCGCAAGCTACGGGGCCGGCTGGCCGAAAGGCGCCTCTCGCTGGAGGTGTCGCCCGCAGCCGAGGAGTGGCTGGCCAACGTCGGCTACGACCCCGACTACGGCGCCCGGCCTCTCCGGCGCGTGCTGCAGCGCAACATCGAGGACCCGCTGGCGCTGGCCTTGTTGGAGGGCCGCTACCCCGAGGGCTCGACGGTGCACGTCGACGTGGAGGGCAACGAGATCGTCCTCCGCTGACGCGGCGCTAACGTCCGGCGAAGCGCGGTGCGGTGCGGTCCTGTGACGTCCAATCGCTCTGATTCCCGTTCCCTGTTAACGCATGGCGGATGGCGGGGACACCCGAGATGGCCTGGGCTGTCGGCGCCCCGTCAGTGGCCATTCCGACTACGTTGCTCAGGCTCTGGCTGTTGGCGGCGCCGTAGAACGGGGCGCCGTAGTTGAAGAGCCCGCCGTCGGCCGCGGTGAACCAGTAACCCGAGCCGTCGGGCATGGCCGCCATGCCGACGATGGGTTGCGCGAGGTGGATGGCGCCGGTCGAGCCGAAGAACTGGGCGTCGCCGTAAGCGAAGATGCCACCGTCTGACGCCACCAACCAGTATCCGCCGTCGTCTGGCGTGGCCGCCATGCCGACAATGGGCTGGTTGAGATGGATGCTGCCCGTCGAGCCGTAGAACCTCGCGTCGCCATACGAGAAGATCCCCCCATCGGATGCGACCAGCCAATAGCCGTTACCGCTGTTCGTTGCCGCCATGCCGACAATGGGCCTGTTCAGTCGAATGCTCCCTGTAGAGCCGAAGAATTGTGCGTCGCCGTAGTTGAAGATCCCCCCGTCGGTGGCGACGAGCCAGTACCCCATGCTGTCAGGAGAGGCCGCCATACCGACGATGGGCTTGTTGAGTCGAATCCCACCGGCCGAACCGAAGAAACCGGCGTCGCCGTAGTTGAAGACCCCTCCGTCGTTCGCGACCAGCCAGTACCCGCCGTCGTCACCCGTCTGAGTGATGCCCTCTACGGGGTGGCTGAGCGGGGTTTGCGATGCGTCGCCGTAGAAGAGGGCGTCGCCGAAGTGTGCGACCTTGCCGGTGCTAGAGACCTGGTAATAACCGATCGTCCCGGTGCCCGAAACCGATGTTGAGGCCAATGGATTTCCGGGCACGCTGTTGTCCAGGAGCGTGATGGTCGCTGAGCGCCCGCCCAGAGCCCCTGGATTGAAGAAGTAGTCGATATTGCACGACTGACCCGCGGGCAACGTGATGACCAACGTGTTCTGATCGAGGTACGGGCAGCCAAAATCGGGAAAGGCCGCGAAGTCGTTGACTTCACCAGAGAGGCTGTCGCCGCCGATCATCACGGTGCTCCCACTCGTGTTCGTGACGGTTTCCGCCTGTATGACTACGTCACCGAGCGTCACGCCG
>DATMMN010000067.1:0-7882 GCA_035569675.1 Acidimicrobiales bacterium | reverse complement strand
CCCGCACGTCGGGTGTGTCCATGGCCGGGTTGAGGATGTCGCCCTCTTCGCCGCCCGTGGCGGTCACCAGCACGGTGTGCACACCCTCGGCGTGGTACTTGGCCACCGTCGGGGCCCCCTTGGAGGCCTCGTCGTCCGGGTGCGCGTGGACGCTCAGGAGGCAAAGGCGGTCGGGCACCTGCCTGAGGTTAGCGGTGGCCCTGCGCAGGGCCGCCCGGCTGCTCGTTCGTGCCTCGTCCGGCGCCGCGGTCGTCGCTGGCTCGGCCGGTGCCACCGCTCCCCCGCTGGGCTTTATGCTCGATACCCATGGCAGGTACGTTCCAGCGCTTCCTCGACATCTTCCGTTCGAAGGCCAACAAGGCCCTGGACAAGATGGAGGACCCCCGCGACACCCTCGACCTGTCCTACGAGCGCCAGATCGAGCAGCTGACGAAGGTGCGGCGGGGCGTGGCGGACGTGGCGACGGCCCGCAAGCGGATCGAGTTGCAGGCGCAGGGGCTGCAGAAGCAGGCCGACAAGCTGCAGGGCCAGGCGAAGGCCGCGTTGGCGCAGGGCAACGAGGACCTGGCCCGGGAGGCCCTGGCGCGGCGGGCCGCGCTGGGTGAGCAGCTCGCCGAGCTCAAGACCCAGCACGACCAGATCACCGAGCAGGAGCAGAAGCTCATTGCGACCTCGCAGACGCTGCAGGCCCGGGTCGAGCAGTTCCGCACCCAGAAGGAGACGCTGAAGGCCTCCTACACCGCGGCCGAGGCGCAGACCAAGGTCGGCGAGGCGGTGTCTGGGATTTCGACGTCGTCGAAGGACGCCGGCGCCACCATGCAGCGGGCCCAGGACAAGATCGCCTCGATGCAGGCGCGGGCCGGCGCCATCGACGAGCTCCTGGCGTCGGGGGCGTTGGAGGACCTGTCGACGCCGGTCGACGACATCCAGAAGGAGCTCGACAAGGTGTCGTCGACGAACCAGGTCGACAACGAGCTGGCGGCGTTGAAGGCGGAACTGGGGACGGGCGGGGGCGGGAGCGGAGGCAGCGGCGGTTCGGCGGCGGCGTTGCCGTCGGCGGATGCGGGCGCCGTTGCGGCGTCGGCGGAGAAGTCTGGGGCAGGGGCCGACGGGACGGCCGAAGCCGCAGGGACCGGGGGCAGTTCAACCGGGGCGTCTGGAGGAGACAACACCTGATGGCAATCTCACGCAATATCAAGCCGGACCGTGGCTTGACCCGTCGCATGCTTATGACGGGGTTCTTCATCGTCGTGCTCTACGGCGCGTTCATCGCGATTTTGTTCGCGTTGCTGCACAGCCTCGTGCTGATCCTGGTCATCGGGTTCGGCCTGCTGTTCTGCCAGTACTGGTTCAGCGCCAAGATCGCCATGTACGCCATGCACGCCAAGGAGGTCACGCCCGAGCAGGCGCCCGAGCTCCACGGCGTCGTGGACCGCCTGTGCGCGCTGGCCGACATGCCCAAGCCGAAGGTGGCGATCGCGACCACCGACATCCCGAACGCGTTCGCGACCGGCCGGAGCCCCAAGTCGGCGGTCGTGTGCGTCACGTCGGGTTTGCTGCGCCGGTTGGACGAGCCCGAGGTCGAGGCGGTGCTCTCGCACGAGATCTCGCACGTGGCCCACCGCGACGTGGCGGTCATGACCATCGCCAGTGGGTTGGGGTTGATCGCCGGTCTGCTGACGCGGGTGATGTTCTACTCGGAGATCTTCGGCGGCGGCGGCAACAACAACCAGGGCGGCAGCCAGGTCGCCCTGATCGAGACGATGATCTTGCTGGTGTCGGTCGTCGTCTACTTCATCAGCTTCCTCTTGACGATGGCGCTGTCGCGGTACCGGGAACTGGCGGCGGACCGCTCCGGTGCGCTGCTGATCGGCCGGCCGTCGTTGCTGGCGTCGGCGCTGGTGAAGATCACCGGCGAGATGGGCCGCATCCCGACCAAGGACCTGCGCGCCGCCGAGCCGTTCAACGCCTTCTTCTTCACCCCGGCCGTGTCCAGCGGCGCCACCCAGGGTGGCGGGGGCGGCTTCAGCTTCGGCCAACTGTTCCGGACCCACCCCACGCTCGAGAAGCGCCTGGCGCAGCTCGAGGAGCTCGAGCACCAGCTCGGCCAGACCGGCTCCAGCTCGACGATCTGAGCTGAGGCAGGCCGGCCCCGGAGCGGGGTCTGGCAGGTCCGACGGGGCCGATTGCTGAAGGCAGGTCCGGAGGCGCTAGAACGGCGGTCAGCCATGGGCCTCTTCGACACCATTCTCGGCCGCAGCAAGCCCGTCCGGCCCAACCTCGACGCGCTGTTCTCGCTGCCCACCGCCGCGCTCACGCTGCAGAGCGCCGGTGGCCTCGTGTCCTCGGGGCACGCCGGCGTGTGCTGGAAGCCGCCGCCGGGCCAGGTGGTGGCCGACGCCGAGAAGGAGATCTCCGAGCTCGTGGGCCAGGAGTTCAAACACACGACCGACTCCTTCGACTACGGCTGGCTCCTGCTCGACGACCCCGACATCGAGGATCTCGTCACGAAGATCCACATGGCGAACTCCACGCTCCAGGACAACGGCTGGGGGCCTCAGTTGCTGTGTTCGGTCTTCGGCTTCGTGCCCGGGTCGGATGCGCCGTCCGACGCCAAGCCCTTCCGCCTCGTCTACCTGTTCAAGCGCGGCACCTTCTACCCGTTCGCACCGGTGGACCCGTCGAAGGAGCGCCGGGACACCGAGCTCGAGCTGCGCATCCGCACCATGGTCGGTGCCGACCTGCCCGTGGAGTCCGACCTTTCGCGCTGGTTCCCCATGTGGGACGAGCCCGTCACGTGAGCTCGTGACGGCGGCCGCCGCCGCCGCGCCGGAGCGGCGGATCGCCCTCGAGGGGGCCGTGAACTTCCGCGACCTCGGCGGCTACGCGGGGGCGGACGGGCTGCGCACGCGCTGGCGCACGCTATTCCGCGCCGACGGCCTGGGCGACCTGACCGAAGGCGACTTCGCGACGATGCGGGTCCTCGGCATCCGAACCGTGATCGACCTGCGCTCGGCCGAGGAGCTCGAGCGGGGACGATTCGACGTCGACGCGCACCCGGTCACGTTCCATCACTTTCCGATCATCGAGCAGCTGCCCGACGCCGATGCGTTCGACAAGCAGCCGGGCCTGCTGGGCACCCAGTATCTCGAGATGGTGCGCGACGCGGGCCCCGCGTTCGTGTCCGTGCTAGAGATCCTCGCGGCACCCGGTTCGTTGCCGGCCGTCTTCCACTGCACCGCCGGGAAGGACCGCACCGGCGTCCTCTCCGCGATCGTCCTGTCGTTGCTCGGGGTCGACGAGCCGACCGTGGTGGCCGACTACGCGTTGAGCGGCGCGGCGATGACGCGCCTGCGGGCGAAGATCATCGTGAAGTACCCGGACAGCCGGGAGACGATCGAGAACATCTCGGGGGTGTTCTCGGCCGAGCCGGCCCAGATGGAGGCCCTGCTGGACCACCTGCGGGCGACGTTCGGCTCAGTCGACGCCTACGTGGCGGGCCTCGGTGCCGGTCCCGAGTTGATCGCCGCGTTGCGCGCGGCGCTGCTGGAGCCGGCGGGCTGAACGGCTCGCGGGGTCAGACGTCCGGCCGCAGCCGGTCGATGGCGCCGGCCATCGCCAGGTCCAGCAGCGTGATACCGCCCGAGTCGTGCGTGGTGAGGACGAGCCGCACCTTGTTGTAGCGGATGTCGATGTCGGGGTGGTGGTTGGCGGCCTCGGCCGCGGCACCGACCGAACGCACGAACTCGAGCGCCGCCGCGAAGTCGTGCAGTTTCACCGTCGTCGTGAGCTCGTCGCCCTCGTGGGCCCAGTGCAGCCCCTGCTCCTCGATCGCGGCGTCGACGTCCGACGACGTCAGCATGGGCTCGCTCACGGGTGCCTCACGGGTGCGTCATGTCCTCGGGGCGGACCGCCTGGTCGAACTCCGCGCCCGTCAGCAGGCCCAGCTCGAGGGCCGCTTCGCGCAGTGTCGTGCGCTCCTGGTGCGCCTTCTTGGCGACCTTCGCCGCGTTGTCGTAGCCGATGATGGGGTTGAGCGCGGTCACGAGCATGAGTGAGTTGCGCAGGTGCCGGTCGATCTGCTCGAAGTCGGGCTTCAAACCCTCGACGCAGAACTCGCGGAACGTCCGGCAGGCATCGTTCATGAGCGCGATCGACTGCAGCACGTTGTAGGCGATCACGGGCTTGCAGACGTTCAGCTCGAGGTTGCCTCGGCTGCCCGCCGACGTGACGGCGACGTCGTTGCCGATGACCTGGATGCCGACCATGATCATCGCTTCGCTCTGGGTCGGGTTGACCTTGCCCGGCATGATGGACGAGCCCGGCTCGTTCTCGGGCAGCTGCAACTCACCGAGGCCGCTCCGCGGCCCCGAGCCGAGCCAGCGCAGGTCGTCGGCGATCTTCATGAGCGACACGGCCGTCGTCTTCAGCGCGCCGTGGGTGAAGACGAGCGCATCGTGGGCGGCCAGGGCCGCGAACTTGTTCGGCGCGGTCACGAAGGGGAGCCCGGTCATGTCCGCGATCGCCTTCGCCACCCGGACGGCGAACTCGGGATGCGTGTTGAGCCCGGTGCCCACCGCCGAGCCCCCCGCGGCCAGCTCGTACACCTTCGGCATCGTCTGCTCGATCCGCTCCAGGTCGTCGGCGAGCTGGGCCACGTAGCCCGAGAACTCCTGACCGAGCGTGAGCGGCACCGCGTCCATGAGGTGCGTCCGGCCGATCTTGGTCACGTCGCCGTACTCCTCCGCCTTCACCGCGAGTGCGTCCCGCAGAGCGGCCACCGACGGCAGCAAGCGGTGCACGATCTCCTCGGCCACGGCGATGTGCATGGCCGTCGGGAACGTGTCGTTGGAGGACTGCGACATGTTGACGTGGTCGTTGGGGTGGACCGGTTGCTTCGAGCCCATGACGCCCCCGGCCAGCTCGATGGCCCGGTTGCTGATGACCTCGTTCGCGTTCATGTTCGTCTGCGTCCCGCTGCCCGTCTGCCAGACGCGCAACGGGAACTGGTCGTCGAGGGCACCCTTGGCCACCTCGCCGGCCGCCTGCTCGATCAGCCCGGCCAGCGCGTCGTCGAGCTTGCCCAGGTCCCGGTTCACCGACGCCGACGCGCCCTTGAGGATGCCGAAGGCCCGGATCAACGGCTTGGGCATGGTCTCGGTGCCGATGTCGAAGTGGTGCAGCGACCGCTGTGTCTGTGCGCCCCAGTAGCGCTCGGCGGGGACCTCGATCTCCCCCATGCTGTCGCTCTCCACCCGGGTGTTCGTCACGAGATTCAGCTTAGGACCGGTATGGGGCCCCTGTTCTTCCGGTGTTGGGCCCGCGACCTGCGCCGATGACCAAAGATCGGCCGGGCGTCAGGCCAACGAAATCTCAACTCACGAGCAATTTGGCTCAACTTATTCCTCAAGGAATCGGCAAATCGTTACGATGCCTTGCAGCGAAAGATCGTGAGGTCGCGGCCGATCGGGCGGGGCTGGGTTCTTCGACGAAGGATCCAGGGGTACCGAGCGGCGTCTCCCGGGGGGAAATTCCGGCGCCAACGCGCCGGGTGGGAAACGCAGTGAAGGGGACCTCAACGCATGCCAACGACCCGTATCGGGCACGTCCTGATCGCGGCCGTCGCCTTCGCGACGGCCGCCGGGACGATGACAAGTCTCCTGGGACTGCCGGCGCAGGCGGCGAACCCTGACAACGGAACGGCCAACGCGTACGGCATCAACGTCACGCTCCTCGGCGGCAACCTCCTGGGGCCAATTCCTTCGGCCACCCTGGGCCCGGACGGTCAGGCGTCGAACGCGTCCCAGACGTCACCGGTCGGCGTCCCGGGCATCATCAGCGCCGCCACCTTGTCCGCCGACACGTCGTCGACCAACTTCGGCCAGGCCGACGAGACGGTCAGCGCCGGCGCCAGCGCCAACGGTCTCGCCGGCGGACTCGGGATCTCGCTGCTCAGTTCGCTGCTCGATGTCGGCACCGTCACCACGTCCTGCTCCTCGTCGGCCGCGGGCTCGGCCGGATCGACCACGGTGACCGGCCTGTCGATCGGTGGAACCACGGTCAGCCTCCCTGCCACGATCCCGCCCGACACCGGCCTGACCTCGGGACAGCTCGGGCCGCTCTCCGGGCTCGTCTCCATCACGCTCAACGCACAGACCGTCAACGATCGCACCGGCGACCCGTCCCTGAACGGCACCAACATCAAGGTGGTCGGGATGCAGATCACGCTGCTCAGCGGGCTCGACACCGGACTCGTCGTGAACGCGGCCCAGTCGTTCTGCCAGGCCACCGGCCCTGACATCGAGGTTCCTCCCACGGTGACCGCGGTCTCGCCGGCCCTCGGGCCGGTCGGCGGCAACACGGCCGTGACCATCGAAGGCACGGGCTTCGGTCCCACCTCGACCGTGCGGTTCAACGGCGTCACCGCCACCAACGTCCACGACGTCAGCCCGACCGAGATCACCGCGGACAGCCCAGCCGACTTCGCGCTCGCCCAGGACACCGACGTCGCGGTCACCGTCTCCAACGGGTTCGGCACGAGCACCACCACGCCCTCGCCGGCCAACGAATTCCTCTACGAGCTCACACCGGCGCCGACGTCGATCGCACCCTCGAGCGGCCCCTCCACCGGTGACCAGGCCTTCACGATCTCCGGCACAGACCTCGGTCCCGACTCGACGGTGTCCTTCGGCGGTGTACCCGCCACCGACATCGTGGTCGCCCCGAACATGGACTCGCTGACCGGCCTCACCCCGGCCGGCAGCCCGGGCTCGGTGACCGTCACCGTCACCGATGCCGGAGGCACCTCCGGTTCGGTCGGCTACACGTACTTCACGTCCTCGGTGAACGTGACCGGAGTCGCTCCGGCCTTCGGCCCGACGGCCGGCGGCGTCGGGGCGACCATCACGGGGAACGGCCTCGGCGGCGCGACGACGGTCGACTTCGGCGCCGGAAATCCGGCCACGACCTTCACCGTCAACGGGACCGGGACCCAGATCACCGTGCCCTCCGTCCCGGGCCACGCCGCGGGCACGATCGACGTCACCGTGACGACGCCCGGGGGCACCAGCCCGGCCGTCGCGGCGGACGAGTTCACCTACGTCGCCGCACCCACCATCGCCTCGGTCGCAGGCGTCGTCCCCACCGAGGGCCCGACGGGCGGGGGCACCCCGGTCACCATCACGGGCACGGGCTTCGACGCCGGTGATCCCAACCTGGTGGTCGACTTCGGCGCCAATCCGGCCACCCACGTGAACGTCGTCTCGCCGACCACGATCACCGCGGACTCGCCGCCGAGCACCACCGGCGCGGGAGCGGTCAACGTCACGGTGACGACATCGGGTGGTACCTCGAATGCCGAGACCTTCACCTACGTCGCGCCACCGAGCATCGCGTCGGTCAACGGCATCGTGCCCGACGACGGTCCGACCACCGGCGGCACGAACGTGACCATCACGGGGACGGGCTTCGTCACCCCGGCCACGGTGACGTTCGGTGGCCTCGGCGCCACGAACGTGACCGTCGTGACGGGTACCGAGATCACCGCGACGATCCCGGCGTACAGCACGCCCGGTGTCGTCAACGTCGTCGTGACCGACGTCGGCGGTTCGTCGAACCCCGAACCGTTTACGTACATCGGCCTGCCGACGATCGGGGTCAACGGGCTGAGCCCGGCCTACGGCCCCACCTCGGGTGGCACCCTCGTGACGCTCACGGGCGCGGGCCTGACCGGCGTCAGCGCGGTGGTCTTCGGCGGCGTCTGCACCGCGACCGGTGACACCACCGGCAAGGCCGGCTCGGGCGTCACCGCCATCAGCGACACCGTCGCGACGGTGGTGACGCCCGCCGACTCGGCGGGGACCTACCCGGTCTGCGTGACCTC
>DATMMN010000066.1:0-16920 GCA_035569675.1 Acidimicrobiales bacterium | reverse complement strand
GGAAGGGTGAGGGGGGTCGGGGGTGGGAGGTGTACACCCACGGCGGTCGGACGCCGACGGGGCGTGACGCGGTGGCGTGGGCGGTGGAGTGCGCCGGGCACGGCGCGGGCGAGATCCTGCTGACGTCGATGGATCGTGACGGCACCAAGGACGGGTTCGACCTCGCGCTGACGCGGGCGGTGGTCGACGCCGTCGACATCCCGGTGATCGCGTCCGGTGGCGTGGGGCGATTGCAGGATCTCGTGGACGGGGCGCTCGACGGCGGGGCGGACGCAGTGCTGGCCGCATCGATCTTCCACCGCCAGGAGTTCACGATCGGCGAGGCCAAGACGTACATGGCCGAGCACGGGGTGACGGTCCGTCCGCTCTGACCTGGAGTACCGCGTTCGTGCGGTACCGTGCCTAGGTGCCCACGTCGACGACGAAAAACGGATCGAGCCTGGCCAAGGCCACAAAAGCGGAGAAGTCCGACAAGGACGAGAAGGCGGCCAAGCAGGAGACGCACGAGGTGCGCCGGCCGGGCGCGGGGCTGAAGACCGACGACAAGCAGCCCATCACGGTGCTCTTCGACCGGGTCATGGTCCAGATCTCGCAGACCGACGGGGAGCGGCGCTCGCGGGCCGGCATCTTGATCCCGGCGACGGCACAGATCACCCGTCGTCTCACCTGGGCCGAGGCCGTCGCGGTGGGGCCCCACGTTCGCACCGTCAAGGTCGGCGACACCGTGCTGTTCAACCCCGAGGACCGCTTCGAGGTCGAGGTGCACGGGGAGGAGTACGTGATTCTGCGCGAGCGCGACATTCATGCCATTGCGTCGCCGCGGAACGACAGCGGGACGGGGCTGTATCTATGAGCCCGTCGTCTGTGGGCGGATCCTGGACCCCGTCGTCGGCCGTGCCCGAGGGCGTGGCGCTCGCGTTCGACGAGGGCCTCGTCGCCGCCATGGACTTCGGCAAGGACGCCGACGGCCTCGTGCCGGCGGTGGTGCAGGACGTCGTTGACGGCACCGTGCTCACGGTCGCGTACATGGACGCCGAGGCGCTACGGCGCACGTTGGAGAGCGGCCGGACGTGGTTCTACAGCCGCAGTCGCCAGGAGTACTGGCAGAAGGGCGAGACCTCGGGCGACCGCCAGTACGTGCGCGAGGTGCGCATGGACTGCGACGGCGACGCGTTGGTCGTGCTGGTCGACCAGCACGGGCGCGGCGCGTGCCACACCGGCGAGCGCAGCTGCTTCTACCGCACGATCGGCACGGGCTCGGGGGTGCCTGCGCCGTGACGCCGGCGCCGGCGTCGGCGCCGGACGGCGGCTTCGGCGGGGGCGAGGCGCTCGCCTTCAACCCCGACCCGGCCGAGTTCGCCGCGCTGGCCAAGGAGCACACCATCGTGCCCGTGTGGTGCGAGGTCGTCGCCGACACCCTGACCCCGGTGGCCTGTTTCGCCAACGTGGTGGGCGACGGGGACGGCTTCCTCTTCGAGTCGGTCGAGGGTGGCGAGCGCTGGGGCCGCTACTCGTTCGTGGGGCGTCGCCCGCTGGCGATGCTGACGGCGCGGGGCCGCCATGTCGAGGCCACGGGCCGGCTCGGTTTGGGCGCATCCGACGACGGGATCCTCGCCGCCGTCGAAGCACTGGTCACCCGGTTCGAGTCGCCCGCTCTGACCGGGCTGCCACCGCTGCACGGCGGGCTGGTCGGGTACCTGGGCTACGACGTCGTGCGCGAGGTGGAGCGGCTGCCCGACCCGCCGGTCGACGACGCCGGGCATCCGGACGCCGCGCTCGTCGTGATCGGACAGTTCTGCGCCTTCGACCACTGGCGCCAGCGCATCGTCCTCATCGACAACGTCGTCGTCCCGGAGGCACCCGACGGGGTGGTGGACACCGAGGCGGTGGCCGTGGCGTACGCGTCGGCCTGTGCGCGGCTGGAGGAGCTGGCGGCCGACTGCGCGGGGCGCGACCCGGGGGCGCCGCCGTCGCCGTCGGGTCGGTTGCTGGCGGCGCCGCCACCCGGGCTGGAGAAGGCCGAGGCGGCGCGGACGATGACGTCGGAGCAGTACAGGGCCTGCATCGCTGCGGCCAAGGAGTACATCAGGGCCGGTGACATCTTCCAGGTCGTGCTCTCGCAGCGCTATGACCTGACGCTCGACGCGGAGCCGTTCGACGTGTATCGAGCGCTGCGCTTGTTGAACCCGAGCCCGTACCTGTACTTCCTGCGCTTCCCCGAGGTCACCGTCGTGGGCGCGTCGCCCGAGCCGATGGTCCGGTTGCGTGACGGCGTTGTCATCTCCCGGCCGATTGCGGGCTCGCGGCCCCGGGGCGAGAGCGAACAGCACGACCGGCTGCTCGAGGCCGAGCTGATCGAGGACCCCAAGGAGCTGGCCGAGCACATCATGCTCGTGGACCTGGCCCGCAACGACGTGGGCCGGGTGGTGCGGTTCGGGACCGAGAAGGTCGACGAGCTGATGACGATCGAGCGGTACAGCCACATCATGCACATCACGTCGCAGGTGTCGGGCGAGCTCTGCGAGGGTAAGGGCCCGATCGACGTCCTGCGGGCCACGTTACCGGCCGGCACGTTGTCGGGGGCGCCAAAGGTGCGGGCCATGGAGATCATCGACGAGCTCGAGGTGACCAAGCGCGGGGTCTATGGCGGCGTGGTCGGCTACATCGACTTCTCCGGCAACGTGGATACGGCGATCGCGATCCGCACCATGGTGGTGATGCCCGACGGTCGCGCCAGTGTCCAGGCGGGCGCCGGGATCGTCGCGGACAGCGACCCGGTGTCCGAGGACGAGGAGTGCGCCTACAAGGCCGGCGCGCTCTTGGTCGCGGTGACGGCGGCGCGGCGCATGGGCGCGGCGCGCCGGGGCTCGCTGGCGTCTTCGCAGGAGCAGCAGCAGCCGTGACGGTGAGCACCGTGGGTGGGCTGGAGCACGACACGGCGGCACTTCGTAAGGGCGCGGGCGCATTCCGTGCGGCCCGAGATGTGGTGGCGGTGCGCGGACCCAACGCGGAGGAATACCTGCAGGGCCAACTGAGCCAGGACGTGGTGGTGCTGGCGGTGGGCGAGACGGCAGACTCCTTGCTGCTCGAGCCGGACGGGAAACTGTGCGCCTTACTCCGGGTGACGCGGACCGACGGACAAGGCTTCGTGCTCGACGTGGACGCGGGCTACGGCGACGCCGTGGTGGCGCGGCTGCGGCGGTTCTTGCTGCGCGCCAAGGTCGAGCTGGAGTCGCTGGACTGGCGCTGCCTGTCGTTACGGGGCGCCGGCGTCGACGAGGCGGCGGGCGGCTTGCTCACGGTCCTGGCCGAACGGGGCGTGCTGGCCCTGCCGTTCGAGTGGAACGGTTGGACCGGGGTCGACCTGCTCGGGCCGTCCGACGTGGTGCTCGGACCCGAGGGTCTCGACCTGCCGGCGGGCATCGTGGCGTGCGGCGCCGACGCGGTCGAGGCCTGTCGCATCGTCTCGGGCGTGCCTGGCATGGGCGCCGAGCTCACGCCGAAGACCATTCCCCACGAAGCGGGCGTGGTGGCGCGCACCGTCAGCTTCACCAAGGGGTGCTACACCGGCCAGGAGCTGGTGGCGCGTATCGACTCGCGCGGGGGGAACGTGCCACGGCGCCTGGTGGGCATCGTGGCGCCCGCTGGTCCGCCCGAGGTCGTTGCCCTGTCGCCGGGCATGACGCTGCACGCGGGCGAGGCGCCCGAAGGCGACGCTGCCGCAGAGGACAAGGTGGTGGGCACGCTGACGTCGGCGGCCTGGAGCGTCGAACTCGGGGCATGGGTCGCCTTGGGATCTCTGCATAGGAACGTCGCTACGCCGGGGCCAGCCCGTGTGCGCTCGGGAGACGGTATCGGCGGGTCCCGTCCAGTCGAGGTAGCGCTGCTCCCGCTCAGCGGCTGAGGGCGTCGTCCGGTGCGCGAAGCGGAGCGCCAAGGTCTGGAGCGACCCGTAGCCCGGGCGGCGAGCATCGTTGTGCTCGCGGGCTACGCGCTGTGGCTCGCAGCAACCACGCCGTTCAGCTCGCCGGCCAACATCCTGACTGCGATCGCGATCGTGGCCGTGGTGGTCATGGCGATCATCCGGTGGCCGGCCCGCCCGACCCGCGTGATGATCGCCGAAGAGGAACGGCCGCCGCACCCGTATCTCGGATGGGTCGTGCTGGTCGCCCTCATCGTCGCCTGGGAGCTCGTCATGTACCTGGTGCGCGGCAGTAGGAGCGCGCATCCGACCCTGAGTTCGATGGCGGACGCCTTCGACCGCTACAACTACGGGTTGAAGGCCGTTGCGTGCTTCGCGTGGTTGTGGCTCGGTACCGCGATCGTCCGGGCGGGCACGCAGACCACTTCGCGTGCGGCGGCCCGAGGAGCTGTGCCGTCGTGAGTTCAACTCCGAGCTATGCCGTGTGGGCTGCGATCGGCGCGTTGGCGGTCGCGCTATGGGTCGCATCTCTCACCACGGCAGGACGGCGCGTCATCGTTCGTCCCGCAGCTGTACTGAGGCGACTGGCGACAGATCCGTGGCTCAGGGTGCCGCTGGTCCTCGGCTGGGCCTGGATCGGCTGGCATCTTTTCGCTCGTTGACGCCCTTGCAGGAGGGGGAATTTGGGGGCGCCGGAGTGCACCCGAATTGCAACCGACTGTCACCGGACATGACACAACCGGGGAGCACGCTGCCTTCATGGGGTTGGGGGTCAAGGAACGGGAGCAGCGTGAGGCGGGCTCCGCCGAGCGTGAAACGCTGCCGGAACTGAAGCCATGGCGCGAGGTCGGCTGGATCTTCCGCGACGGGGGATGCGTGGCCATCGAGCGCCGGGGCGAAATGACCAGAGCGCGGGAGCTGGTGGACTGATGGTCAAGATCATCCAAGTCGCCGACGACGGCACCGAGAAGGCGGCCGTGGAACTCGACGACTTCACCGTGGAAGTCATCTACTCGGGCATCGCGGACATGTTGCGTGACGCCGAAGCGGCGCAGGCCGCACACGTCGTGTCCCCATTCGACCTGTCGCGCGAAGAGCGGCAGCGTCGCGAGAAGGTCCTGACCAAGATTCGCGGCTGAGCCCTCAGTCGCCGGGTCCGTGCCGGGCGAGGTCTTTGCATCGCCGCTGAAGAGTTAGGGGCGGATCGCCAACCCCGTTTGCTACGTTCGCCCGTGCGTCGGGCCACCCGGCCCGGCCTGCGACCGGAGCGGCGGAGCTCCGGAGACGGTGGTGGGGTAGAGCAACGTGGCACAACGGCGGGTCGGGGGCTTGCTGGCCGCGGTGTGTGTGGCCGTCGGCGCGTCGGGCGTGCTCGCCATCGGTCTGCTGGCCCCGCCGAACCGCGGTGTCCGCCCTTCCCATCGCCTTGCTCCGCTGGCGCTGCACCACCCAGATGCAATTACCCCCGCGGCACGGTCGCCGTACACGGCGGTCGGCCCACCGGAGAGCTTCGTGTCCCAGAACACCGGGCTGCCCGTTGCGGGGGAGGCGACCGCGTCCGGCTGCAGCGCGGCGCTCGAGTACCTGAATGCCTACGCCGCGCCGGGTTTCGCATTCGAGTGCCCCGGCTTCGCGGAGGGACACCAGGCGATGACGACCTGCGTGTCGGCAGCCACTCCCTGCAGCGCGCTGCGCCTCATCGTGATCGCCGACGCCTGCCCGAACGCCTACATGAACGAGGCCTCGAATTCGTGGGCTCTCATCGGTGCCTCCGACGCTCCTCTCGACCCGTACGGGTCTTGCGCCTGACGCCCACCGTGGGCCGGGGCCCAAATGATGCGCCGCTACGCTGAGTCGCCATGCCCACCTATTTGGAGGAGATCCTCGCCTCCCATCGGGCGCGCGCCGCTGCCGACGATCGCGTGCTCGGTGACCTGGTGGAACAGGCGCACGCGACCCCCGCCCCCAGGGATTTTGCCGTCGCCCTCCGAGGCGACGGGTTGTCGTGCATCGCCGAGATCAAGCGTCGCTCGCCGTCCAAGGGCGACCTTGACCCCGACCTGCAGCCGGAGCTCGTCGCGAAGGAATACGTGGCGGGCGGCGCGGCCTGCCTCTCGGTCCTGACCGACTCCGACTTCTTCGGGGGAGCGGCTGCCGACCTGGCCGCCGCCCGGCAGGCTTCGGGCCTTCCGGTGCTCCGCAAGGACTTCACCGTGCAGGAGGCCGACGTCGTCGACGCGCGCCTCATGGGCGCCGACGCCGTGCTCCTCATTGTGGCCGGGCTCGAGGACGAGGTGCTCCGCCGCTGTGCGGCCCTCGCCGGCGAGCTCGGTCTCGCTGCCCTGGTCGAAGTGCACGACGCTCAAGAACTCGAGCGCGCGCTGGCGATGGGGTCTCGCATCGTCGGCGTGAACCAACGCGACCTGCGAACCTTTCAGGTGGACCACGAGCGAGCGTGCGCGTTGGCGACCGACATCCCGGCTGACGTCCTCGCCGTCGCGGAGTCCGGGATCCGCGACGCGGACGACGCCCGGCGATTGGCGGAGTCCGGCTACGACGCCATCCTGGTGGGGGAGGCGCTCGTGCGTGCCGAGGACCGGGCCGGCCGGTTACGTGAACTCGTCGGGCATCCTGTCGGACGGCGTTGACGGCGTGAGCGACCAGCTGTTCGTCAAGATCTGCGGGATCACCTCGGAGGCCGACGCCCTGCTCGCGGTCAGCCTCGGCGCGTCAGCGGTCGGGTTCATGTTCGCTCCCTCGCCGCGGCAGATCCCGGTCCAGGTTGCGGCGGACATCGCGAAGCGCCTGCCCGAGCACATCCTGACGGTCGGGGTGTTCCGGAACGAGGCCCCGCAGCGCGTGGTCGAGGCCGTGCGCACGGCGAGTCTGGGTGCCGCGCAGCTGCACGGACAGGAGACGGCCGAAGACACGAAGTGGGTCCGCGCCAGGGTGCCGTTGGTGATCAAGGCGTTCCGCGCCGGCGAACGCACGATCACGCGGTTCGACGAGTTCGGCGCGGACTACCTCATGATCGACGGGGACAATCCCGGGTCGGGCCAGGTGTTCGACTGGCGGCTGGCCGAAGGAGTGGTTGACCACCAACGGCTGATCGTGTGTGGCGGCTTGCGACCCGACAATGTGGCGCAGGCCGTCGAGTACCTGCGCCCGGGCGGGGTCGACGTGTCTACCGGGGTGGAGTCCGCCCCGGGCCACAAGGATCCGATGTTGATGCGCGACTTCATCACGAACGCCCGTCGCGCCCACGCCGAGACCGCAGGGCGGGACCCGCTCGAGAGCGAAGACGCTGAGGAGCCCTACGACTGGAGGGAGGCGTGACGGAGGTCAGCCGCATGGGCCGTCCCGGCGCGGACGGGCGGTTCGGTGAGTTCGGCGGTCGCTTCGTGCCGGAGTCGCTCATGCCGGCCTGCCTCGAGCTCGAGAAATGGTTCGACGACGCCTGGGCCGACCCCGCCTTTCGGTCCGAGCTCGACGGCCTCTTGCGCACCTACGGGGGGCGTCCGACGCCGGTCACCGAGTGCATACGCCTGTCCGAGCGGCTCGGGGTCCGCGTGCTGCTCAAACGGGAGGATCTCGCGCACACGGGCTCCCACAAGCTGAACAACGTGGTCGGTCAGGCGTTGCTCACGAGGCGGATGGGCAAGGGGCGCATGATCGCCGAGACGGGCGCGGGGCAGCACGGCGTTGCGACGGCGACCGCCGCCGCCTTGTTCGGGCTCGAATGCACCGTCTTCATGGGCGAGGTCGACACCAAGCGCCAGGAGCTCAACGTGTTCCGCATGGAGCTCCTCGGGGCCGAAGTCCGCCCGGTGACGTCGGGGAGCCGCACGCTCAAGGACGCCGTCAACGAGGCGTTGCGCGAGTGGGTGGCGACCGTCGACACCACGCACTACTGCATCGGGTCCGTCATGGGCCCGCATCCCTTCCCCTACATGGTGCGGCAGTTCCAGCGGGTCGTCGGCGAGGAGGCCCACGCCCAGTGCCGGTCCCTGTTGGACGGCTCGGATCCCGACGTCGTCGTGGCCTGCATCGGGGGCGGGTCGAACGCCGCCGGGACGTTTGCGGGCTTCGTCGACACGGGTGCGCGCCTGGTCGGTGTCGAGGCCGCCGGCGGTGCCGCGGTGACCAACGGGATTCCCGGCGTCCTGCACGGCATGCACTCGCGACTGCTCCAAGACGAGGCGGGCCAGATCGAAGAGGCGGAATCGATCTCCGCGGGGCTGGACTATCCGGGTCTGGGGCCCGAGCACGCGCACCTCGCTGCGACCGGCCGGGCCGAGTACACCATGGCGAACGACGCCGAGGTGCTCGAGGCGTTCCGCCTCCTGAGCCACACCGAGGGCATCATCCCGGCGCTGGAGTCGGCCCACGCGGTGGCCTGGGTGGCGCGCAGTGCCGGCACCGACGCGCTGCCCACCGGCTCGACAGTGTTGATCACGCTTTCGGGCCGGGGCGACAAGGACGTGGCCCAGGTCCGCGAGATCCTCGGCCGGGACCGGGACCTGGATGCCTGATCTCGAAAAGGAGCTCCGGAGCCGACGCGACCGGGGCCGCAAGCTCCTGATCCCCTATCTCATGGGCGGCATGACCCCCGATTGGGGCCAGTCCCTGGCGGCCGTCGTTGCCGCCGGCGCCGACGCCGTCGAGGTCGGCATCCCCTTCTCCGACCCCATGATCGACGGCCCGGTGATCCAGGAGGCGGCAGTGCGCGCGCTGCAGAGGAGCACCGTGCCCCAAGAGGTGCTCGACGGCATCGCGCGGGCCGAGGCGCCCGTCCCGATCGCCGTGATGACCTACTACAACCTCGTGTTCCGGGCCGGGCACAAGCGCATGGCGCGCTCACTTGCTGCCGCCGGGGTCGGCGGCGCCATCCTGCCGGACCTGCCCATCGAGGAGCTCGACCCTTGGCAGGTCGAGGCGGATGCGGCCGGCGTCGACACGATCCTCTTGGTCGCACCGTCGAGCCCCGAAGAGCGAGTGGCGCGCATCTGTGCCCGCGCCCGCGGGTTCGTGTACGCGGTGGCCCGCATGGGCGTGACGGGCGAACGACAGAGTCTCGGGGGAGACGCGGCCAAGGTGGTCGAACGCATCCGCCGCCACACCGACATGCCCGTGTGCGTCGGAGTGGGTATCTCGACGCCGGACCAGGCCGCCGAGATCTGCGAGGTCGCCGACGGCATTGCCGTGGGATCGGCCCTTGTCCGGCGCTTGATCGAAGGTGAAGGCCCCGAGGGCGCAGCCGCCTTCATCGGATCCCTCCGGAAGGCGATCGACTAGGCGCGGCCGCGGAGCGCCCGCTCGACGTCCAGCGCGATCGCGCCCTGTCCCAGCGCGGTCGGATGTGCCGTACGCCAGACGTGATCCTTGAGTGATTGCTTCGCCTGGTTTGCAAGCGCCACCAACGCGTTGCACGGCGTCGAGGTGTCGATCGCGGATCCGGCCGCCGAGCATGCCTTGGCGGCCACGATTTCCCCGGTGTCGGCAGCCAGCGTCACATCGGAGATCGTCTCGGCGGAGAAGACCCACGGGTGGGCGGTGCAGATGCCATGGCCGTCCAGGGCATGGGCGACGTCCACGAGGACGACGTTGCGCACGCCGTGCCCGCGGGCGTCGGCCACCGCACCGGCGATGGCGTCGTTCAGGGCGGCGAGCACCACCTGCGCCGCCGCGGCGGTCGCCGACGCGTTCGACTTCAGGCCCGTGCAGACCAGATTGGTGCCCGACCCCGATAGGCCCGAGTCGTCCCCGATCTCCGAGGGGGCGGGAATCGGCTGGTAGTAGTCGAGGACGGCCACAGCCCCGGCGTGCGGTGCGATCTGCTCGATCGCCGAAGCCAGACCTTTGCGCACTCGGGCCAAGTCGGCGGAGATCTCCGGCGTCACCGCTCCGTTGTTCACGCAATTCGTCCCGAGGCCGAGGCCCGTTCCGAGCAACCGGGCCAGTTCGTACTCGAGGCATTCGCCGAAATGGATGTCGTCGGCGCCGTCTTGGAGGAGGACGAGCCGCGCCGGGTGCGCTTGCACGCCCGACGCGGCGATCTCGTCATCGAGGTTGCGGGCTTGCTGTGGCAGGCACTGGCCGCTCGGCTGGGTGTTGTCGGCGGCGCTCGCGACGGCGCCGCTGATGGCGAGCTGGTCTCCGATGAGACGGCAGTTGGTGGGCCGAACGGTCAGGGTGAGCCCGAAGTGGGCGGCAACGGTGCTCGGGTAGGCGAGCGCCGCCGGGCCTTGTGAGATGTCGCCGCTCGGGAGGCCGATCTGCGGTGTCAGGTACGGGTTGGCCAGCCCGTGGCCGTAGGGCACCGAGTCGCCGAAGGCGACGGCGCGTACCGAGGGCGGCGGCGGCGCGGTACCGGGAAGTGTCGCCAACAGGACAGCACCGGCCGCCAACGCGCCCACGACACCGACAACGGCCAAGCCGCGCCAGGGAGATCGGCGTATCGCGGCGCCCCAGGCGCGCAGCCTTCCCACGGGATGGACCTCTGTGCTCAAGACCGCCGGCCGGGCGCCAGCGGAGCAGGGACGTTACCGCCCGCGCGTTGTGGAGTGGCTTCAGCCCACCTCGGCCCGCCGCGGCGGGGGCTCAGCCGGGAGGCAGCAGGACCAGGCAGCCGTTGTGCCCGCCGAAGCCGAACGAGTTCGACAGCACGGGCGCCGGTTGCCACGACAT
Source organism: Acidimicrobiales bacterium (assembly GCA_035569675.1). Taxonomy (GTDB): domain Bacteria; phylum Actinomycetota; class Acidimicrobiia; order Acidimicrobiales; family RAAP-2; genus Bog-473. The sequence goes on along the minus strand of DATMMN010000066.1, from coordinate 6,311 downwards.
GGGCTCACCATGCACGACGCGGATCGTGATCTCCGGGTCGGGTTCCTCGTAGCCCGCCGTGGGCGGGATCGTCGCGTGGTGGATGGTCAGGACGGCGGCGACGGCCTCGATCGCGCCCGCCGCGGCCAGGCCGTGTCCCGTCACGCCCTTCGTCGATGTCACCAACGGCCCCGGCTCACCGAACACCTTGGTGATGGCGCGGGCCTCCGCGAGGTCGTTCAGTGGAGTGGAAGTGCCGTGTGCGTTGATGTGCCCGACGTCCGCCGGGTTGATCCCGGCATCGGCCAGCGCCAGTTCCATGCAGTTCACCGCGCCCGATCCGTCGGGCGCCGGCGCGGTGATGTGGTGCGCGTCCGCGGTGCTGGCCGCGCCCGCGACCTCCGCGTAGATGGTTGCGCCTCGGGCCACCGCTCGGTCCCACTCCTCGAGAACGAGCGCAGCTGCACCCTCGGTCATGACGAACCCGTCGCGGCGGGCGTCGAAGGGCCGCGAGTGGCCCGACGTGGACAGAGCAGTCATGTTGGCGAACGCCGCGAGTGCGACCGGGTGCATGCCCGCCTCGGAGCCTCCCCCGATCGCGACGTCGCAACGGCCGGACGCCACCAGGCGAGCCGCCGCCGAGATCGCGTGGGTGCCTGCGGCGCAGGCCGTGCAGATCACCTCGGAAGGACCCCGCCAGCCCAGGCGCATGGAGATCCCTGCGCCACCCGCGTTGACCATCATCATCGGGACGAGGCGAGGCGATACGCGATCGGCACCCTTCTCGTTGTACAGCCCGACCTGCGCGGCCAAAGTGTCGAGCCCGCCGACGCCCGTCGCGAACACGACGCCTGCCTTGGCGGGATCCACCGCCAACTCCCCGGCGGCCTCGACGGCCATGTCGGCCGAGACCACGGAGAACTGAGCGAAGCGGTCGAGCTGACGCGCTTCCTTCGGCCCGAAGAACTCGGTCGGGTCGTAGCCGCGCACCGCGCCGCCAACCACCGCCGGGTGCAGGAGGCCATCCCACAGCGCGTCGACGCCGGTGCCGCAACACGTGACCGCTCCGAGGCCGGTGACGGCGACCCGTCTTCCCCGGATGGGTCCGTCGGCGCCGATGCCGATCTGCATCAGAGCTTCGACGAGATCAGGTCGAAGGCCTGACCGATTGTGGTGATGTCCTCGAGCTCGGTCTCCTCGACAGTGATGTCGAAGGACTCTTCGAGGGCCATGACGAGTTCCACCAGGTCGAGGCTATCGGCGTCGAGATCATCGGCGAACTTGGCCTCTTTGGTGATCTTGTCGGCGGGCACCTGCAGTACTTCCACGGCGCACTCGCGAAACTTCTCGAACGCTGCGTCGCTGTCCACAATTCGCTCCTTCTGTCTTGGTTTCCTGAACGCTACAGCCCCATACCCAGGCCGCCGTCGACCGGAACGACGGAACCGGTCACGTAGGCAGCGGCGTCCGAGGCGAGAAATCCCACCACGTTGGCGACATCCTGGACGCTGCCCGCCCGTCCGAGGGGTACCTGAGACGTCATCAGCTCGACCCGTTCGGCACCGAGGGCCGCGGTCATGTCGGTGTCGATGAGCCCGGGCGCCACGACGTTGACGGTGATCTGCCTGCTGCCGACTTCCCGGGCGATGGCCCGGGCCATGCCGACGAGGCCTGCCTTCGACGCGGCGTAGTTGGCTTGTCCGGGAAGGCCGATGAAGGCGCCGACAGATGACACGAAGATGATGCGGCCCCGATGCAGTCGCAGCATCTTGGCGACGGCCCGCTTGGCCACACGGAAGGAGCCGGTGAGGTTCGCGTCGATGACGTCGTGGAAGGCTTGATCGCTCATGCGCAGGATGAGCGAATCCATCGTGATGCCTGCGTTTGCAACGAGCACCTCGACCGGGCCCCAGTGCGCTTCGATCGCCGCAAAGGCCGCGTCGACCTCCTCGCCGTTGCGGACGTCACAGCGAACCGCGAAGAATCGTTCCGCGTCAGACCCTTCGGGTGGGGCCGGGGCCGTGTCCGATCGGTAGGTCGTCGCGACCTGGTGGCCGTTGGCCAGGAACCAATCGACACAGGCCGCGCCGATACCGCGCGTCCCGCCTGTCACGAGAACGACCGCCATCAGGTCGCTTCGGGCACCCGGAGCCAGACGAGCGGCTGGCCCTCCTGCACGCGCTCGCCCTCCGCGGCCATCCAGCCGATGACCTGTCCCGCGAAGGGAGTGCGAACATCCGAGACACCGACGCGTCCGACGAGGTCGCCCACCTCGACCGCCGACGACGGTTCGGTCGGGTTCCCGGCGGTGCCGGGCAGCAAGCCGGTCCCGGGAGCCTCGAGCGAGGTCTCGGGCGAGAAGATGCCGCTCGAGGGGCTCACGACCACGCGGTCCGACATGTACAGGTGCTCGCCCTGGTGGAGCGCGGGCTCGGCGCGCCAGGTGCCGGCCGCACTGATCTGGTCCATCAGGGTGTCGAGATCCTCTGGCTTGGAGACCGCCAAGGATTGGATCTCCGGCAGGCTGCGCTTCGCGAGCCCGCTGAGGACGCCCCCGGGGCCGAGCTCGACGAGCGAGGTGAGCCCCAGCCCGGCGAACGTCTCGAGTGTCTGTCGCCACCGCACGGGGGAGCAGAGCTGCGCGGAGAGGAGGCCCGGCCACTCGGCCGGGTCGTCGTGCACGTGCGCGTCGACGTTGGCGACGACGCGCACCTCGGGCGTGAGGAAGGTCACCTCGGCCAGGGCCTTGCGCAGGTCGGCCCGCGCCCCTTGCATCAGGGGCGTGTGGAACGCGCCGGACACCGCGATCGGCATCACGCGCTTGGCGCCGAGACCCTTGGCCAGTTCGCCGGCGCGCGCAACGGCGTCGGCCGTGCCGGCGATGACGACCTGTCCGGGCGCGTTGTAGTTCGCGACCCACACGTCGCCTTCGGCACGCATGCAGGCGGCCTCGGCGTCGTCGTCCGCGATGCCGAGGAGGGCTGCCATCGTGCCCGGGGCCTCCTCACCGGCCCTGGCCATGGCCTCGCCGCGCGCCACCACCAGACGAATGCCGTCCTCGAAACCCAGGGCGCCGCTCGCGACCAACGCGGTGTACTCGCCGAGGCTGTGCCCGGCGCACGCCGCCGGGGTGAGGCCGATGCGTTCCACGGCGTCGAGCACGACGAGGCTCAGCACCGTCGTCGCCAGCTGCGCATTCTCGGTTTGGGTCAGCTCCTCGATCGGAGCGCTGAGCAACAACCGGGACAGGTCACGATCCGCGGCGACCGAGGCCTCCTCGACCACTTCCCAGGACGGATGGTCAACCCAGGGTTCCCCCATGCCGGCGCGCTGTGAACCTTGTCCGGGGAAGGTGAAAACCAACACGAAAGCGACGGCTCCCATCGACGTCGGGCTGAAAGAACCAACAGTGTGGCATGCCGTCCGTGCCGCGGAGCCAATTACGGGGGCTCTTCCCACTCACGGTGCGAAGCGTGGCGGCTTCGCCCAGGTTGCCGCTGGTTACTCACTAGAAACTAGGTGGGATCGGCGGTGCGATGAAGTGGTCGGTCTCGGAGGAGCACGCGCCGCGAAGTCGCCAGATTCGAGACCCGACGCCGCGTGCGGAGGCGCTTACACGCTGGTGCTCGGCGCGAGCGCCGTCACACAGCCCTGGAGGACCTGCAGCCCGCCTGGGTTCGCCGTTGGCGGCGGAGTGCTGTTGGTCCCCGAGCCCGAGCCCGCCGGCACTGTCGTCGTGGTCGTCGTGGTCGATGTGCCCGACGATGCCGGGGTGCTGGTGGTGGTCGTGCTCGCCGGCACCGTGGTCGTGGTCGCGAGCGGGTTGACCAGGCTGTTGAGGCCGGGCGTCGTGGTGGTCGTCGTGGTCGAGGACGTTGTGGTCGTCGTCGGAGCGACCGTGGTCGTGGTCGTCGTGGTGCTCGGCGTCGCGGGCGAGCCCGACGTGGCCGACGGCGTGGTCCCGTTCGGCGTGCTCGACGTGGCCGGCGTGGCCGCGGGGGTCGGCGTCGTGATCACGGCGGTGGTGCAGGCGCCCGCCTTCTGCAGGGTCGTCACGTCCGCCACCAGACGCGTGAGCGAGCGGTTCTCGCTGTTGTTGTCCGACGTCAAAGTCGATTCGTCTTGCTGCAGCGTCTTCTGGACGCCGTCTCGCTGCGCCAGCGCCACCTTCACCGCAGCCGTCGCGGCTTGCGACTGTGCCAGCAGGTCCGACGCGACGACGCTGGCGTACTGCTGGGCGACGACACCGTCCTGGCCCGGCGTCCCGAACGGGACGGTGTTCGTTCCGGTCACGATGGAAGGGCTCTCGTAGAGGCCGCTGCTCACGTACTCGTCGACGGCGAAGCGCCTGAGCGCCGTCTCTGCGCCAGCGGCACGGCTACGCGCCGTCGAGAGGATCGACTGTGCCGCGGACAACTGCTGGTTCGTAGTCAGCACGGACTGCTGGGCCAGCGCGAACGCCGTCGCCGCATCTTGGTAGGCGTGCAGGTCGGATCGGACGTTTCCGTAGACGTTGAGGGCGGAGGACGCGCTGAGCACCGCCTTGGCCAGGTTTCCGGTCGCCCCGCCGATCATGCCGGAGTAGCACGGCGTACCGTCCGGGGACGGCGCGCACCACGGGCTCTGGTCGACCACCGCGAGGAACGCCGGCGGCGGGGAGACGTTGCCGGCGAGCAGGCCTGCAGCCACCGGCGCCATGTTGGGCTGCAGGATCGTCGCCACCGTGGCGGCACAGCCCGCGATCCAGTCGGTGAACGCGGGAAAGCCGTTCGCCGAGATCGTCAGTGGAAGTGGCGTGTTGTTGACGTCGGTGGTGCGCCCCGTGTTGAAAGGGTTGTAGGCCGCGGAGTTGTTCGTCGAGCCACCTTCCCCCAGCTGCCACTCGTCGAGGTCGGCGACGTTGGCCTGGGTCGCAGGCGCACCGACGCCCTGCAGGATGCACAACTCCCACCCCGCCGGCAGGGGCGTGTCGGCCGTTGCGGTGTCCTTCATGGATGCACCCGCAACCGACGAGAACGCGCAGATCCCGAGGACTGCCGTCGCGGCAGCCAGGAGGAGTCGCACGATGAGCGGATGGGCGTTCATGAGGTGGTCGGGCAGCTCCCGCCGAGGAGTGGCACCGGGATCGGGTGCCGAGCAACAGAGCCGAAGACGGCCGCGCCAGAATGGCACCTCCGCCCGGGTCGCACCTACAAAAGGTATCGGCCTGTGTTCCCGATCCTGAAGTGGGTCCGAGAAACTCCTCGGTGACCTGGTCAGAGGGGCAGACGGCCGGCCGGGGTTCTGCCCCGGTTCCACCCTGAGGTAACGGGGACCGGCGGCAAAAACGGCGCGCTGCACCGGCCCAAGGGCTCGGCGGCGCCCGAAGTGCCCGGAGTGGGATTCGAACCCACACGCCCTTTCGGACAACGGATTTTGAGTCCGTCGCGTCTACCATTCCGCCATCCGGGCCGAACGCCAGAGCGTACAAGGTGCGTTCTACGGTGAGGGCGTGGGAGCACACCCGACGTGAGGCTCACCGGCGTCGAGCTCGTGCGGGTTGAACTGGCCTTCTCCAACGAGATCGGCACCGCGGCCGGCGTGCACCGGGCGCGTCCCGTGCTCTACGTGCGCGTGGTCGCCGACGAGTCGGAGGGCTGGGGTGAGTGTGCCGCCCTCGGCGACGCCACGAGCGTGGACCCGGCCCTCGACGAGGTCGAGGCACTGGCCGTCGACCGTGCTGTCCCGCGCCTGTGCGGCGCCAGCACCGCCAGAAACGGCCAGCTGCCCCGCGCCGCAGAGGTGCCGCAGCTCTTCGGGAGTTCGCCCGCCGACCGGATGCTCGCCGCTGCGTTCGAGATGGCGGTCTCCGACGCCGAACTGCGAGCCGTCGACCGCCCCCTCTCGGCCTCCCTCGGCATCGAAACGGGGTTCGAGGCGCTCCCCGTCGGCGCGGTGGTCGGGATCCCGGCCGGACGTGACCTGGACATCTTGCTCAAAGAGGTCGGGGGCGCCGTCGCGGCCGGCGCCACCCGCCTGCGCATGAAGATCGAGCCCGGGTGGGAACTCGAACCCGTTCGACGCGTGCGGTCCGCCCACCCCGAGCTCGTGATCCAGGTCGATGCGAACGGCTCGTTCCGCGACACCGACGAGGACGTCGCCGTGCTGGCGGCGCTGGCCGACTCCGGCGTGCTGTGCGTCGAACAGCCCCTGCCACCGGCCGACCTGGTCGCGCTCGCGCGGTTCGCGCGCAAGCTGCCCGTGCCGGTCTGCCTCGACGAGTCGCTGACGACGCCGCGCCGCGTCGTCGACGCGCTTCGCAACAAGGCGTGCGCCATGGCCTGCCTGAAACC
>DATMMN010000065.1:0-38361 GCA_035569675.1 Acidimicrobiales bacterium | reverse complement strand
CAGGCTCGGGGTGGGGAGCGACCCAGGCGAGGGCAGGCTCGGCACAGGTAGAGATGTCACAGACGGCAGACTCGGAATCGGCAGCGAACCAAGCGAGGGCAGGCTCGGGGTCGGCAGCGACCCGGGCGAAGGAAGGCTCGGCACGGGCAAGGACGTCACAGACGGCAGGCTGGGTACAGACGGTGCCGGCAGCGAGATGCCAGCGGGCAACGCGGGCAGACCCGGGCTAGCCATCGCAGCGAGCGCGCCTGCGGACAGCGCACCGGCGATCACCACGCCCGAACCCACCGCCGCCAAACCCTTGATTCCACGAAATCTCATTTTGTGAACCCCTTTCGGTCCTGTCGTAAAAGCGAGTGAAAAGGACTCACAGCGATCCAGCCCCACCCACCGGCGGTTCGAGAAACAAGGGTGACCCAGCGACCTTGCGCGAGAAATGCCCGATTTACTGGAGGTTTGTGAAACGAACGTTTGGACGATGATCCGCCTATTGGGTTCGCGCGCGATCACTTGACTCGTGCTGAAAGGGCGCTGGCCACCGCGACCAAGCCCAAGGCAAAGTCGTCGATCGTCTACGGCGTTGCCGCGTCTCGACCAAACGGAAAGGATCCCGTCCCGCGTCAACGTGTTCCTGGATCCCGGGTCACTCAAGTTCCTTGGCCTAAGTGCTGACAGCTCGCCCTCGGCGTAGAACACGGCCGAGTACGTGAGGACGTGGATCGGACGGTGAGTAGGGCTGGTGGGGATCGAACCCACGACCCAAGGATTATGAGTCCTCTGCTCTGACCACTGAGCTACAGCCCCGCCGGGATGTTACCGACGGCCAACCCGTCTACCTGTGCCTAAAGCTCTGCATGAGACCCATCGGCTTGGAGGGTTTGGCAACATGACCCGGTGCCGACGCCGCGAACGAGGGCGACTGCTGCACTCCCGACGTTCCTGACCTCGTCGTGACGACGGCCCCGACCGTCACCGGCGCGGACCAGGTCGCCACGCCCAAAAAGCAGATCGCCACTCCGGATCTGCGGGACCCATGGTGGGTGCGCTTCGCTCCTTGGAGTCTCGTCGTTGTCGCCATCATCTGGGGGTTGGTGGAGCTGCGGCCCGAGCTCACCGCCGTCCCGTACCTCGACGACAGCTCGATCCACGAACAGATGGTGCGCTTCGCGTCGACCCGGATCAGCCAGGGCCATCTGCCGCTTACGAGCTGGTACCCGTATCTGGGACTCGGCTCGCCGCAGTTCCTCCATTACCAGAGCCTGCCGTCCATGATCACCGGGCTCTTCGGCACGTTCATCGACCCGGACACGGCGTTCCGCTGGTCGATGTACCTGTTGTTGGCGCTCTGGCCGTTGGTGATTTATTGGGCGGCCCGCGTCTTCGGACTCGGCCGCTGGACCGCCGGCGCGGCTGCGCTCATCTCGCCCTTGCTCACGTCGGCGGCCGGTATCGGCTACGAGGACATGGCCTACATCTGGCGCGGCTACGGCGTGTGGACCCAGCTGTGGGCGTCGTGGACGTTGCCGCTCGCATGGGCCTTCACCTTCCGCGCCCTCGACGCGCGTCATTCGGTGCGGCGTTCCGTGTTGCCGGCCGTCTTCTTCATCATGGTGACCGTCGGCCTGCACTTCGAGACGGGCTACCTCGCGTTCGTGGCCGTCATCGTGTTCCCCTTCCTGGTGCCGTCAGACCTCCGGCGCCGGTTGGTCCGGGCCGTGCTCATTGGTGGCTCGGCGCTGTTGGCATCGGCGTGGGTCATCGTGCCGGTGCTTCAGCAATCGCACTGGGCGGCACGCAATCAGGTCCTCGAGGGGACCGGCCTGGAGAACGGCTACGGCGCACGACAAATCCTGGACTGGCTCGTCAGGGGCCAGATCTTCGACCGCAACCACTGGATCGCGGTCATCACCATCTTCGGTGCAGTCGGGGTGGTCGTCTGCATCGTGCGGTGGCGCACCTTCGTGGCCGGACGTGCCCTGGTGGCCATGTTCGTCGTCACGACGCTGATGACGTTCGGGCGCACGACGTGGGGAGGGCTGTACTCGGTTCTTCCCGGGAGCAGTGACGTCTTCATCCGGCGCTTCGAGATGGGTATGCACCTTTCGGGAATCCTGCTGGCGGGCATCGGTCTCGTGTTCGTCGGGCGGCTGCTCGTGGAGTCGGGCACCAAGCTCGTGCCCGAGGACCGCCGGCAACGCCTCCAGCGTCCGATGGGTCGCTTCCTCGTGGCCGACCTCTGCATCGTGGGAGCGATCGTGGTCCTCATCCCCGCCTGGACGTCCATGGACACGTACAACAGCGGCAACGCCGCCAACGTGGCCTATCAGGCGAACGCCGACACGTCCCAAGGGCCTGCGCTCGACTCCCTGCTCGCCTACACCAACGCGAACCCACGCGGCAGGGTGTACGCGGGCCAGCCCACGAACTGGGGCAACGACTTCCTGATCGGCGAGGTCCCCGTCTTCAAGTACCTCGAGAGCAAGGACATCGACGAGGTCGGCTACACGCTACGTACCGCCTCGCTCATGACCGACCCCGAGTATCACTTCGACGTCAACAACCCGGGCGACTATCCCCTGTTCGGCATCGGCTACCTGCTCACCCCGGCGACGATGCCTGATGGCTCTCCCTGGTCACCGGAGGTCCCGGCGGAGCTAGTGCGCTGCGCGGGCGACTACTGCCTGTGGGCGCTGCCCGACCCTGGCTACATCCACGTGTACGACACGACGGGCGTGCTCGACGCCAACCGGGCGGACATCGGGACTCAGAGCGTGCCGCTCTTGGAGTCGACGGCGCTGTCGGACCAAGAAGACGACACGGTCGCGTTCAACGGCGGTCCCGCCTCGCCACCCACGGCGTCGGGAGGGACCTCGTTGACCGGGTCGCCGGGTCACGTGGTGGTCGAGCACGCGAGCCTCGCGCAGGGCAACGCCAGCGCGGTGGTGAAGACCAATCGGCGTGCCACCGTGGTCCTGAGCGCGTCGTACGACCCTGGTTGGACCGTCACAGTCAACGGGCACCCGGAACCCACCGTCATGGTGGCACCGGCGTTGGTAGGAGTCGACGTCGGTCCCGGCGTGCACACCGTGAGGTTCTCGTACGGCGGTTACGGCAGCTACACGCTGCTGTTCCTACTTGCGCTGTTGGTGTTCGTGGCTTTGGTCGTCGGGCCGTCCGTGTGGCGTCGCTACCGGCGCACCACTACGGTCTGAAAGTTCCACAGGAAGGAGGGTGCGATGCCCACTTCGCAGCGATCCAACGCCTCTTCGGCGCAGGTTGCACCGGCGGATGTCGTCGTCGAGTTCCTGGAGGCCTGGGGCCGGTGGGACATCGACCGCGTCCTCGAGCTCGTCACCGAAGACCTCGAATACATCAACGTCTCGTTGCCGACGATCCACGGCCGGGACCGCCTCGAAGCCCTGGCGAGGCCGATCATGCGGCCGGATCGCTTCGGGTTCAACGCCTACCTCCATCACGTTGCGACCGACGGCGACGTTGTCCTGACCGACCGGGTCGACGAGCTGACCTTCAAGAAGTGGGCCAGCCGCTTCTGGGTCTACGGCCGGTTCGTCGTGCGCGACGGGCAGATCGCCGTCTGGCGCGACTCGTTCGACTGGCTGGACGTGACGATCGGAAACCTGCGCGGGCTCGTCGGGATCTTCGCTCCCGCGTTCAACCGCCGCATGCCGGGTCGCTGAAACAGAACAAATCTGGGACCGGCCCTTGGGCGGGCGACGGCCTACGAGCTACTGGAGATAGCCCTCGACGGTATCGGCGGAGCGCTGCTGGGCCGCGTCGGGGTCCTGGCCAGCGCTGCGCTTGGCGCGGCGCTGGCGCAAGAGGTCCCACATCTCGTCGAGTGTGATTTCGAGGTCACGCTTGCGCTTGAGCTCGTCGTCGGAGAGACCCTCGCCGACATGCGCCTCCTCGAGCTCCTGCTCTTCGGCAGCAAGCTCGGTGATCCGCTTCACGATCTCCTTGTCGTCCATGCACGCTCCGATCGAGGGATTCGTTCCGTCCCCGGCCAGTCTGCCCGGCCGGGGACGGTCACAAACCTATGCGGGTCTGGGTCTAGGCGGCGTTGACGAGCTCGTTGTGGCGCTCGCTGTCCGCCCCGGCCGCCGGCGCCTCCGCGCCCTCCCCGGACAGAGCCGGGGTGAGCACGTCGGCGATCGTGGCCGCCAGGTGGAACTTCATGACGTCACGGACCTCCTCCGGGACATCCTCGAGGTCCGGGCCGTTGCGCTCGGGCAGGATGACCTCGGTCAGCCCCGCCCGGTGAGCGGCCAGCACCTTTTGCTTGACTCCACCGATCGGCAACACCCGGCCTTGCAACGTGACCTCACCGGTCATGCCGACGGCAGAACGCACCGGGACGCCCCGCAACAGGCTGACCAATGCCGTCGTCATGGTGACGCCGGCGGACGGCCCGTCCTTGGGCACGGCCCCTGCGGGGACGTGCACGTGGAAGCGCTTGCCGGTGAAGGCCGCCGGGTCGATCCCGAGCTCCTCGGCGTGCGAGCGCACGTACGACAAGGCGATCTCCGCCGACTCCTTCATGACGTCACCGAGTTGCCCCGTCAACGTCAGGCCCTCTGGCCCGTCGGACACGCTCGCCTCGACGAACAACACATCGCCACCGGCACCCGTCACGGCCAAACCCGTGACGACACCGGGCACCGAAGTGCGGTCCGCCGCTTCGAAGAAGAAGTGTGCACGGCCCAACCAGCCACGCACGTCGTCCTTCCCTACGACGACCGGTGCGGTCGCCTCGCCAGAGGCGAGCTTCGTCGCCACCTTTCGGAGCAGCTTGCCGAGCTCGCGCTCGAGGTTTCGCACGCCCGCTTCCCGGGTGTAATCGGCCACGATGACGCGCAACGCCTCGTCGTCGATCGACACCTCGTCCTCACGCAACGCCGCCCTGTTGAGCTGGCGCCGGATGAGGTGGTGCTTGGCGATGGAGACCTTCTCCGACTCGGTGTACCCGTCGATCCTGATGACCTCCATCCGGTCCAACAGGGGCCCCGGGATCGTCTCGCTGACGTTCGCGGTCGCGATGAACAACACCCGCGACAAGTCGAGGTCCACTTCCAAATAGTGGTCACGGAACGTGTGGTTCTGAGCCGGGTCGAGCACCTCGAGCAACGCCGAGGAGGGGTCGCCCCGGTAGTCGGTCCCGATCTTGTCGACCTCGTCGAGCACGATGACCGGGTTCATGGTCCCGGCCTCACGAAGTGCGCGGACCAGGCGACCCGCTTGCGCACCGACGTAGGTACGGCGGTGCCCACGGATCTCGGCCTCGTCACGAATACCACCCAACGAGACACGCACGAACTTCCGACCCAAAGCGTTGGCCACGGACTCGCCGAGCGACGTCTTGCCGACACCCGGAGGGCCGACCAACGCCAATATCGCACCGGAGCCACGCCCGTCGACGGGCGCGAGCCCGCGCTCGGCCTGGAGCTTGCGCACGGCCAAGTGCTCGAGGATGCGCTCTTTCACGTCAGCCAACCCGTCGTGGTCGGCCTCGAGGATGCGCGAGGCCTCCGGGATGTCGAGCCTGTCTTCGGACTCGACGCCCCACGGAATCTCGAACACGGTGTCGAGCCACGTGCGGATCCATCCCGTCTCCGGGCTCTGGTCGCTCGTGCGCTCGAGCTTGTCGACCTCGCGCTCGACGGCCTTGCGGACGTCTTCGGGGAGATCACGGGACTCGAGCTTGGCCCGATAGTCGTCGGGGTCCTCCCCGTCCTTGTCGCCGCTGAGCCCGTTGAGCTCCTTGCGGATGGCATCGAGCTGGCGACGCAAGAGGAACTCGCGCTGGGTCTTCTCCATGCCCTCTTCGACGTCGGTCTTGATCTTCTCGCGCAAGGTCAAGTCCGCGAGCGTGTCCCGCGCCCAGCCGAGGACGAGGCGCAACCGCGCCTCGACGTCGATGGTCTCGAGGACCTCGACCTTCTGGGTCAGCGAGAGGTCCGGCGAGTAGCCCGCCACGTCGGCGAGGCCGCTCGGCTCGGTGATCTCGCGCAGCTGGGCCGCGATGCGGCCGGCGCCACGGGTGTGGAGGATGTTCTCGAGCACGGCGCGGTACTCACGAGCCAGCTCCTGCGCGGCAGGAGTGGCCTCGGGCTCGGCGATGGGCTCGGCCTCCACCCACAGGGCGTTGCCGGTCCCGGGCACACCGGTCCCGATGGTCGCACGGTGGTCACCCCGGATGGCGACGGCGTTGAGCCCGCCGGGCAGCTCACCCTCCTCCATGACCTCGGCGACCACGCCCACGCGGGCGAAGCGGCCGTCGATGTGGGGCACGAGCAGCAGGCGTCCGCCGGCCGAGCGGGCGGACTCCACGGCAGCACGGGCCTCGTCGGACTCGAGCGCCATGGTGAACACCATCCCCGGCAGCACCACCCCTGAGGTGAGGGGGAGCAATGGGAGTGTCACGTTCTCGTTCGTCATGGCATTTCCTTCTGGTCGGTCCGTCCTTACGTAATGTCGTAAGCACGAATTCCTTTGACTGGTCAACCATTTCGGGGCGATGGTTGTTCCCGTGATGGAAGACCTGGTCAAGCCCCCCTTTTCGAGGTCCGGCGGCAGCTTGGGGTTGCTAGCGGCAGCCTCCAAAAGAGAAGAGATCTAGCCTAGGGACGTGGGCCGGACCATCAGCGCGCCAAGGGCATCAATGGTCCCCGAGGGTGAGCGCGGGACCACCCTGGCGCCGGCCCGGCCCCGGCCCGACCTGGACGACGGGGACCACGACCGGATGGCCCACATCGTGCTGGAGGGCTACACGCCGAAGAAAGGCGAGGGGGCCGGCGAGTTCGTCTCGGCGGGCCCGAGCGTGGTCGAAGGCATCGTGAACTCAACGCCGGTGCGGGCGCTGTGCGGCAAGGAGTGGGTGCCCGGGCGCGACCCGAAGCGCTACGGGCTGTGCCCGACCTGCAAGGAGATCGCCGAGTCGATGGGCTGGAAGGTCCCGGCGAACTGAGCAGGCGGCCGGCTGAGGCCGTGAGCTGATCAGGCGTGGGGGCCGGGCGGTGGGGTGTCGTGCGGAGTGCGGGCGTATGAGGGACGCTCTGTTCATTCGCGGAAAAAGTGATCACCGGATCAGGGTCGGTTGGGGTCGAATCGATCACACGAGCCTGATCAATTGATCGGATTTGGCGAATAAGACCGCAAAGCCGATCATCCGGGCTCGAACCGAGTCGATCGGCGTTGTCATTTTCCGAAAAATGAGTCGAAAGCGGCATATGCCGCGCCGCTGGATTTGTCACCCCCTTCGACGTTTCCCGTCCTGCTGGTTGCAACTCGAGTCGGCAACAACGCCGTCCGTGCCGGAGGCGGCCGGCCCCGGTACCGTGCGGCTGACGATTGAGCAGCCCAGGGCGCCGCAACGCGGAGGAGCACGTTGGCACAGGTCAGCTTCGAGGGGGTCACCAAACGCTTCGGGGAGACGGCGGCCGTCGACGACCTGACCCTGTCGGTGACCGACGGCGAGCTGTTGGTGATCCTCGGCCCATCGGGGTGCGGCAAGACGACGGCGCTGCGGCTGGTGGCCGGCCTCGAGGAGCTGACCGAGGGCACCGTGAGCATCGGCGAGCAGGTGGTCAACGACGTCGACCCCAAAGATCGGGACGTGGCCATGGTCTTCCAGAGTTACGCGCTGTACCCGCATTTGACGGTGGCGAAGAACATCGAGTTCCCGCTCCGCCAGCGCGGCGTGGACAAGGAGGAGCGCGCCACCAAAGTGAAACGGGCGGCGGACACGCTCGGCCTGGGGGCATTGCTCGGGCGCAAGCCGGCGCAGCTCTCGGGCGGCCAGCGCCAGCGGGTGGCGCTCGCCCGTGCCATCGTGCGCGAGCCCCTGGTCTTCCTGATGGACGAGCCGCTGTCGAACCTCGACGCCGCGCTGCGCGTCCAGACGCGGGCCGACATCGTCGAACTGCAGGCACGCCTGTCGACAACGACGCTGTACGTCACGCACGACCAGGTCGAGGCGATGACGATGGGCCACCGTATCGCCGTCATGAGCGAAGGCAAGCTCAAGCAGGTCGCGTCGCCTCAGTCGCTTTACAACCGGCCGGCCAACACCTTCGTGGCCGCTTTCCTCGGGAGCCCGGGCATGAACTTGATCAACGGGATGCTGGTGGAAAGCGGGCCGTCGGGTACGGAGCCGGAGGGCGCCCCCGGCCCGGGCACTTTGTGTGTGGCGTTCCCCGGCGCGTCGGTTCCCTTGCCGGCGGAGGTGGCCGATTTCGTTCGGGGCGCCGGTCCCGACGTCGTGCTCGGACTTCGGCCGGAGGCGGTGCACCTCAGCTCGGACGGGTCGATCGGGGCGAGCGTCGTCATCGTCGAACTGCTCGGAGCGGAGACCCACGTGATCTGCACGACCGAGACGGGCACGCGGCTCATCGTGCGCCAGGGCGCCGCCGCACCGAGGCCGGCGATCGGTGAGTCCGTGCGTATCGGCGTGGCGCCGGACCCACAGGCGTACCACCTCTTCGACGCGGCGACGGGCGAACGGCTGGGGCCGTCGTGACGACGGTGACCGCCGGCATCGGCGGAGTGGCGGAGCCGGCTGAGCCGGCGGGTGTCACGGTGTCGCCCGCCCCGCGGCACGGACTGCGCACGCGCAAACGCAAGGAGGCGCTCCTCGCGTACGGGTTGCTGCTGCCGGCGCTCGTGTTGTTCGGCGCCTTCTCCTTCTATCCCTTCTTCCGCAACTTCAAGCTGATGTTGTACGAGACGCCGCCGGTGCCCGGCCTGCCGGCGCACTATGTCGGGCTACACCAGATCGGCCAGACGCTCACGTCGACGCAATTCACCCAGAGCCTCGTCACCACACTGATCTTCGTGGTGCTCGTGATCCCGATCAGCCTGATCCTCGGGCTCGCGCTTGCGGTGGCCGCCCACCGCAAGCTCAAGGGCATGGCGATCTACCGGATGATCTTCTCCTCGACCGTCGTTTCCTCGGTGGCGGTGGCGTCGGTCGTCTTCGGCACACTGCTCAACCCGGTGGTCGGCCTGCTCCCCTGGCTCGGCATCAACCCGAACCCGCCGGCCCTCGAGAGCACGACCTGGGCCCTGCCCGCGGTCGCAGTCATCACGATCTGGCAGTTCCTCGGGCTGGCCTTCATCATCATGCTGGCCGGGCTGCAGTCGGTCCCCGACGAATTGCTCGAGGCGGCGCGCATCGACGGCGCCAATGCGTGGACGCGCTTCTGGCGCATGACGGTGCCGCTCCTCTCCCCCACCATCTTCTTCGCCGTCATCGTCAGCACGATCTACGCCATGCAGGCCTTCGGGGCCATCGACATCCTCATCGGCCCCATGAACGCGGTGCGCCTGCACACGAACGTCCTCATCTACAACATCGTCAACACGAATTCGCCGGCGCTCGGGAACAACACCGGGCAAGCCGCCGTGATGGCGACGGTGCTCTTCCTCATCACCCTTGGCATGACCCTTCTGCAGATGCGGTTCCTCGAGCGGAGGGTGAGCTATGCCCGCTGAAGGGACAGCCGGCACGACGGAGAACACGGGGACGTTCGTCGTGACGGACCTGCAACCGCCCGACGAGACGTCGCCGCCCGAGCCGCCCGCACCCGAGGCACAGACCGCGGCCGGCGTTCCCGTGCCGCCGCGTCGCCCGCGCCGCAAACTCCGCACGCTGGGGAGCTATGCGATGTTGACGGCGTTCGCCATCATCATCCTGTTCCCGATCTACGTCACGATCGTGAACTCGCTTCTCCCACCCGACCAGCTGGTGCGGCAGCCACCGCCGCTCTTTCCCACCAACCCGCAGTGGGGCCACTACGCCACCGCATGGACGTCGGGCTCGATGTCCAAGTACATGGCGACCTCGGCCGTCATGACGGCGATCATCGTGGTCGGGCAGTTGGTCACGTCCATCCTCGCCGCCTACGCCTTCGCCTTCCTGCACTTCCCGTTCAAGCGCACACTGTTCGTCGTCTGCCTCGCCACGCTGATGATCCCGCTCGAGGTGACGTTCATCACGAATCTCGACACGGTCACGTCGTTGCACTGGTTCAACAGCTACGAGGGCCTGTCCATCCCGTTCCTCGCCACGGGCTTCGGCATCTTCCTCATGCGCCAGGCCTTCCTGCAGATCCCGCGCGACCTGCAGGAGGCGGCCCAGCTCGACGGCTACGGCCATCTCCGGTTCATGACGCGGGTGGCGGTGCCGCTGGCCCGGCCGTCGCTGGCCGCGCTGGCCGTCTTCTCCTTCCTCGGCGCATGGAACCAGTACCTGTGGCCGCTCGTCTCGACCGGTGGGTCGACGCCGCTCTACACCGTGCAGCTCGGGCTGAAACAGCTCCTCGGCACCCAGGTGTCGCAGATCCCGGTGGCGCTGGCCGGCGCGGTCATCGCTTTCGTCCCGTTGGTGATCCTGCTCCTGATCTTCCAGAAACAACTGGTGCGCAGCCTCACCGCGGGGGCCGTCAAGTAGCCCGACGTGAAGGGTCGCGCATGCCGTGGGTGCCCGTGGCCGCGCCGGCCCGGGTGCTACGAATAGGCATGCGCTCCGCCCCCCCGTTCCGCCACCGCTTCCGCCTCGCCGCTGCCGCGCTGTTCGTCGTCTCGGGTGCTGCGGCGACCACGGTCGCGACCGCGGTCGTCACCGAGCCGGCCGGCGCCGCGACCAAACTGCCCAGCTGCAATCTGTCGGCCCTGGCCAAGCACCAGGGCACCGTGAACATCACGTTCTGGGAGTCGGCCTCGTCCGCCAACCTCACGGTGCTGCAGGGGATCGCCAGCGCGTTCAACTCGTCGCAGTCGAAGGTGCACGTGACGCTGGTCACCCAGGCCGGCTACGACGACACCTGGCAGAAGTACACGGCAGGCCTGAGCAACGGCCAGCTGCCGGACGTCGTGCAGCTCGAGGACGACCGCACCCAGGAAGCGATCGACACCGGCTCGTTCCTGCCGGTGCAGTCGTGCATGAACGCGGCCAAGTACTCGACGAGCGACTTCCTCGCCCGGCCGCTCGCCTACTGGAAGGTCAACGGCGTCCAATGGGCCATGCCGTTCTCGGTCTCCGCGCCGATCGTGTACTACAACCAGAACGCGTTCACCAAGGCGGGCCTCAACCCGAACAACCCGCCGCTCACGCTGCCGCAGATGCTGAGCGACGCCAAGACGCTCAAGGCCTCGGGCAGCGGCATGGGGCTGGTGCTCGATCCGTGGCACCTCGAGACCTGGCTGGCCTCGGCGAACCAGCTGTTCGTGAACAACAGCAACGGCCGCAACGCCCGCGCCACGAAGGCCTCCTTCAACAACGCGACGGCGGACTCCATCTTCAGCCAGCTGAGCCAGCTGGTGCGCTCCGGCGACGCGACGACCAACCCGTCGACCGGGCCCGACCAGTACGACAATCTCCTCGGGATCGGGAGCGGGAAGTACGGCATGACGATCGAGACATCGGCCGCGCTCGGCACGGTGACGAGCCTCCTCGGCCAGGGGCAGTACTCCAACGTCAAGCTCGGCATCGGGCCCTTCCCGGTGTACAGCTCCTCGGTGAAGGGTGGGATCGAGCCCGGAGGCGGCGGCGTGTACATGTCGAACAAGGTGCCGGCCCTGGAGCAGGCGGCCTCCTGGACGTTCGTGTCGTATCTGATGAACACCCAGAGCGTGGCCACCTGGTCCGCGGGCACGGGCTACATCCCCGTGCGCAAGTCGTCGACACAGACGGCGACCGTCCAACACCTGTGGGCCACCGACCCCGGCTACAAGGTCGCCTACAACGAGATCAACAACGGCGTGGACTCCGCTGCCACCTCGGGCTCGGTCATCGGCCCCTACGCCGACGTGCGCACGGACGTGCTGAACGCCGAGATCTCCATGTACACGCAGGGCGTGTCTGCCTCGAAGGCCGTGAACAACGCGCAGTCGAGCGTCGACCAGACCATCGCGGGCTACAACAGCCGGCTCTGACGCCGGCCACCGACCGGCGCGTCTGGCGCGCCTCTGGAACCCGCCGGACACGGCGAGTCAAAGGTGACCTAAATTCGGCTTCCGACACGAGCAGGGAGGCCGCCGGTGGCGATCGAAGTAGTCCGTGGCTACGAGCAGATCAGCCCGAAGGCCTACGAGCACCCGGCCGACAAGGCGGCCACCTCCGCGCTGCACTCTGTGCCCCTCCTCGACACCGTCATCAAGCGGCTGACCGACCTCGGCCACGAACGCCGGTTGCGCCAGATCGTCATGGGCAACGCCATCCGCCTCGGGCCGGGCCAGGTCCCCGAGGTCTTCCAGACCTACGTCCGCTGCGCTCGGATCCTGGACCTCGAGACGACGCCGGACCTCTACCTCGTGAACGACCCCGAGATCAACGCCATGACGATCGGCGCCAAGACCCCGCTCGTCGTCGTCAACTCCTCGCTGCTCCGGTCGTTCGACTACAAGGAGGTCGAGACCGTCCTCGGCCACGAGCTCTCGCACGTGCTGTCCGAGCACTACTACTACACGACCGCCCTCCTCCTGTTGAGCCAATTCATGAAGGGTGCGCTGCCGCGCTCGCTGCTGCTGGGGCTCCCCGTCCGCGCCATGTACCTGGCGCTCCTCGAGTGGCACCGCGCCGCCGAGCTCACCGCCGACCGTGCCGCGGCGTTGATCATGGCCGACCCGTTGCAGCCCTGCCGGGTGTTGATGACGCTCGCAGGCGGATCGGTGCCCGGCATGGACTTCGACGCCTTCCTCCAACAGTGCGCGGACTACGACAGCGAGGACGACCTCTTCTCACGCCACACCCGCTTCTGGTCGGAGCTCAACCTGACACACCCGGTCGCGGTCAAGCGGGTGAAGGAGCTGATGGAGTGGGTGCAGACGGGCGCCTACGACCGCATCCGCGACGGCGACTACCCACGGCGGGGCCAAGAGCCGCCGCCGTCGCAGGAGTTCGAGGACGCCGTGGCGCACTACCGGGAGCGTTTCTCGCGCATCCTCGAGCGGGCGGCCGGCGGGGTCCAGGACCTGGGGCGCCGGCTCGGCAGCTGGATCGAGCGCATGCAGGCCTCACCGCCTGGGAACGACGACGGCGAGGACGAGGACTTCCGAGACCCCGACTGACCCGGTCCGGCAGGCCGAAGAGCAGCAGCATCTGTATCCCTGATCTCGTGCCCACGCGGCTTTAACCTGAATTCCGAGGGCCGGGAACGCCCTCATTCTTGGGTGCACCCGGCCGGGGATACGGGGACCCGCAACGGCCCCCGCTCTTACACAGGAGGTAGGGGCATGGACAACGACGGAAAAGGCTGGCTCGTCTTCGCGGCAGTGATCCTGGGCGTGGCCGGGATCATGCGCATCTTCGACGCCATCTGGGCCTTCCGCTACAAGGGAGCGGTGCCGGAGAACCTGCAGAACGCACTGTTCGGCACGACCCTCAAGAACTACGGCTGGCTCTGGCTGATCGTCGGGATCGTGCTGATCCTCTGCGCGCTCGGCGTCATGGCCCGCTCGCAGATCAGCCGCTGGATCGGCGTCCTCGCCGGCGCCGTCATCGCCGTCAGCGCCATCTGGTGGATGCCGTATTACCCGATCTGGTCGCTGGCCTACATCGGCATCGGCGTCCTCGTCATCTACGCCCTGGTCGTGGAGGGCGGCCGCCAGGCCGTCACCCAGTAGCTCCTCACCAGGGGAAATCAACACGGAGAGCCCGCGTAAGCGTGGTTGGACAGCCTAATCCCGACTAATCCACTTGTATTTAGGAACCCGCGTGTATTAGTCTGCTTCAATGCAAACGAGATCACCCCATCCCTCCACGCCCGGAGCCCGTTCGGGACCCTCCCGCCGCGCCCTCGGGCGGGGCCTTGGCCTGGCCGCCCTCGCCGCGGCCCCCCTCGGCCTGCTTGCAGTCCCCACTGCCGCCGGTGCCCAGACCGGCGGCAGTGTCAACCTCGTCGCCTACTCGACCCCTAAGCCGGCCTACACGACCCTCGGGGCCGACTTCGCCAAGACCAATTCCGGTGCCGGTGTCACGGTGGCGGGCTCGTTCGGCCCGTCGGGCACGCAGGCGACCTCGGTCGTCGACGGCCTGCCGGCCGACGTCGTCAACTTCTCGCTCGAGCCGGACATGGCCAAGCTGGTCAAGGCCGGCCTGGTGTCGAGCACGTGGGACAAGAGCGCCACCAAGGGCATCGTCACGGACTCCATCGTGAGCTTCATCGTGCGGCCCGGGAACCCCAAGCACATCACGAGCTGGGCCGACCTCGTGAAGCCCGGCGTCGGGGTGATCACGCCGAACGTCTTCAGCTCGGGCAGTGCGAAATGGAACATCATGGCGGCGTACGGCGCTGAGCTCGCGCTCGGCAAGACGTCCGCCCAGGCACAGACGTACCTCTCGCAGCTGCTCCACAACTCGGTCGCGCAGCCCTCCAGTGCGAGCGCCGCCCTGCAGACGTTCCTCTCGGGACAGGGTGACGTCCTCCTCGACTACGAGGACGACGCGCTCTACGCCAAGAGCAAGGGCGAGGCGCTGGACATCGTCACGCCGCCCCAGACGATCCTCATCGAGAACCCGATCGCAGTGACGAAGACCGCTGGCCCGTCCGCCAAGGCGTTCGTCACCTACCTGCTCTCCCCCGCCGGCCAGAAAGTCTGGGGGCAGCAGGGCTACCGCCCGGTGCTGCAGTCGGTCGCGAAGCAGTTCCACTTCCCGCAACCGAAGACGCTCTTCACCATCGACCACCTGGGCGGCTGGACGGCGGTCAACACGAAGTTCTTCGACCCGCAGACCGGCATCGTGGCCCACGTCGAGCAATCGCTCGGGGTGTCGACCGCCAGCGGATAACCGAGCGGGCAGTGCCGGATAGGGAGCCGGAACACACAGCATGACCAACCTCGATGCCACCGTCGCGGATCTCGGGCTCGGCCCCCCTTCCCGAGATCCGGCGCCGGCCGAGCGTGGGCCAGGGCGGGGGAGATCGCGTCGCTACTCCCTGGTGGCGCCCTCTTCCGCCCTGGCCCACGCCGGCGTATTCGGGAAGAAGGCGGCCGGTCCCGCACTCGCCGTCACCTACCTGTCGCTGCTCGTGTTGCTCCCCGTCGCCGCGCTCATCACGAACGCGTTCAGCGGCGGCTGGCACACGTTCTGGGCTGCCGTGACCCAGCCCGAGGCGGTCGCCGCGCTCGAGCTGACGCTGATCGCCGCGCTGATCGTCGCCATCATCAACTCGATCGCCGGCCTCGCCATCGCGTTCGTGCTCGTGCGCGACGACTTCAAGGGCAAGTCGGTCGTGAGCGCGCTCATCGATCTGCCGTTCGCCCTCCCCACGATCGTCGCCGGCCTCACGCTGCTCGCTCTCTACGGCGCCAACTCCCCCTTCCACCTGGACCTGGCCGGCACCCGTCTCGGCATCGGCGCCGCGCTGCTGTTCGTGACGCTGCCCTTCTGCGTGCGCAGCGTCCAACCCGTTCTCGCTGAGCTCGATGCAGAGATCGAAGACGCCGCGTCCTCCCTCGGCGCCACCCGGCGCCAGGTCCTGCGCCGCATCCTGCTGCCGAGCGTCCTGCCGGCGGTGCTGGCCGGCGCCGGCCTCGCCTTCGCCCGTGCCGTGGGCGAGTTCGGCTCGGTCGTGCTCATCTCGGGCAACATCCCGTTCAAGACCGAGGTCGCGTCGTCCTGGATCTTCAGCCTCTCCCAGAGCGACGCCCTCCCCGCCGCCAGCGCCGTCTCGATCGTGCTCGTATTGATCTCGCTGCTCGTGCTGCTCGGCATCGGCTGGGCCCGCCGGCGCTTCGACGTCCCGGACACGGTGTGAAGGAGAACCGCTGGCGTCTGCCGCTGCGCTTCGGCGTCCTCGGCTACCTCGCCCTGCTCGTCGTCCTGCCCGTCGGGACGGTGTTCTACCGAGCGTTTCAACACGGACTCGGTGCGGCGTGGCATGCCTTCACCGCGCCGGACGCCCTGCACGCGCTCTGGCTCACGCTCCTCGTGGCCGCCATCGCCGTCCCGCTCAACACCGTCTTCGGCGTCGGCGTCTCGATCATCCTGGCCCGCCACCGCTTCCCCGGCGCCTGGCTCCTCGATGCGTTCGTCGACATCCCCCTCGCCCTCTCCCCCGTCGTCATCGGCCTCGCGCTCATCCTCGTCTACGGCCACACCGGCTGGCTCGGCAACTGGCTGGCCGCCCGCGGCATCACCGTCATCTTCTCCGTGCCCGGCATCGTCATGGCCTCCGCCGCCGTCTCGCTCCCCTACGTCGTACGCGAGGTCCTCCCCGTGCTCCAGGAGATCGGCACCGAGCAGGAGCAGGCGGCGCGCACTCTCGGCGCGCGGCCGTTCACCGTCTTCCGCCGCATCACGCTGCCCAACATCCGGCGCGGCCTCGCTTACGGCGTCACCCTGACCACCGCCCGCGTCCTCGGCGAGTTCGGCGCCGTGGCGATCGTCTCGGGCGCGATTGCCGGCAAGACGCAGACGCTTACGCTCTTCATTTCCAACAGCATCGACAACCTCGACCCGCAGAGCGCGTACGTGGGGGCCGTGGCCTTGTGCCTCTCCGCCCTCATCGTGTTGCTGTTCCTCACCATGACGGACCGCAACCGCGAGGCGTGGCACGGAAAGGCGGCCGCGTGAGCATCCAAGTCGAATCCATCTCCAAGCACTTCGGTGACGCCGTCGCCCTCGACGACGTCACCCTCGAGGTACCGACGGGTTCGCTCACGGCGCTCCTGGGGCCGAGCGGCGGGGGCAAGTCGACGCTGCTGCGCATCATCGCCGGCCTCGACACCGCTGACACGGGCACGGTCCGGATCGAAGGCGAGGACCTGACGAACACGCCGGCCCGCAGCCGCGGCGTCGGGTTCTGCTTCCAGCACTACGCGCCGTTCCGCCACCTGACCGTGCGGCGCAACGTCGCCTTCGGTCTCGAGATCCGGCGCCGCCCCAAGCCCGAGATCAAGGCCCGGGTCGACGAGCTGCTCGAGCTCGTCGGCCTCGCGCACCTGGGCGAGCGCTACCCCTCCCAGCTCTCCGGTGGGCAACGTCAGCGCATGGCGCTCGCCCGCGCCCTCGCCATCGAGCCCAAGGTGCTTCTGCTCGACGAGCCCTTCGGCGCGCTCGACGCGCAGGTGCGCACCCAGCTGCGCCAGTGGCTGCGCGACCTGCACGACACGCTGCACGTCACCACCGTGCTGGTCACCCACGACCAGGAGGAGGCGATGGAGGTGGCCGACCGCCTCGCCATCATCAACCACGGACGCCTCGAGCAGGTGGGCACGCCGGCCGACATGTACGACCACCCCGCCAACGAGTTCGTGCTGACGTTCCTCGGGCCCGCCACGCGCCTCAACGGCGAGTGGGTCCGGCCCCACGACCTGGCGATCCACCGAGCCCTGGACACTCCTCCACCCGACGGGGCCGTCGCGGGCACCATCACGCGTGTCACCCACCTCGGCTTCGAGGTCAAGGTCGACGTCGCGTTGACCAATGGAGAGGACTGTTGGGTGCAGCTCAGCCGCGGCACCGCGGCCGACCTCCGCCTCGAGCCCGGCCAGCGGGTGTGGGTGGTGCCGAGCCCGGGCCCTCAGCCCGTCGTCGGGTGCGTGGGCGTCGAGCCGTCCGGGTTCAAGATGTCGAACCCGTCGGGGGTGTTGAGCTCCCCGGGTGCCGTGCCGGCCACGTCAGGCACCCCGTAGTTCCAGACCAGCGCCTGAGTCGTCGGGTCGATCGCCGCCATCCGGTTGCGGTAGTCGTCGTTCGCCATGAAGACGCCACTCGGCAGCAGCTCGGCCAGGGACGGTTGGTTGAGCCGGTTGATGCCCGACGGCGCGCGGTACGTGTAGAGGATCTGTCCGGCCTTGTTGAACTCGACGATGCCGCCTGGGTTCGTGTAGTCGGCACACATGTAGAGGTCGGGCCCGAGTTGCTGGGGGTCCGACGGGTACGCGATCGGGAGGTGCACCGTCCACACCAGGCTCCCGCTCGGCGTGTACTCGGAGATGTACGACCCCCTCGTCTCGGAGACGAGGACGTTCCCGTCCGCGAGCGGCGTGTCGCCGTTGGGGCCGCCGACCTCCGTGGGAGGGTTGTGCACGCACGAGCCCGTCGTGCCGATCTGGTTGAGGACAGAGCCGCCCGGGCTGATGAAGAGGATGCGACAGTTGTCGGCGTCGGCGACGGTCGTGTTGCCGTTCTTCAACAGGTACGCGTCGTCGGGTTCGTGGAGGTAGCCCGGTGACGAGCCCGGCTGGGCGGGATGGCCGTAGCTCCACAAGATCTTGCCGCTCGGGTAACCGATCTGGACGATCGTCTCGTTCTGCTCCTGGTTCGAGATGATCGCCGTGCCATTCTTGATGAAGAAGGCGTCGTCGGGGAAGTAGAACCCACCGGGCCCGGGTGGCGGCGGCATGGACGGCGGGTTCGGGTACGTCCAGGTCACCGCGCCGGTGTCGTCGAGTACGAGGAGCCGGTTGTTGCCGCGGTCGGCAACGAGCAGCTTCTCGCCGAAGTACGGCGAGCCGGCCCCGGGCGCACCCGCGGTTCCGAACTTGATGTTGGGCTTGAGCATCTGAACCGCGGCGGTCGGTGTGCTCCCGCTCTCGCCCCCGACGAGCCACGCCGTGCCGGCGACCGTCGCCACCGCTGCATTCGACAACGGCGAGATGAGATGCCCCGCAACCAGCACCTGACCCTTGACCGGGTCGAAGGCATAAATGACCCCCGAGTCGGACGGCCCGGTCGATCCCCCGGCAACGTAAATCACACCTCCCAACGTCACTGCGGAAGCGCCGAGGAGCGCCTGCGGCAGATGCCCGACGACCCGGATCTTCCCCGACGCCGTGTCGATGCCCTGGATGGCAGTCACCGCGCCCGCCGCCCCGCTCACCTGCTGGCCGCCGAACGCGTAGATCATCTGCCCCAGAGCGGCGACGGCCGGGTACCGCACGGGCACGGGCAGCGACCCGACCGAGTGGAAGGAGCTCCCATCCGTCGTAGACAACACCTGCGGATCCGCGACCGTGCCGTCGTAGCCGCCCACGACGTAGGCCGTGCGCCCGATGGTGACGGCCGCCGCATCGGAACGCGCTTGCGGCAGCTGCCCGACGACCACACCGGTGGCGGAGGCCCCCGCCGCCGTCAGCGGATAGGCCTGCACCGTCGAAAAGGAGCTGAGGACGCCGCCGCCGAAGACGAGGACCCGGCCCCCGAGAATGGTCCCGGCTGCGTCGTGGGTCGGGTTCGCGAGCGCGCCGGCGGCGGTCGGCGTTCCGGCTGGGACGGCGAGGTTCACGACACCCGCCGTCGTCGCGTTCCCCGTCGTGAGACCGCCGAGCACGCTGACGCTGCCGCCGGCTGCACCCGGCACCGCGACCTCCCGGCTCAGTGGCGCCGCCAGTTGCCACGGCAGCAGGCCCGATTCGATCGCCGGGGTCCCCGCCGGCGCGGCCGCATGGTGCCCGCCCGACGACGCGAGTCCCGGGATCGACGTCGTGGTTCCCCCGTGGTGGCCCGACGCGGCGGGAGGCGGCGACGCGGCTTTGTTCCCGCCCGAAGACCCCATCGCATAAACCAAGATGGCGATCACCACCACGACTACGACCGCACCCACCCCGAACGTGCGCCGACGGCGCGCCATGGTCCGGGCGC
The DNA here is from genome assembly GCA_035569675.1 of Acidimicrobiales bacterium. Taxonomy (GTDB): domain Bacteria; phylum Actinomycetota; class Acidimicrobiia; order Acidimicrobiales; family RAAP-2; genus Bog-473. The sequence goes on along the minus strand of DATMMN010000065.1, from coordinate 18,755 downwards.
GGCGAGATGAAACGGACTGACCCGCCGGGCGGAGGTTTGTCACGGCAGCCGTATCTTGACCGCCCCCGGTGGGCGGGACAAGGACCGCTGGTGGTAGCGCTGAGGATCCGCTATGCGGGGTCCCGGAGCGGCAACTCAGGGTGGCGCGCCTCGATCATGCGCCGGAATCCGTCGCGCCAATGAACCTTCGTCCGTCCAAGCACCTCGTGCATGTGGGTGACGTCCGGCCATAGGGCGGTGTGGACGGCCGGGTCGTAGACGATCGTCGGCTCGATCCCGACGAGCTCGCCCATGTAGGCGCAGTACTCCTCCGCGCTCACCGTCTCGCTGCCCGCCCAATTGACGACCACCGGCAGCGCGTCCGCCACCTCGAGGGCACGGATGCCGTGCGCCACGTAGTCGTCCTCGTAGATCGGGTTGAAGTTGTTCGGTGCGTCGGGATGCAGCCGGACGGGCTTGCCCGCCAGCATCCGTTCGAAACGATCGGCCGGGGTGCCCCCCTCGGGCCCGTAGGTCGAGCAGATGCGGATGATGGTGAGCGGCACCCCGAACTCACGAGAGATCCACGTGCAGACGGCCTCACCCGCCACCTTCGAGAAGCTGTAGTTGCCGTAGCTGTCGAGCCGAGGGACGCCGGGAGGATCGCTCTCGGTCAGCGGCCGACCCCCTTGATACTGATAGATCGAGCCGGTCGAGCAAAACACGAAGCCCTTGCACCTTCGACAGTGATAGAGGAGCCGTCCCGACGCCTGCGAATTCATCTCGAACGCCGACGCCCAGCCGTCAGCTCCGCTCGCCATGGCGGCGTGGAACACGTACGAGAAATCGTGAGGGAGCGACCAAAAATCCGCGGCCGCGACATCGAGGGCCACCGGCCGCACCCCTACCGCCTCAAGTCGGGACTGCGAGCCGGGGTTGGTGAACCTGGCGACACCCCAGACCTCGTTGTCCTTGGCAAGCGCGCGGGCGATCGGGAAGGCGACCCGCCCACTCGCTCCAGTGATCAGAATCTTCTGCCCTTCGAGCACTACTCCCCCAATTGCGGCTTCGCGTCATACGGATTGCCGGCACGTTCTACTCTTCGGAAATGCGGGCGCACAACGAGTGGGCGCCCGCAACGACGGGTCGTCGAGGCGACCATAGCGGCCGGCCTCCTCAACTCGGCACCGTCGCTGGTTCCGGCTTCAGTGTGTCCCGGCCTCGTCAAGGGTCGCCTCGGGAGGCCGACGTGCTCCGGTCCTATTCGGCGTCGGCCTACTAAACAGCGGCGCCATGTTGCCCCGGCGCACGAGGACTGCACGGGCTCCGAGGACGATGATGGCCCAACAGAAACAGATAATCGCGAAGATGCGGAGGGTCGTGGCGTAGGCGTCGGCCACCCCATGGCCCCCGTGCTGGAACCCGCTGATGATCGTCGCTGCCAGCGCTACGCCGATTCCACCCATGGTCACGACGACTGTGAGGACGACACCCGACGCTTCGCCCGTCCGTTCAAGTGGCACCAGGTCCTGAGTGGCGACGTTGACGAACGTGTACCCGAGTCCGAGACCAAGGCCAGCGACGGCGAATACGGTCACGAACGCGCCCCATGAGACGACGAACGTCAGGCAGAACACGGCGATTCCGGCCGTGAGCGCGGCTGCGATCATGACGGCAGAGGGTTGGAACCGTGACGCCAGGCGGCCACCGATCGGGCCCGACAGTGCCACCATCAGGGCAGGTGCCAGGAAAAGCGTTCCAGCCAACAACGGCGAGAGGCCTCTCACATTCTGCAAGTACAGCGATTCCACGAACACCGTGACCGCGTAGAGAACGTTGCCAACCGCTCCCGTTGTCATGACCAGCACGAAGGGAAGGTTGCGAAAGAGGCGGAGGTCCACCAGCGGATGCTGGACCAGCCGCTCGCGGAATACGAACACGACGAAACAAGCGCAGGCGCCTGCGAAGCAAAGCCACGTCGCGAGGGATGCCCAACCCCATGAGCTGCCCTGGATGAACCCAAGACTCAAGAGGCCGACGCCACCGGCAATCAGGAGGGCGCCGGGGAGATCGACATGGCGATCCGCCGCCGCGTCGCGGCTGTCGGGGACAAACCTGGCGGCCAACAGGAAGCAAGCAGCTGCCAACGCGGCCAGCACCCAGAAGATCCAGCGCCATCCGGGACCGCCAGCCAGGCCACCTCCCACGAACGGCCCAAGGGCGGTGCCCAGATTGGCGAGACCAAACGTCAGGCCGAGCGCTCGGGCTCGGATGTGGTCGGGGAAGGCGTTGGAAATGGCCGAGACACCCACGGGGAAAATGAAGGCGGCACCGATGCCCTGGATCACCCGGAAACCGATCAGGCTCCCGATGTCGGGGGCAACGGCTGCACCGACCGACGACAGGACGAATATGCCGATGCCCCACAACAGGACGGGGCGCCGGCCGAACATATCACCTAGGCGGCCGCCCACGATGAACATCGACCCGAGGGCGAGCATGTAGGCGCTGATCGTCCACTGCGTGGCCTGCGATGAGGTATGGAAAGACTCCCCGATACCGGGAAGGGCGAGGTTGAGCGCGAAGAAATCGAGTTGGATGCAGAACAGTGCGACGGATACCGCCGCCAGAATCCCTCTCCGCGAAGCTGCGGGCGTCATGGTCACATCCGCAGAGACCTCGCCATCGCCGTGATGGTACTTCCGGGATCCCCCGTAATGACTCCCTGCCGCATTGAGTCGCTAGGACACCGGGCCCAACATCGCCTTGTCGCTGAGCGAGTGCGTGCGCTCCATCGTCATCTTGAGGTCGCGCGCGTAGGCGCAAGAGGACCCCGATTCAAGCCTTCTCTCATGTGACTATGTCCAAGCCGCCGCAAAACCGGACCCGCTTTGATCCTGACCTCGGCGGATGTCTCGTCGGCGTCGGCACCCGATGACCGTGGCCTATCCGTCCCACCGTCACGGAGGGCCTGTTGAGCTACGTGGCTGCACCGTGAACCCCTTGCGCAAGCTCAAAGTACCGACAAGGCTCCCTGCATCGAACCCCTACCCCTCGGAAGGGATGGCGGACTATGTGGTGCGTAGTCGAGCAGGCTGATGTGCCTGCGGAGGAACTCGAACGGAAGGACGGAGTGGGTTGGGTCCATAGCCCTCCAAGCGGCCGGCCTCATTCTGTCGAGGGTTCGCTTCTCGATTCGAGCGGTGAGGTATCCCGGCCTTTCCAAACCCAGGCCCCCGACGCTGACAACAACCTCTGATGGCCGGGGAGCACTGGGAACCTGGAGACCCAGGTTCGCCACCGCACGGATCAGAGGGGCAGAACTTCACCATCCCTCTACAAGCGCTGGCCGATGAGTGGAAGGCGGAGCAGCGTGATCGAGCGAGCGCGGAGGATGCCTCGGGTGCGCGGCGTACAGCACAGAGCGATGCAGATAGAGCCAACGAACGCGCCTTGTTCAAGTCAGTCCACGACGCCTACATATCCGTGGCCTCGGACTCCCTACAACGAGCTCTGCAACGGGGTACGTTCGTTGTTACGGCCGCTAGCGCTGTCGTCACCCTCTACACCGGCATCCTCGGCGTCCGCTTCGCGACCGGGAAGGGAAGCCAGCTCATCCCGGCGCGCGGCCTCATTCCTGCTCTCTATCTCGGCGCTGCAATAGCGCTGTCCGCCGCTTACGTCGCCTTCCTCAAGAGCTCAACGGTCAATATCGCACTCCTTCCCTCCGGAATCGGCGCAGACGTGGCTGAGGCGCGCCTCCGAACGTTCCTCTTTTGGACAACGAGTGGTGTGCTCAATAGATCCTGGGCTATCCGTAGCGCAATCGGCGCGCTCGCGCTCGGAGCTGCCACCCTTCCGCTACCTTTCTTGTCAATCTCAGACGGAGCGGCATGGCTGTCGGAGTTGGGGTGGTTGTTGGTTGTCGCATTCGCAGTCTGCTGGAAGCCGCGACCATGGGAGAAGCAGACCCCTCCCGAAGGCGTTCCCGTGCCAGCCGCTCTGCGATAGTGAGTAGAGCGGTCCGAGTCCACACGTCGGCTCACACATAATCAGCCGCAGCCACTCGTGCTGGGGCTACCACAGTGACCAGCGAGAACGACGGGGAGTGCTCCGGGGGTGAGATTCGAACTCACAACCTAGCGGTTAACAGCCGCTTGCTCTGCCATTGAGCTACCCCGGAAGGTGGAGCAAAGAGCTCCGAACAGCCCCCGCACGATATCAGCGGGCCAGACGGATGCCGGCACCGGAATGACCTTCGACCAGGAACGCAGGTCGCCTGCCAGCTGGGACTTGAGACCCTTTTGCTTTCAGACGTCACGCCGACGCGGCCTCTCGCGTAAGTTCTCCCGTATCCGCACGACGAACCAGGAGCGCCCGCGATGACGATCGAGAAGACAGCCGTACCGATCCTCCACGATGACCGGTTCTTCATCGGCGGGATGTGGGTGGAGCCCTCCTCCTCCGATGTCATCGAGGTCATCGACTCCGCGACCGAGGAGCCGTATTTCAAAGTCCCCGAAGCGCGCGACGCGGACATGGCCCGGGCGGTCGACGCCGCTCGCGAAGCGTTCGACCGGGGCCCTTGGCCACGTATGTCCCACAAAGAGCGCGCCGACTATCTGCGGGCAATCGGCGAGGGGCTGCGCGGGAAGTCGGAAGAGGCGGCACAGCTCTGGCCGCGGGAGTCCGGTGCACTCTTCAGCGTCGCCCAGTACATGGGGGGCGGTATGGCCGGTGTCTTCGACTACTACGCCGGCCTGGCCGACACGTATCCCTTCGAGGAACGACGGCAGCCGACCATGGGCGGCGATTTCGGCCTGCTGGTCCGCGAGCCGGTCGGCGTCGTCGGCGCGATCATCCCCTGGAACGGGCCGCTGAGCCTGATCTCCTACAAGATCGCCCCCGCGCTTCTCGCCGGCTGCACCGTCGTCCTCAAGTCGTCGCCCGAGGCGCCCGGCGACGCCTACCTCTTCGGGGAGATCGCAGAGGACATCGGACTGCCGCCAGGCGTGCTCAACATTGTCACCGCGGATCGCGAAGTCTCCGAGCTCCTGGTGCGCAACCCCAGCGTCGACAAGATCACCTTCACCGGCTCGACCGCAGCGGGGCGGCGCATTGCCTCCCTCTGTGGCGAGAGGATCGCCCGCTGCACCCTCGAGCTCGGCGGCAAGTCGGCTGCGGTGATCCTCGACGACATGGACCTCCAGGCCGCGGCGAGTGCCATCTCCGGTGCGGAATGCTTCCTCAGCGGGCAGGTCTGCTCCTCCCTGACGAGGATCATCGTCGGCCGCGACCGCCACGACGAATTCGTCGAGACTCTGGCGGGCACGTTCTCGAAGGTCAAGGTCGGCGACCCCTTCGACCCGCAGACCCAGATGGGGCCGCTGGCGATGAGCCGCCAACGCGACCGCGTCGAGGGCTACATCGCCAAGGGCATCGAAGAGGGTGCGACCCTGGCGACGGGCGGAGGCCGGCCGAAGGATCTCGAGCGTGGCTACTACGTCGAGCCGACGGTGTTCGGCGACGTCGACAACAACTCGACCATCGCGCGGGAGGAGATTTTCGGGCCCGTGCTCAGCGTGATCCCGGCCGACAACGAGGACCACGCCGTCGCTCTGGCGAACGACACGATTTACGGCCTGAACGCGTCCGTCTTCACCAACGACGTCGACCGGGCCCGTGCGGTCGCCGGCCAGCTGCGTTCGGGCACCGTGGGCCACAACGCCTTCCGCACCGACTTCGGAGTGGCGTTCGGAGGCTTCAAGCAGTCCGGCATCGGTCGCGAAGGTGGAGTCGAGGGCCTACTGCCCTTCCTCGAGACCAAGACCGTCATCCTCAACGGCGAACCCAGCGGAAACTCGTAAGCCCGGCAGGTTTGGGCCGCCGCTAGGCCGTCAGGACTCTTCGAGGTAGTCCCGGAGCAGGTGGGCCGCGTCCGGGCGGCGGAGCTTGGCCAGGGTCTTGGACTCGATCTGGCGTACCCGTTCACGGGTCACCCCGAACTCCTTGCCGACCTCTTCGAGCGTCCGGATCTTTCCGTCGTCGAGCCCGAAGCGCAGTCGCACGACGTCCTGCTCGCGCTCGGACAGGTGCCCGAGAGCCTCACGCACCGCCGCATCCAGCAGCGAACGCGTCGCCGCGTCGTCGGGGACGACTGCTCCTCTGTCCTCGATCAGATCCGACAGGTTGAAGTCGTCTTCGTCCCCGACCGGCTGCTCCAGCGACACCGTGTCCTGGTTGATGCGAAGGATCTCACGCACCCGCTCCATCGGCAGCTCGACCCGTAGCGCCACCTCTTCGATCGTCGGTTCGCGTCCGAGCTCCTGCAGCAGCTGGCGCTGCGCCCACACGACCTTGTTGATCGTCTCGACCATGTGTACCGGGATCCGGATCGTCCGAGCCTGATCCGCGATCGCACGCGTGATGGCCTGACGTATCCACCAAGTTGCGTACGTCGAGAACTTGAACCCCTTCGTGTGGTCGAACTTGTCGACCGCCCGCATGAGCCCGAGGTTGCCCTCCTGGATGAGATCGAGAAAGGCGAGGCCCCGGTTGCGGTAGCGCTTGGCGATCGACACCACGAGGCGGAGGTTGGCCTCGATCAGTTCGTCCTTGGCCTTGAGGCCCTTGCGCATGAGGCGCCGGTACCTCGACTGCTCGGCCGCGTCGAGGAGATCGGCATCGTTCCCGTCGCCCGTAAGGGCCAGTTCGTACGCCGCCAGCTTGGCCGCGGCCGCGTTCCCCTCTTCGATCGTCTGCGCGATCTCCACCTCGAGCTCGGCGTTGAGCAGCGGGACCCGCCCGATTTCTTTCAGGTAGGTGTGCACGGGGTCTTCCGCGCTGCCACCCGAATCTCCGGACCCGGCGCGCTTGCCGTTCGTCGTGCGACGGGTTTCCGTCTTCGCACCGTCGCTCTTTGCGGCCCGTGGCGCCTTGCGGGTCTTGACCTCGACGGTCAATTCCTCGACTTCGATGACCTCCACCACTTCTTCGACGATAAGCGTCACACCCTCAGCCGTGACGCGGTCGATCAATGCGGTGAGCACCTCGGGTGTGAGCTCGACCGTGCGCAGCGCCTCGACCAACTCACCTTGGGTCAACTGACCCTTCTCGCGGCCGACCGCGAGCACCGCTTCGAAGTCGGCTTGCGGCACTCCTTCCGGCAGCGCAACGTATGAGATCGATGCGAGCGAATCAGAAGTGTCGTTGGACGACGCGGAATCAGTTCCGCCGTTTTCGATCGCGATCGCAGAATCTTCGCTCATACCCCTGCCACGCTCAAGCCTCCCTCTCCACCAACCACGCTACCAACCGGTCAGCTGCATCGCGTCCCGTCTCCGATTCGTCCAGTTGGTTGAGCCAAAGACCCACTTGAGCGGACTCCGCCGCAGGTGCTTGCCACGCGTCACCCCCCGCGCGCGACTCGATCTCCATCTCTGCGAGCGCCCGGCGCGTCGCGCCACGCACAAGCACGAGGACCACGGAGTCCACGGGATCCCCCAGTTCGGGGTCACCGGCCATCGGCTCTTCGACAATAACCCGACGCAACACGATGCCGACTTCGGGCGCCGCAGTTTCCACTGCGGCCTGCACGCTGTCGTGCTCGAGGAGTGCGGTAAAGGCCTCGCGCTGGACCGGGTCGGCGAAGAGCACTGCGTGCACGCGGTCGGCCACGTCCTCGGGACGATGCACCGCGAGTTTGAGCGCCTCGAGCCCCGGACCCGGGCGCAGCGCCGACGCCGCGGCCACCGCGGCCCCGTCGCCCGAGTCGAAGTGTTCGCTGTCGTCCTCGGGGTAGTCCATCGGCGGCGGCTCGTCGCGCCGCGACCTGCCGCGGCGACCGGTCGGCTCCGCTGGGGGATGCGCGCGCAAGTGATCGAGGCGCTCGCGCAGCCGCGCCGCATCGACACGGCAGCGATCGGCCAGCTGCATGATGTACTGGTCACGCACCAGGTCGTCCGGGTGTTCCGCCACCGCCGTCAACGCCGCCTCCGCGGCGCGGGCGCGTCCCTCTGCTGTCGTCAGGTCACCTGCTCCCAACATGCGGTCCACGCGGAACTGGAGGAAGGGTCGCGCCTCCTTGATGGCACGAGCGAGCGACCCGGGGTCGGTGCGTGCCAGGTCCCCGGGGTCGCTGCCGCCGGGAAGCTCCGCGACCACGACGTCCACCTCGTGCTTGCGCTCCCACTCGTAGACACGCGACGTCGCGCTCTGCCCGGCGCTGTCCGCGTCGTAGGCGAGCACGATGCGCTTGGCGAAGTTGCGCAGCAGCGTGAAGTGCTCCTCGGCCAACGCGGTACCGCACGTGGCGACCGCCCAGGGCACATCCGCTTGGAAGCACCCGATGACGTCGGTGTAGCCCTCGCACACGACGACCTCACCCTGGGCGATGATGCCTTGCTTGGCCCAGTTCAACGCGTAGAGCGTCCGGCGCTTCGTGTAGATCGGCGACTCCTGCGAGTTCTTGTACTTCGGCTCGGGCCGCTCCGGCGGGCCCTGGCCGGGGCGGGGCGGGAGGATGCGCCCCCCGAGCGCGATGGGCCGGCCGGAGGGGTCGCAGATCGGGAACAAGATGCGGGAGCGGAAGAAGTCCTGCGCGCGCCCCCGGCGGTTGATGAAGCCGAGGCCCGAGTCCGACAGGACCTTGGTGGAGAGATTCAGGGCCTTGGCCAGCGCGTCCCAGTCGTCGGGCGCCCAGCCCAGCCGGAACCGGCGAACGATGTCGCCGTCGTAGCCGCGTGACCGCAAGTAGTCGCGCGCGGGCCCGGCATCAGGCGACCGCAGCAGCCGGTCGTGATACCAAGCAACGGCGCGCTCCATCGCGTCGAGCAGCTCGGAGCGCCGCTGGTGGTCCCGCCCCATTTCCTGGTCCTCGTGCAGCGTGATGCCGGCCCGGTCGGCCAAGAAGCGCACGGCGTCCACGAAGTCGAGGTGGTCGACGGCGCGCACGAAGGTGATGGCGTCGCCCGAGGCCTGACAGCCGAAGCAGTAATAGAAGCCCTCCTCTGCGTTCACGCTGAACGAGGGGGTCTTCTCGGCGTGGAACGGGCACAGGCCGCTCCAGCGCCGCCCGACCTTCTTCAACAAGGCGTGCTCGCTGATGAGGGCCACGATGTCGGTGGCCGCCCGGACCTGGGCGACTTCCTCGTCGGGGATCCCCACGGCCCCGACGGTACCGCGCCCATGTCCGGGGCTGAACGGAACCGACAGGACCCTGACCTAGCGTCGTCGGATGGTTGTCACCATCTACGGCGTCTGTGCTCTGACCTTCATGATGCTCATGTACGCGCTCGAGCGACGCGGCCGGGCGTTCGTCCTGGCCTTCGCCCTCGGCTGTGCGCTTTCGAGCTCCTACGGCTTCCTCTCGGGAGCGTGGCCCTTCGGGGTGGTCGAGGCGATCTGGACGTTCATCGCGCTGGGCCGCTACATCGCCGCCGGCCGCTCCACCGAGGCCCCCGCCTGATCAGGCTTTGGCCTTCTTGGCGCCCTTCTTCGAGGCTGCGTCCTTGGAGCCGTTGCCGGCCGGCGCGCTTGCCAGCACAGCCTGTGCCGCCGCGAGCCGGGCCACGGGGACCCGGAACGGCGAGCAGCTCACGTAGTCGAGGCCGGCCCGATAGAAGAGGTCGATCGAGGCGGGGTCGCCGCCGTGCTCGCCGCAGACACCGATCTTCAGCGACGGGCGCGTGGCCCTTCCTCGCTCCGTCCCGATTCGCACCAATTCGCCCACGCCGCCGGCGTCGACCACCTCGAAGGGGTTGCGCGGCAACAGGCCCAGCTCCAGGTAGGCGTCCATCATGCGCCCCTCGACGTCGTCACGGGAGAAGCCGAACGTCATCTGGGTGAGGTCGTTGGTGCCGAACGAGAAGAAGTCGGCCACTTCGGCGATCTCGTCGGCCCGCAGCGCGGCCCGCGGCGTCTCGATCATGGTCCCGATGGTCACCTCGAGCTTCCCGCCCTTGCCCGAGCCGTTGCCCCCGCCTTTCACGCCCTTGGAGGGACGCGGCGCGCGCTCCTTGTTCACCTCGGCCACGGCGTCCTCGACCCAGCCCCGCGCCAGCGCGAGCTCTTCGCGCGTCACGGTGAGCGGGATCATGATCTCGACGATCGGGTGCCCGCCGTCGGCCACCCGCTGGCGGGCCGCCTCCATGAGCGCGCGCACCTGCATCGCGTACAGCCCGGGCTTGATCACCCCGAGGCGTACACCCCGCGTCCCGAGCATCGGGTTCGTCTCGCGCCACGCGAGCGCGGCCTCGTACAGCCGTCGCTCCTCGGGGTTGAGGCCCACGGTGGCGTCCTTGTGGGCCAGCTCCTCGGTCGAGGGCAGGAACTCGTGCAGCGGCGGGTCGAGCAACCGCACGGTGACGGGCAGCCCGTCCATCGCCGCCAGGATCGCCAGGAAGTCCTCGCGCTGGACCAGCCGCAGCTCCTCGAGCGCGTCCGCTTCCTCCTCCGGCGACTGCGCCAGGATCATCCGCCGCACGACGGGCAGCCGGTCCTCACCGAGGAACATGTGCTCGGTGCGGCAAAGCCCGATGCCCTCGGCGCCCAGATCGCGCGCGTTGGCCGCGTCGTCGCCCGTGTCGGCGTTGGCCCGCACGTTCAGATGGCCCTTGCGGATGTCGTCGGCCCACGAGAGCACGGTGGCGAAGGCAGCGGGCGGCGAGGCCGACGTCAACGGCACCTGGCCCGCGATAACGATGCCGGCGCCGCCGTCGAGCGAGACCCAGTCGCCCTCGAAGAGCACCTCGTCGCCCACGGTGACCGAGTGGGGCCCCAGGCGCAGCGCCTCGGCGCCCACGACGGCGGGCTTGCCCCAGCCGCGTGCCACGACGGCGGCGTGGCTGACCAGGCCGCCCCGGGCGGTCAGGATCCCCTCGGACGCCAGCATCCCGTGCACGTCCTCGGGCGAGGTCTCGTTGCGCACGAGCACCACTTGCTCGCCGCGCTCGGCCGCCGCCGCGGCGTCGTCGGCGGTGAAGTAGATGCGGCCGACCGCGGCGCCCGGGCTTGCCCCGAGCCCCTTGGCCCACACGGCGTAGCCCGAGCCCGCGAACTGCGGATGCAGCACCGAGTCGAGATGGTCCTCGGTGATGCGCGAGACCGCCTCCGCCTTGGAGATCCCGAGGTCGCTCGGGCGCACCATGTCGACCGCCATCCTCAGCGCGGCGGCCCCGGTCCGCTTGCCGACCCGCGTCTGGAGCATCCAGAGCTTGCCCTGGTCGATGGTGAACTCGGTGTCGCACATGTCCGAATAGTGCGACTCCAGCCGGGAGAAGATCTTCAACAGCTCCGAGTGGACCTTGGGGAAGTGCTTCTTCAGCTCCGAGATGGGCTCCGTGTTGCGGATGCCTGCCACGACATCCTCGCCCTGCGCGTTGACCAGGAAGTCGCCGTACGCACCCTTGGCACCGGTGGCCGGGTCGCGGGTGAAGCCAACGCCGGTGCCCGAGTTGTCGTCGCGGTTGCCGAAGACCATGGCCTGCACGTTCACCGCGGTGCCGAGGTCGTGCGCGATGTGCTCACGGTCGCGGTACGCAATGGCACGCGGCCCGTTCCAGCTGCGGAACACGGCCTCGATGGCACCACGCAGCTGGTCGGCCGGCTTCTGCGGGAAAGGCTTGCCCGTGTGGCGCTCGACGATCTGCTGGTACGACTCGCAGAGATAGCGCAACAGCTCGACCGGCACCTTGGCGTCCGACTCCGTACCGGCCAGTTCCTTGGCGGCGTCGAACAAAGAGTCGAACTCCTCACCGGGCAGCTCCAGCACGATGCGCGAGTACATGGCGATGAACCGCCGGTAGGAGTCGAACGCGAAGCGATCGTCCCCCGTCTGCTTCGCCAGTCCCTCCACCGAGTCGTCGTTCAGCCCGAGGTTGAGGACGGTGTCCATCATCCCGGGCATGGAGAACTTGGCGCCCGACCGCACGGAGACCAGCAGCGGGTCCGCGGCGTCGCCGATCACCTTGCCCATCGACTTCTCGAGGCGGGTCCGGGCCGCCGCGACCTCGGCGTCGAGGACCTTCGGCCAACCACCGGTCATGTAGGCGCGACAGGCGTCGGTCGAAATGGTGAACCCCGGCGGCACCGGGAGCTTGAGTACCGACGTCATCTCGGCCAGGTTGGCGCCCTTGCCACCCAGGAGATCCTTGAGCTCCATCGGGGGACGGGGGTGCGAGTGGTCGAAGTCGTAGACGTACGGCATCGGGTCTCCTTGCCCTGGTCAGGCGGACCCCGTCGCAAGCGGCGAAGGCGAACGGGTCGCTGTCTCTCCCGATCTGGGAGGGAACGGCCAGCCTACTTTCCCTCGGGTGAGCCCTCCGTCGGCTCGGCGTCGTCGGGAACGCCCCCGTGCATCAGGCGCTGGAAGACCTCCTTGGCCTCACGCATGTAGTCGCGCACGACGGCGAGCTCGTCGACTTTGAAGTGCTGGGTGACCTCGCGCATCTGCTCCGCCACCGGTTGTTGCATCGCCTGGAGCCGCTTCTGGGCGTCAGGCTCGATCTCCACCCACACCCGACGGCGGTCTTCGGTGTCGCGCCGGCGGGAGACCATGCGTGCCTCCTCGAGGCGGTCGAGGATGAAGGTGACCGCCCCGGTGGTCAACCCACTCTCCTCGGCGAGCCGGCCCGCGGTCAACGGACCGAGACGACCAATAAGTTCAAGGCAGCGCATGTCCGTCCGGCTCAGCTTCAGCTTCTTGGCAACGCTCTCATTGAAGTCGCTGGCCGCGCCGAAGTACCCCATGATCTCGTCGCGGAGCTGCTGCCCGAGCTCGAATTTTGACCATTGTCTTGACACGTAAATAACTTTACCACTAAGTTTCTTTGTCGATGGCCAATTCTTACAACTCTCCGATCGCCGTGGAGGCGCAGGACCTCGTCAAGGTGTTTCCCCGCGGCAACGTGCGTGCCCTCGACGGCGTCTCTCTCCAGATCGAGACCGGCACCGTCCTCGGCCTGCTCGGGCCCAACGGCGCCGGCAAGACCACCGCGGTGCGGATTCTCTCGACCATCCTCGAGCCCGACTCCGGCTCAGCCTCTGTCCTGGGCCACGACGTGGTGCGGGAGTCAGAAAAGGTTCGGCACATCATCGGGTTGGCGGGCCAGTACGCCACGGTCGACGAGAACCTGACCGGCCGGGAGAACCTCCGCATGATCGGGCGGCTCTCGCACATGAGCCGCAAGGCCGTCGCGGAGCGGGCAACCGAGTTGCTCGACTCCTTCCGGTTGCACGACGCCGCCAACCGGCCGCTCAAGACCTACTCGGGCGGCATGCGCCGGCGCCTCGACCTGGCCGCCGCGCTCATGGCCAACCCGCCGGTGCTCTTCCTCGACGAGCCGACCACGGGCTTGGACCCATCGGGTCGCCAGGACCTGTGGGAGGTCATCGAAGAACTCACGGCCGAGGGGACCACGGTGCTCCTCACCACGCAGTACCTCGAAGAGGCCGACCGGCTGGCCCGCGACATCGTCGTGGTCGATCACGGTGTGGTGATCGCCCAGGGCACGCCGGCCGAGCTCAAGGCCGGCCTCGGGACGTCTGTGGTGGCAGTGACGCTGCCGGGAGCGGATGAAGTGCGGCTGGCCCTGCCATTGCTCGCGCCCCTCACCGACCGCGAACCAGTCATCGACGGCAGCATCATCGAGTTGACCGTCGAGAACGGCCCGGCCATCGGCGCCGAGGTCCTCCGTTCGCTCGACGGCGCGCAGATTCCGGTGCACGGTCTCGCGCTGCGAGAGCCGAGCCTCGACGACGTGTTCCTGAGCCTGACTGGCCACAAGACCGAAGCGGAGACGGAAGAGGAGCGCGAGGGGCGCAAAGCCGCCCGACGCCGTCGCGCCGCCGAAACCGACGGAAAGGACGCGGCGTGACGACCCTCGCACTCCCGAAGACCATCGAAGGGCCTGTCGAGCGAAAGCAGGGCTCCCGCCTCAGTTGGACGATCCAGGACGCGCTGACGGTGACGTGGCGAAACCTGATCGCGCTGTCGCGCAACCCGCAGACGGTGATGTTCTCAGCCATCCAGCCGATCATGTTCGTGTTGTTGTTCGTCTACGTCTTCGGCGGCGCCATCCACATCCCCGGCGTGCCTTATGTCGACTACCTGATTCCCGGTGTCTACGTCCAGACGGTCACCTTCGGCGCGGTCGCGACCGCTGTCGGACTGTCCGAGGATCTCCACAAGGGACTGATCGAGCGGTTCCGGGCGTTGCCGATGGCGCGCTCGGCCGTGCTGGCCGGGCGCACGACGGCCGACCTGGTGCGCAACGTGTTCGTGGTGATCTTGATCACCGCGGTGGGGTTCGCCGTCGGGTTCCGCATCGGCACCAACTTCGGCCTGTTCCTCTGCGGTGCCCTCATCGTCCTGCTGTTCTCCTACACCCTGTCCTGGGGGTTCGCCACGATCGGCCTGTCGGCGCCCAACGCCGAGGCGGCGCAGACGATGGTCTTCCCGATCCTGTTCCCGTTCATATTCGCCTCGTCAGCCTTCGTGCCGGTGAGCGACATGCCCGGGTGGTTGCAGGCATTTGCGAAGAATCAACCGGTGACCCAAGTCGTGGACGCTTGTCGCTCGCTCATGACCGGCGGCCCGCTGCACGACACGGGGGCCGTCTGGGCGGCGCTTGCCTGGTGCTTCGGGCTCCTGATCGTGCTGTCACCGCTCGCGGTGCGCAAGTACCGCAAGGTGGCCTGAGCGGAAGGGTCGAGCTACTCCTCGCCGGTGCGCCGGCGCAGCTCGCCCAAGAGGTCGGCGATCGGGACACGGACCTGGTCGATGGTGTCCCTGTCCCGCACGGTCACCGCGTCGTCCTCGAGCGAGTCGAAGTCCACGGTGACGCACCAGGGGGTGCCGATCTCGTCCTGACGCCTATACCGCCGGCCGATGCTCTGCGTGACGTCGTAATCGACCATGAAGTGCTGCTGGAGGCGCGAGAGCACCTGACGGGCCACCGGCTCGAGCGTGTCCTTCTTCGACAGTGGCAGGACGGCGACTTGGTACGGGGCAAGACGCCAGTGCAGGCGCAGCACCGTGCGCGCTTCCCCGCCGATCTCGTCTTCGTGATACGCGTCGAGTAGGAACGCCATCATCGTGCGGGTGGCGCCGGCGGCCGGCTCGATGACATAGGGCGTGTAGCGCTCGTTCGTCTGGGGGTCGAAGTAGTCGAGCGTCTCCCCCGACTTGGCCGCATGGGCCGAGAGGTCGTAGTCGCCCCGGTTGGCGATGCCCTCGAGCTCGTCGAAGCCCCACGGGAAGAGGAATTCGACGTCCGCCGTGCCCTGCGAGTAGTGCGACAGCTCCTCGGGGGCGTGGTGACGGAGCCGCAGTTTCTCCGGCGCCATGCCGAGGTCGAGATACCACTGCATGCGCTCGTTGAGCCAATAGTCGAACCACTTGGGCGCCTCGTCGGGCGGGACGAAGTACTCCATCTCCATCTGCTCGAACTCGCGGGTGCGGAAGACGAAGTTCTGTGGCGTGATCTCGTTGCGGAACGACTTGCCGACCTGGGCGATGCCGAACGGCGGCTTCTTGCGGGTCGTGTTGAGGACGTTGGCGAAGTTGGTGAACATCCCCTGCGCCGTTTCCGGGCGCAGGTAGGCCACGTGGCCCTCGTCCTCGACCGGGCCGGCGTGGGTCTTGAACATCAGGTTGAAGGCGCGCGCCTCGGTGAGATCGTGCGAACCGCAGTTGGGGCAGACGCCCTCGATCTTGTCGGCCCGCCAACGCTCGTGGCAGTTTTTGCAGTCGACCAGGGGGTCGGTGAACGTGGCCAGGTGCCCCGAGGCCTCCCAGACGGCCGGCGGGCCGAGGATGGCGGCGTCGAGGCCGACGACGTCGTCGCGCAGCTGCACCATCGAGCGCCACCACGCGTTCTTGACGTTGCGCAGCATGTTGACACCGAGTGGGCCGTAGTCATAGGTGGAGCGGAAGCCGCCGTAGATCTCCGCCGAAGGGAAGATGAAGCCGCGCGTCCGGCACAGGCGCACGACCTTCTCCATGAGGTCGTCGGACTGGGCTGGCTCGGTCATCGGTGCAGGATACCGGAGCCGATTCGGGCGCTGACCTCGTTGGCCAGCAGCCGACCCCGCACCGTGAGCACCGCGCGGTCGTCGATGCAGGTGATCAGACCGTCGAGCTCGTCGGGCCGCTCGAGGCACGCCCACGGCACACCGCGGGGCGTGCGCATTGACAGTGAGAGCGCCTCGAATTCCCGTTGGCCGGCGGTCAGGTCCTCACGGGCCGCCTCGGGCGAACGGCCCGCCTCGATCGCCGCGACGTAGCGATCGGGCGTGCGCACGTTCCACCACCGGGTGCCCGCACGGTGCGAATGGGCGGCCGAGCCGATGCCGACGTAGTCGCCCTGGTCCCAATAGAGGTGGTTGTGCCGGCACTCGTGTCCTGGCTGGCACCAGTTGGAGATCTCCTCCCAGCGATACCCCGACGCGGTGAGCATCTCCTCGGCGCGCTCGTAGCGGCGGGCGAGCGCGTCCTCGTCGGGGTGGCGCAACCGGTCCTTGGCGAGAGGCGTGCCTGGCTCGACGGTGAGGCCATAGGCGGAGAGGTGCGGCGGCGGATGGTCAAGAGCAAGGACGTCTTCGAGCGTGCGAGCCCAGTCGTCGTCGCTCTCGGCCGGTGCTCCGAAGATGAGGTCGAGGTTCCAGGTCGCGAAGCCGGCGGCGGCGACCGCCGCGGAGATTTTCTCGGCCGCGTGCGGGACGTCGCGGCGGCCGAGGCCGGTGAGGACGTGCGAATGGGTGGATTGGAGGCCGAACGAGACACGGGTGACGCCGGCACGGCGGTAGGCGTCGAGATGGGAGTCGTCGGCGTCCTCGGGATTGCACTCGACGGTGACTTCGGCGCCGGGTGCGCGAGGGATGTTGTCGAGGACGCGGCACAGGGTTTCGGGACGGAGGCGGGATGGGTTCCCCCCTCCGAAAAAGATGGAGGTCGGGACAGGGAGGTCGGCTTCGGCGAAGACGCGTTGGATTTCGAGGACGCACGCGTCCGCGTAGCGCTCCATCAGGTGGTCGCGGTCGGTATAGGTGGCGAACGCGCAGTAGTCACAGCGCTCTCGGCAGAACGGGATGTGGACGTAGACCCCGAACGCGCTCAAAGGCCGACCGTCGAGCGCACCGAGCGGATGCGGCGGTCGAGGTGCGCCTCCATGGCCTCAGTGGCGAGCTCCGCCACCTCGTCGGCGCCGGCGGGCGGCGGGCCGTTGAGGACGGAGGCGAGGTCGCCGCCGAGGATGCGGTGCAGCAGGGCAAGCGCGGGCGCGCTCATCGGGCGGCCGCTGCGGTGCACGCGGCACAGGGCGCCGCCGGCGACGAGGTCGAAGGCGACGAGCTCGGTCGCGGGGTCGGGGTCGGTGCAGACGACGCACTCATCGAGGACCGGACCGGCGCCTTCGAGGACGAGCGCCTTGAGGAAGAAGCTCGGCGCGAGGAGCGTGGGGTCGTGGGTCGGGTCGGCGAGGGCGCGGAGGGCGCCGGTCAGCATCGTGTAAAGGGCGGGGTCGGGGTGGCGCTCCTGCGCGAGTTGGTCGGTGACCTCGAGGAGCGCCATGCCCTTGGGCACCCGTGAGAGGTCCTCGCGGATGGGGCGATAGGCCTCGAGGACCTCGACCTGGTTGACGATGTCGAGGTCGGAGCGGCCTTGCCACAGGAGGAGGTCGACGTGGGTCAGCGGCTCGAGCCGTGCGCCGAACTTCGAGTTGGTCTTGCGGACGCCCTTGGCAACGGCCCTGACCTTGCCGTGCCTCTCGGTAAGGAACACGACGATGCGGTCGGCCTCGCCCAGGCGGTAGCTGCGCAGCACGACGCCCTTGTCGCGAAAGAGGCTCACGTGGGCACCGGAGTCAGGTCGCCGGTGGCGATGCGGGATGGGTGGCCGGAGCGTGGCCATTGGTCGCGACATCGTTGGCCGGGTCGAGCGGGCAGTAGCGCTCGCCTCGCTTCGCGGCATTGGCCGTGGCGCGGCGCGCGTCGGCGGCGAGGTCGGCAGCGCGGTTGTGCGCTTCCTGGGCGGGACGCTTGCGGGCAACAATGGCGCCGTAGCGGGACTGCCGGCCGTAGAGCTTGCTGCCGCCCGCGACGAGCAGGACCAGGACGAGGGCAACGATGACCCAGCTGCCCGCGCCGTACTGGCCGTAGGCGACCACGATGACGACGAACGCGGCCAGGAGAAACGCCCCGAAATAGGTAGCGATCCGCGTCCACGACATCGTCCCCATTCTCGCAGCCCGAGATGACCGGCCGGGTCGGCCGGACGTGAGCTGGTGCCCCTGGAAAGCGAACATATGTTCGACTATTTTGCCATACGTGGAAACACCGCTCGCCGGGCTGGCAACGATCCTGCACGCGGATCTCGATGCCTTCTATGCATCGGTCGAGCAGCTGCTGGAGCCAACGCTTCGGAACCGGCCCATCGCCGTCGGCGGCAGTGTGGTGCTGGCGGCGTCGTACGAAGCGAGGAGCTACGGCGTCCGCGGGGGCATGCCGGGTTGGCGGGCCCGCCAGCTCTGCGGTGACCTCCTTTTCGTCGGTGGTCACTTCGAGCGCTACCAACAGTTCGGCGACGACGTCGTGTCCGTCTTTCACGACTTCACGCCATGGGTCGAGCGAGTGTCGATCGACGAGGCGTTTCTCGATGTCGCCGGTACCGTCCATCTCTTCGGAACACCGACTGAGATCGCGGCTGCCATCCGCCGGCGCGTGCGGGACGACATCGGCCTCCCAGTGTCGATCGGCGTGGCCAGCACGAAGCACCTCGC
>DATMMN010000064.1:0-2716 GCA_035569675.1 Acidimicrobiales bacterium | reverse complement strand
TCGGGCGTGTTGTCGAGCAGGACACCGACGTGGGGCGGCCGTCCCGGGTCGAGCTTGGCGCGGAACAACGCGGCGAAGCTCTCCGCTTCGGCGAGGAGTTCGCCGTGGGTCCAGATCCGTTCGCCGAAGCGAAGGGCCGGGCGGTCGCCGTTCTCGTCGACGTTGCGCCGGAGCAAGGTGGCCACATCGGGTGCCGGGAGCGGCACCTCGGCCAACGGCGGGGCGAGCGGTGCAGAGGATTCAGCGGCCGTCACGTTCTCATCCTTGCGCGTCCCTCCTCTCGAGCCGCGGCGAAGCATAAGCCGGTCCGGGCTGGTGGCGTGGCCCAACACACCCGGCGGCGGTGCCCGTAGCATGGCGGTGCCGGGACTGCGCCGACGCACGTACTCGGTGCCTGATCGGAGGGAAGGCCGAAGCATGGACCTCGGAGACGTGTTGATCGGCGAGGACGACCTGGTTCCCCGCGCTCGGTACACGAGTCCCGACTTCGCCGCGCTGGAATTCGACCGGCTGTGGTCGCGCGTGTGGCAGGTGGCCTGCCGGCAGGAGGAGATCGCCGACGTCGGCGACTTCTGCGAGTACCTCATCGGTGACCAGTCCATCCTGGTGGTCCGGTCGGGCGCCGAAGTGATCCGGGCCTTCCACAACACGTGCCTGCACCGCGGCACCCGCCTCGCCGACGGGTCCGGACGCTTCCCGGAGGGCTGCATCCGCTGCCGCTACCACGCCTGGCGCTACGACCTCGACGGGAACCTCGTCGAAGTGGTCGACCGCGAGGAGTTCGACGAGATACCCGAAGGCGTCTGCCTCAACGCAGTGCGCGTCGATGTCTGGGGCGGGTTCGTCTGGATCTGCCTCAGCGCGGACGCGCCGCCCCTGCTCGAGTACCTCGATCCCCTGCCGAGGTTGTTGGCCCCCTATCACCTCGACCGGTTCCACCTTCGTACCTACTTGTCCACGGTGCTGCCGGCGAATTGGAAGGTCGCGGTCGACGCCTTCAACGAGGGCTACCACGTGCAGGGCACGCACCCGCAACTGCTGCCCTGGACCGACGACGTCAGCCTCGAATACGAGCCGCTCGGGATCCACGCCCACTACGGGCGGCTGCCGAACGCCCGGCGACAGTTGCGGCCCAGCCCGCGCTTGGGACTCGTCGAGGGGGAGTACGACGAGGGCGAGATCCTCGAGGCCTTCATCGCGGGCCTGGGCGGCCTCTTCTACAAGGACGAGAGCGCCTTAGTCGAGGAGATCCGGGCGTCGGGCGCCGACGGTGCGACCATGCTGAGCCGCTACCAGCAGGGCCGGCGCACGCTGCTCGAAGCCAGGGGTGTGGCGGTGGAGGAGTTCGCCGACGACCAGCTCACGAGCGCGGACGACGTCTTCTTCTTCCCCAACATGGTCGGACCGATCTACCCGGGGATCGCGATCGTCTTCCGCGTCCGGCCGAACGGCCTCGACCCGGACAGCTGCATCAAGGACACGTGGTTCCTGCACTGGCCCCAACAGGGTGAGCCACCGAAACGCGCCAAGCGCCGCTTCTTCCCCGACTGGCAGGAGCGCGACTGGGGCGAGATCACCAACCAGGACTACGCCAACATGGAGCACGTGCAGATCGGGATGAAGTCGCGCGGTGGCGCCGGCATCCGCCTCAACAGGCGTCAGGAGGCCAACATCCTGCACATGCACCGGGTCATCGACCGCTACCTCACGTCGGCCTGAAACCTCAAGTGTCAGCGGCCCCGCGCGGCCGTCACAGGTTGCGGTAGAGCCCCCCGTCGACCGCGAGCTGCGCACCGTTGACGTAGCTCGCCGCGTCGCTGGCCAAGAAGACACAGGCACTGGCGACATCCTCGGGGCGTCCCAGCCGCCGCATCGGGTTGGACTCGGCCACACGCGCCTTGGTCTCGGCGGGCCAGCCGCTGTTCATGTCGGTCTCGGTCGCGGCGGGTAGGACGAGGTTCACCCGCACCTTTGGCGCCCATGCGCCGGCCAGCCCGATGGTCAGTGCGTTCAAGGCGGCCTTGGCCATGCCGTAGGGAAGGTCGATGGTGTTCGGTCGCCGGGACCCTATGGAGGAGATGTTGATGATCGACCCGCCTTCGCCCTCGGCCATCCGGTCCCCGATCAGCACGCTGAGACGGAACGGCCCCCGGGCGTTCGTCGCGTGCACCTTGTCGTAGAGCTCTTCGCTGACCGAGGCGAGGCCGTCGTAGGCGGGTGACATGCCGGCGTTGTTCACGAGGACGTCGCAACGGCCGAACTCGCCGTAGACCGTCTCGACCAGGTGGTCGCACTCCTCCCACTTGCCCACATGGCACGCGACCGGCAGCGCCCGGCGCCCCGTCGCCTCGGTGATCTCGCGCGCCGCCGACTCGCAACTGTCGAGCTTGCGGCTGGCGACGACGACGTCGGCGCCGGCGCCGGCCAGAGCCTCTGCCACCGCACGGCCGATCCCGCGGCTGCCGCCGGTCACCAGCGCGACCTTGCCGCCGAGATCCAGAAGCTCGTCAGTCCTCTTCATCTGTCTTCATCCGTCCCACTCGATGCGTACGCGCGACCCTGCCCCGGCCCGGGACGTTCGTCAATCGCCACTCCCCGACCGCGCCCAGGCCCATTGTCTCCCCGGCGCGACCCAGGGCTAATCTGCCAGGACCCCAACTTCGAGGTCAGACTCAAATTTCTACGCCCGCCCCCTGATCGCCCGTGCCCAACTCTG
>DATMMN010000063.1:0-12484 GCA_035569675.1 Acidimicrobiales bacterium | reverse complement strand
CCGGATTCAACAACGGGACGCCGGCGTCGACACCGAAGACGCCGACGTTGGTGATGGTGATCGTGCCCCCGCTGAGTTCGGCTGGCGTCGAGCGCGCCGACCGGGCCCGCTCGGTCAGCGTCTCGAGCGCGGTCGCAAGATCCCGGAAGCCGAGGTCGTGCGCGTCCTTGACGTTGGGGACGACCAGCCCGCGGGGACCGGCCACCGCGATGCCGAGGTTGACGTAGTGCTTCGTCGCGATCTCTTTGGTGACGTCGTCCCAGGACGAGTTGAGGGCCGGGTGGTCCCGGAGAGCCAGCACGACCGCCCGCGCCGCGACGGTGAGCATCGTCAGCTTCACGCCCTCGAGGCGCTCGTTCGCCCGAAGGCGCCCGAGGAGTTCCGATGTCGGGGTGACGTCGACGGTGAGGAAGACGCAGGCCTGGGGTGCGGTCGTCGCGCTGCGGACCATCGCGTCCGCCATGTGTTTCTGCACGCCCCTCACCGGCGAACGCGTCTCGCGTTCGCCTTGTCGTGGCGGCGTGCTGGTGGCCAGGTGGGCGGCGAGATCCTCGCGGGTGACGATCCCGCCGGGCCCGTGGCCGGTGACCTCGGCCAGGTCGACCCCCTGCTGGCGCGCCATGAAACGAACGGGGGGCGCAGCGAGCGGGCGCGACCCCGTCGCGCCCGGCGTGGTCGGCTGCGATGGCAGCGGAGTGATCGACGGCTGCTCCGGACGGTCGTGGCGGGTGCGTCCACCGCCGCGGCGGCGTCGGCGGCTCGGCGCCGGTTCTGAGGGCCCGTAGCCGACGAGCACCGAGACCTTCTCCGCCGTCGGAGCGGATGCGACGTCAGGCGCGGCGGCGGAGTCCGCTGTTTCGATGGAGATGAGCGGCGCGCCGACCTCGACGGTGTCGCCGGAGGACGCGAACAACTCGACCACGGTGCCGGCGAAAGGACTCGGCAACTCGACGACCGCCTTCTCGGTCTCCACCTCGACGAGGACCTCATTGAGCGCGACGGTGTCGCCGGGTGCGACGTGCCACGCGACGACCTCGGCCTCGGTCAGGCCCTCCCCCAGGTCGGGCAGCAGGAAACTGCGCACGTCGGTCACGGCTGGAGGCACCGATCGACCTCGTGGAGGATGCGATCGGCGTCAGGCAAGAAGTGGCGCTCGAGCTTCGAGGGTGGGTAGGGCGTGGCGAACCCACCCACCCGGCGGACCGGCGCCTCGAGGGAGTAGAAGCAGTTCTCCCCGACGCGGGCAGCGATTTCGGCACCGAGGCCGCCGAAGACCGGCGCCTCGTGGACGACGACCAGTCGTCCGGTCTTGCGCACCGACGTCTCGAGCGTTTCGAAGTCGATCGGTGACAGCGAGCGCAGGTCGACGACCTCCAGAGAGATTCCCTCCTCGGTGCCGATTCCGGCGGCTTCGAGCGAGGTGGTCACCATCGGGCCGTAGGCGGCGACGGTGATGTCAGTGCCCTCACGAACAACGCGGGCACGGTGCAGCGGCATGGCATCGAGGGGGGCGTCGGTGTCCACGTCACCCTTTTCCCAGTAGCGGCGCTTGGGCTCGAAGAAGATGACGGGGTCGTCGGAGGCGATCGCCTGCTGGATCATGCGGTGGGCGTCGCCGGCGTTGGACGGGGTCACGACGCGCAGGCCCGCCGTGTGCGCGAAGTAGGCCTCGGGCGACTCGGAGTGGTGCTCGACGGCGCCGATGCCACCGCCGTAGGGGATACGGATGGTGATCGGCAGGCCGACGCGTCCTTCGTTGCGGTAGCGGAACTTGGCGACCTGCGAGACGATCTGGTCGAAGGCGGGGTAGACGAAGCCGTCGAATTGGATCTCGCAGACGGGGCGGTAGCCGCGTAGGGCGAGGCCGACCGCGGTGCCGATGACCCCCGACTCGGCGAGCGGGGTATCGATGACCCGGCGTTCGCCGAAGTCAGCCTGCAGACCCTCGGTGACGCGGAAGACGCCGCCGAGCTTGCCGATGTCCTCGCCCATAAGGACGATCTTGGGGTCGTTCGTCATGGCCTGGCGCAGGCCGGCGTTGAGGGCCTTGCCGAGCGACATCGTGGTGACGTGTCCGGTGGCGACGGAGGTGGCGGCGGCGGTTGTCGGGTTGGTGACCGTTGCGATGGCCATCACGAGACCTCGTCGTACTCGGCGAGGTACTGCAGGTAGGTGTCGCGTTCGGCCTCGAGGAGGGGATGCGGGTCGGCGTAGACGTGTTCGAACAGGGCGGCCGGTTCCGGGTTGGGCATATCGAGCACGCCCGAGCGCAGCGCGGTGGCTGCGTTCCCCGCCGCGGCCGCAACCTCGTGTTCGAACCCGTCGTCGGCCACCCCCTCGCTGTGCAAGAGCGCACGCAGGCGGACGAGCGGGTCCTTGGCACGCCACTCCTCTTCCTCGGCGCGGCTGCGATAACGCGTCGGGTCGTCCGACGTGGTGTGCGGTCCCATGCGGTAGGTGACCGCTTCGATGAGCGTCGGTCCCTGGCCGGCATACGCGCGGGCGAGCGCGAGACGGGTGGCGGCGAGCACCGCGAGGACGTCGTTGCCATCCACCTGCACACCCGGAATGCCGTAGCCCCGCCCGCGTTGGGCGATGCTGGCGTGCGACTGGAGCCGCACGGGCTCGGAGATGGCCCACTGGTTGTTCTGGCAGAAGAACACGAGGGGGACCATGTAGCTGGCGGCAAAGCCGAGCGCCTCGGCGATGTCACCCTCGCTCGTGGCACCGTCGCCGAAGTAGGTAATCACTGCGCTCTTCGCATCTTCGAGGGTGAGGCCGAGCGCGTAGCCGGTGGCGTGCAGGGCCTGGGAGCCCACGATGATCGCCGGGGTGGCGATGTTGTAGCGGGCGGGGTCCCAGCCCGACAGGCCGCTCCCCCGCCACATGCGCAACATGTCGACCGGGTCGACACCGCGGCAGTAGGCGACGCCGTGTTCGCGGTAGCTGGTGAAGGCGAAGTCGTCCGGACGGAGCGCTCGGGCCGAGCCGACCTGGGCCGCCTCCTGGCCGAGCAGCGGCGCCCAGAGTCCGAGCTCGCCCTGACGCTGGAGGGCCATCGCCTCGGCATCGAGCCGGCGGACGATCGCCATGTCCCGATAGAGGTCACGCAGCTGGAGCGCATCCACGTCCGCGACGAGGTCCCAGTGCGGACAGCCGACGGTGCGCTGCCCGTCGACAGAAATCAGCTGGACCAGGCCGTCGTAGTCCGCCCAGGCGGTGAGCCTCTCAGCCGGAACCTTGAGCTGCGCAATGGCCATCTGGACTTCCCTCCCCAGGCATCTGAGCAACGCTCGACGCTTGAGATCTCACCACATTCTGGGCGGATGGAGCGGGATATCGGGTCAGATCAGGGCGTTCACACGGCTTTCGTGCGGTAATACCTGATTTGGCGCAATTGTTTGTCGTGGCCGGCCCCATGGCGGGGCAGGGTGGCGGAAGACGTGTGCCGGGACGCCCTCGGACGAGAATCTGGAGTGGAGCGCCGCCGCCGCGGCTGGGGTCAGGACGCCTGGCGGCGAGAGGCGGGCTGCTTGGCCCGCGCGGGCTGCTTGGCCGTCTTGGCCGGCGCCTTCTTCTTCGCCGGCGCGGCGCGGCCGGCCGGGGCCCGCTTGGCGGTCGCGCCGCCACGTGCGCTCTTGGTGCCCGGCTTGGCGGCCGCCTTGATGCTGGCGTTGAGCGCCTCCATCAGGTCGACGACCTTGGC
Source organism: Acidimicrobiales bacterium (assembly GCA_035569675.1). Lineage (GTDB taxonomy): Bacteria > Actinomycetota > Acidimicrobiia > Acidimicrobiales > RAAP-2 > Bog-473. The sequence continues at coordinate 8,778 of DATMMN010000063.1, read as the reverse complement.
GGCAGGCTCCGCCGGCTCCTGGATCACGATCTCGTTGCCCTGGCGCTTCTCCTCGATCAGCGCCTCGACCTTCTCGCGGTGCGTGTCGTGGTAGCGCTCGGGGTCCCACTCGGACTCCATCGACTCGATGAGCAGCTGCGCCATGGAGAGCTCGCGGTCGCTGACCTCGTCCGTGTCGGGCAGCTCGGGCAGCTCGTTGCCCGGGCTGCGGACCTCGTCGGAGAAGTACATGGTGTGCAGGGCCAACGCGTCCTCTTCGGGCCGGACGGCCACGAGGTACTCCTTGTTGCGCATCACCATGGTCGCGACGCCGATGCGGTCGGCGTCGGCCATCGCCTTGCGCAGCAGCGCATACGCCTTATCGGCGCCGGCACCTTCGGGGGCGAGGTAGTAGCTCGACCGGAAGAAGACGGGGTCGATGTCGGACTGGAGGACGAAGTCGGAGATCTCGATCTGGCGGGACTTCTTCGGCTCCGCGCTCTCGAGCTCCTCCTCACTCAGGATGACGTACTCGCCGCCACCGAGATCGAAGCCCCGGACGATGTCGTCGTTGGCGACCTCCTCGCCCGTCCGCTCGTTGACCTTCTTGTAGCGGATGCGGTCGGAGGTCCCCTCCTCGAACTGGTTGAAGTGGATGCTCTTGTCCGACGTCGCCGGGTACAGGCCGACGGGGATGTTCACCAGCCCGAAGCTGAGGGCTCCCTTCCAAATGGTGCGTGGCACGTGCAACAAATTACCAGCCCAGACCAGGTCCACCACCTTGTTACAACGATTCGCCACACTGAGGCCATGACGTCGAGCGTGCCGGAGGGCTTCGGATCGGCCCTGCTCAGCGGTCTGGCCGAGCTGGGCCCGGTCGACCCGTTCTCCGGTGACCTCTCGCTTGAGCTGGGGGTTTCGGTCTGGCTGCGAATGAGCGGGACACCTCTGCTCGAGGCCCGGCGCCGGCTGCTCCACATTCGCGAGCTGATCATCGAGGTGTGCGGGCTCGACCCGGCCACCGAGCCGGTCCCTCTGGTCGGGCGCTCGCCGCGGAACGACGTGCTCAACCTGGTCGGCTACGTGGGAGACCTGCTCCGGCGGGCCGCTTCGATGTCCGGACGCACCGTGCACGGGGTGGCCCGGCTGGTGATCGAGGAGCTGCCGCCGGAGGCCCAGGAGGCCGCGCTCGGCGCCTGACGCGTTCGTGCGTCCGGACGCTCAGAAGCCCAAAGCGGCGATGATCGACCCGTTGAGAGGTGTGTCGGGCCATCGAGGTTCGTCAGAGAAGTTCGAACCGATCTGGAATACGGGTCGTCACTCCCACTCGAAGAACCTGCGAGCCCTCTTCTTCCTCTCGGCTCGAGCGGGAGCGGCCCGCACGGTGTCAGGACGATGCTCGGCGAGCCAGGCGACAAGCGCGTCGCGGCTCGGAAATGTCATCTCCTCGTCGTTTTCCATCACGTAGAGCACGATGGCCGAGCCCTCGACCGACACGGAGAATTCGACCTTCCCGTCGGACAGGAAGCACCAGAGCGGAGTCGCCCCGGGCGTCGTCTGCGGTTCCAGGCGCCAACCCTCGAGCCCGCCAACGAGGTCCACGAGTTCCTTGCGGAGTGAGCTCTTCGGCACTTATGCCCCCTTGTCGAATCGAAGTCTCCCGGCATCCACCGGGTCCACCCTCGCCGCCAGCCCGGCGCACCCTCCGGCGAGGAGGCCGACGAAGGGCAGGTGCCAATCGAAGTCGAAGGCACCGCCGACCGCGCAGCACACCAAGGCCGCGCACGCACAGGACGACAAAGCGTCAAACCGCCGGACGGCCCTGCCGATTGCGAGCAGAGCCGCCAGCAAGAGCGCGAGGCCCACGGCGCCCGCGTCGGCGGCCACTTGCAGATACTCGTTGTGGACGAATTTGGCATAGGTACCGTCCACGGTGTGGAAGAGCAAGAGGCGGTCCGGGCCGACACCGAAGACCGGCGCACTCCCCCATTGGTGCCATGCGATCGACCATTCGGTCGAACGGTCCTGGTCGCTCGGAGCCAACGCACGCAGCCCGATCTCATGGTGCAGCAGGATCGCCGACGCCAGAAGACCGACAAGAGCGAGGAACACCGCCAGCATCCGGATCTGGGGGCTGCGTGCGGCGGCACGTACGCTGGATGCCGGAACCGCCGCAATTCCAATGGCAGCGATCAGGACGACACCGAGCCACGGAACCCCACCCGGGTCCGGTGACGTTGCGATAGCCGCCACGCCAAGAACCACACCCGCGAGGAGGGGCACGACGAAAGTCCGGTAACGCCGCCACGGGACGAGCATGCAGGCGCAGGCAAACGCGAGAAAGGCGCCCCGGCTCTGGGTCGCCAGCAGACCCGCGCCGCAGAGGCAGACGGCCACGCGCACCAGGCCCGGGTGCCGCTCGACACCCAACCCGACGAGCAGGCACATTCCCAACACAAGGCCGGCGGCGTCGGAGTAGGTCAAGGTCGTCGAGAGCCGCCAAAGGCCCTGGGCCGGCATCCCTAGAGGGAACCAGCGCCAGATCAGGCCGGCAAACCCCACCAGGCTCCCGGCGGCGCCCAGGCACGCAATGCCCAGAGCGGCGAGCTGCCTCGACCGTCCACGAAGAGCACGAACCGCCGCGTAGGCGCTCGCGCACGCGAGGCAGCTCGCCCCGAACGGGAGCACGGCCGACAATGAGCCGGCCGTGGTGGCTCGCACGCCCCACCAGAGCGCGAGCGCGATGAGGGCGGCCACAACAGCGAGCGCGCGTCGATCGAGTCGGTTGGTGGCCACCGCAACAGCGAGCAGAACAATGGAGCCCGCGGCCACGACGAACGCGTCGGTGTGCCAGAAGCCGCCCTCGCGCACGCCGGCGATCAACAAGAGGCCGAAGAGCAGCACGGCGGCCACCGACCCTCGGCTGAGCTGGTCGCGCCGGACGGGTCGCGTCTCCAACAACCCCTGGACCTGTCGCACTCACCGGCTCCTTCGCAGCGGGTCGGTTACTCGGAGCGGACCTCGTTGTTCCCTCTAGAGCCGACCGCCCGACCAACGCTAGGTCAGCCGAATTGCCGGTTTCACCTCGACGGCGCGCCTACGAGACGCGGGAAGGGACGGTCACGACGCACCGGGATGTCCGCAAAGAAGAGACGGTGCGGCGCCGCCCGGCCGCCGGTGAGAGCCCGGCTGCAATCAGGCTCCCTTCGGCAAAATCCCTTCCATCTCCTTCACCGGTGCGAATTGGATGTCGAGATCGGGCCGTTGCGTCGATCGACCGAAGAGAAATCCCTGGCCGAAACCGCAACCGGCGAGGACGGCCTCCTCGTATTGGGCTTGCGTTTCGATCCCCTCGGCCACGGTCGAGAGACCCAGGTCGTGAGCCAGCGACGTCATGGTCCGAACAAGCCGTACAGCCTTGGGATCCTTGTCCATCGCCCGAATGAACGAGCCGTCGATCTTGATGAAGTCGACCTGCATCGACTGGAGGTAGTGCAGGCACGACTTGCCGGTGCCGAAATTGTCCAGCCCGACGGCACATCCGAGGTTCCTGATCGCCCCGAGCGTCCTGGTGGCCTTGTCGTGGTCGGCGATCTGGCGTTCGGACAGCTCGAAGGCCAACCGAATGGGCGGGACGTGCATGGAGGCCAACTGGGCCTCGATGTGAGAGATGAAATTCGGGTCGTCGAACTGCCGAGGCGACAGGTTCATCGAGACGAAGGGAAGCCCTCCTTTGTCGGTGCTGATGTGGTTCACCGTTCGGGCCACCTCTTCGGTCACCCATTCGCCGATCGGCACCACGAGCCCAGAGTCCTCGGCGAAAGGGACAAAGGAGGCGGGCGGCACGTTCTGGCCGTCTTGGGTCTGCCAGCGCAGAAGTGCCTCGAACCCGGCCACCTCGAGGTTCTTCAACCAGAGGATCGGCTGATATTCCAGCCGCAGTTGCCGCGCCGCCACCGCGACCGGGAGATCACGACGAATCATCCTGTGCAGGCGTTGCTGGTCGTTCTCGCGGAAGGAGAACACGGGGCGGTTTATCGCCGATTCCTTGGCTTGGTCCAGCGCGTGACGCGCGTGGCGCAACGTCGCCGACACTGGATCTTCGCCTTGCATCACGACGCTGAGGCCGACCCGCAGGTCGACGGTGACCCACTGGTCCCCATGGAGGAACGACTCCCCGGCACGTTCGATCGCGTGTTGTGCGAGCTCCATCGCCTCGAGTCGAGAAAAGGTGGAAAGCAGGATGCCGAACTCGTCCCCGTCGATGCGGCCGACGAGCCCGTCCTTGCCAATGACCTCGACGAGGATGTTGGCGACGTGCTCGATGGCACGGTCACCCGCTTCGACGCCGTATGCCTGATTGATCCAATCCAAGTGGTGGATGTCGAGCTCGAGGAAGATCGAGTACTCCACTGACCCGGATTCGTCGCTCGATTCGCGCAGAACCTGGAGAAGGTCGGATCTGGAAAGCACTGCCGCGCCCGTCGCCGTGACTTGCCCACCGCGGTCGCCGCCGTGGAAGCTCCCGTCCTGTACCTGCATCACTGCGCCCCCTCCCTGATGAGGTTGCACAGGCACCCGCCTTGGTACCCGCATTGCAGAACGCACCTTCTCCCGTCGGTGCAACTGCAGTATTCGCACTGACGGTGCGACGAGTCTATAGACGGCAGATGGCGTTTTGCTAGGCCAAACGTCTGTTGCTCCCGCAATTCGGGTTGCCCTGGGCACGACGCGCCGACCCGCCATCGCCCTGCAATCCCCGTGATAAGACGCGCGATGCGTGAGACGCGACCCCGCCCTCAGAATCCCTGACCGGTCTCCGAATCGGGCGCACCTGTCTCCCCGATCGTGGGGTTCGCCAGGCGCTCCGGTCCACGGCGCGCAAACAAGAGATCGGCGTTGTCGTCGAGTTCATTGCCGCGGTCGTCGATGACCACGCGACGGAGCGCGTTCGCAACGACCTCACAACGATGGCACGCGGCCAAGACAACAACGCGTGGATATGGTCGTCGGCTTTCCCGTCTTGCGCGACGATTACAGGAATCCTGAGGACCGGAGAGGGGGCTAGAGACATGTCTTCGCGGTTCATGACTGCACTCGGGTCTGGTGTCCTTCTCGCCGGTCTGCTCACGCTGGGCACGTCCTTTGTCGAAGCCGGTGTCGCTGCAGCAGGCGCTCCGCTCCCGGGTGCACCGAACTGCCCGATGTTTCCGCCCGACAACGTCTGGAACACCCCGATCACGAACCTGCCTGTCAACTCTCATTCGTCGGCGTGGCTGGCGAGCATGAGTGCGGGCAGCACGAACCTGCATCCAGACTTCGGCCCGTCGGGCGACCCTTCGAACCCCTACGGCATGCCATACACCGTGGTGCCGTCCGGACATCAATTCGTCAATGTCTCGTTTCAGTACGCCAGCGAGAGCGACCCGGGTCCGTATCCCTTCGGTCCGGACACGCCGATCGAAGGAGGCCAGAACGCAACTGGTGACCGCCATGCGCTGATGGTCGATCCCAGCACGTGCACCCTCTACGAGCTTTACGACGCGCACTACAACCCGGGCGCGTCCACGGCAGGCTCAGGCGCCATTTGGAACCTCAACTCGAACGCCCTGCGGCCGGCGGGATGGACTTCGGCCGATGCCGCAGGGCTTCCCATCCTCCCTGGCCTCGTCCGCTATGACGAAGTGCAGTCCGGCAGCATCACCCACGCCATCCGAATGACCGCGGCAACGACCGACACGAGCTACATCTGGCCCGCCCGCCACGAGGCCGGGGCGCGCTCCGACCCGAATCTCCCGCCGATGGGCGCGCGGTTCAGGCTCAAGGCGAGCTTTGACATCAGCGGATTCTCCCCTCAGGCCCAGGTGGTGCTGCGGGCCATGCAGCAATACGGGCTCATCGCCGCCGACAACGGCTCCAACTGGTATTTCGGAGGAACTGCCGACCCGGCGTGGCCGCTCGCCCTCGTCGACGAGCTGAAGCAGATACCGGCCAGCGAGTTCGAGGCGGTCGATGAGTCGTCCCTCATGGTGAGCCCCGACTCGGACCAGGCCCGGCAATTCCCGGGCCCGGTGACCGGGATTGCCGCCCCACCCTCTGGGTCGGGCTATTGGCTGTCGGATGCGGAGGGCGCAGTCTCCGCTCACAACGTGCCGAACCACGGCTCCATGGCGGGGACCCTGCTCAACGCGCCCATCAGCCACATCGTCTCGACGCCCGACGGGGGCGGCTATTGGCTGGTCGCCGCGGACGGCGGCACCTTCTCGTTCGGTGACGCCGCCTTTTACGGGTCCATGGGCGGCAAGCCTCTCAACGCACCCGTTGTGAACATGGCCCCCACACCCGACGGGCGCGGCTACTGGCTCGTGGCAAGCGACGGTGGTGTCTTCGCGTTCGGGGATGCCCCCTTCTTCGGCTCAATGGGGGGACGACATCTGAACGCACCGATCGTTGGCATGGCGGCGGATCCTCGGACAGGTGGCTATTGGCTGGTGGCGTCCGACGGTGGGATCTTCTCCTTCGGAGCTCCTTTCTTCGGATCAACGGGAGCCATCCATCTGCAGAAACCGGTCAACGGGATGGGCGTGTCGAGTGGCGGCAGTGGCTACTGGCTCGTCGCCTCCGACGGTGGGATCTTCGCGTTTGGTGCTGCTCCGTTCTGGGGCAGCACCGGCGCCCTGCAACTGGTGGCGCCGGTCGTGGGCATGGCGCCGGATGACGCCACCGGCGGTTACTGGCTCGTGGCTACCGACGGCGGCGTGTTCGCGTACAACGCGCCCTTCTTCGGCGCGGACTGAGCCTAAGTAAGAGTCGGAGGGCCGGACTACCCAGGCTAAGTACTCCGTACCCAGCCACGCGGCAGCGGCAAGGCTAAGTCTGCATAGGTGACGATGCCCGGCGGGGCGTTCACGACCGGCGCGATGGCATTGAGCGCGGGGAGCGCCGTGATGATGTGCCCGATCGCCATGAACTCCTCGATCGTTTCGGCCTGGAAGTCCGGCGGCGGGAGGAGATCGATGGACGCCGTGACGGTGGGGAGCCCCTCCACGGTGATCACCCAACCGTCCTTCTCGATCCGCCAAGGAGGATCGAGTGTGGAGCCCTTCTTCCAGCGCACGTTGAGGTCGATGATCGTCCGGCCGCTGATTCGGCCCTGCCAGCTGGCCGCGAGCCCAGCAACGTGGCCGGCCGCGATAGTCCAGGACGTCATGACGAGATCCTCGGTCGTTTGGGCGAATTCCGACTCGCATACGATCTCGTCCAGCTCGACACCGAGCATGTCGGCCACCATCGCGACAGCCTCACCGAACACTGCGGTTCCTGTCCGTGCCATGTCGGCCAGGCCCGGATCGTCGATCGGGTGGCCGAAGCCGGCCGCCCGTTCGGTGTCGGGGGAATCGTAGAAGGTGGTGTCGGCTGTCTCGGACACGACGACCTTGTCGACCCGACTGCATATCCCCGCAATGGTGGCAGCAACGAAATCGACGAAACCGGGGCTGACACCGGTGCCGAACAGTGACGATCCGCCGCGGGCACAGGCGCTGACAAGCCGATCGCGGTCCGTACCCAGATTCGCGCCGGTAATAAAGGCCGCCGTCGTGACGACATTGACGCCGGCCTCGAGTATGCGAACCAGCTCTTCCACCGACGGCCACATCGGGTTGTACACGACGCAATCGGGCGCCAAGGCAAGCAAGGCGTCGACATCGTCGGTCGCAACCAGCCCGACCGGGCCCATGCCGGCCAGCTCCCCGACATCGACGCCGACCTTCGCCGGCGACCAGGCAAAGCACCCGACAAGATCGAGGGTCGGGTTCGCGACGATCGCCTTGAGCGACTCTTTGCCCACGTTGCCCGTCGTCCACTGCACCACTCGGATCGCCATGCATCCTCCATCTATCCCATGCCGCTGCGGACAGGACAGCGACGTTCCCCTGCCGCCGATGTGCGCCTCGCACAATAGGCCGCTCCAAACAGAATCCCATCGCTCTGACAAAAGGCGTCGGAGGAGCGACGTGCGCAAAGCCCCCGAACGAAGACTCTCTCCCAGGTGGTGGCCCAAAGAGCGAATGGGAGCAAAGGCCAAAGCGCTGAGGATTTCCTTGTTTCACGGCGTGCAGCCATGGTCGTCCCCGAAATGCACGATCATTTGCATAATGGATCGCTCTGAGTCAGTACGAACCGCCTTTGAGCTGTTCAACCGCAAGGACTTTGCGGGCGTCCTCGAGTTCTTCGATCCGGAAGTCGAGATTTCGGACCTTTTGCACGAAGGCGAGCTCATGAAGGGCCGAGACGTGGTCCTTCAACAGTGGACGGAGCGTTTTGATCAGGCGCAAGTGGCGACGCTCGTCGGTGACGTCATCGAAGTCGGTGACACCGTCTTCGCCGCGGTCTGCCTGCAGGCATACACGGAGTACGGGACGGCATTTGGTCCGCAAATCGTCGTCGCCAGCCGCTTCATTTTCCAGGGAGATCGAATCGTTCGAATGCAGTCCAGGGTTCTCGATGAGATACCAGACGATGTGAGAGCCCTCTTCCACGCGGGCTGAGTCGTCCCAAAACAAGGCGGGGCGAATGCTCGCACACCAGGGTTTCCGTCGTGTGGGAGGACCGTCGCCCACAATCCCGACTGGAGACTGTCCCCCTGGCCGCCACGAAGGAGAATCGGAGCTCCTGCCTGAACTGATGGGTTGCTGCCGCTGGCTCCAGACGATGGGCTCAGAACCCTGCTCCAGCAATGATTGGGCCATTGAGGTGGGTCTGCGCCGTGTCCCCGAAGTTCGAAGAGTCGCCGAAGTT
>DATMMN010000062.1:0-4391 GCA_035569675.1 Acidimicrobiales bacterium | reverse complement strand
GGCCCGGCACGAGTCGGGATTCAGTACAGGCTGAGGTGCTGCCGAGGCGTCATCGGCGGCCTGTTACCTCGCCGATGGCGCAACTAGGTGGTCGGGTGGCGTATCCATCCCTATCTCCATGGCGCAACCTACCACGATGAGCCATCCCGCCCCATCGCGGGGCTAGTAGACCCCCGTCGTCGCACGCCTGTCAAGGCGTCCGGCGGACTACTGGCGGGCCGAGCGAGCAACGCGCCCGACACGCCTACCACCTGCCGTCGCTCCTGAGCTATGATCCCGGGCATGTAAGGACCTTCCCCCACCGCGGCCTCAAACCCCGAGAGGAGCCGGGACATGGCCTACGACCTGCTGATCAAGAACGGCCGCATCATGGACGGCTCGGGCCGGCCCGCCTTTCATGGCGATGTCGGCGTCGCGCACGGCAAGATCGTGGAGCTGGGCGGCCTGAGTGGCTCCGCGCGTCGGGTGATCGAGGCCGATGGCCGGGTGGTGGCGCCCGGGTTCGTCGACAACCACTGCCACTACGACGCCCAGGTCCTCTGGGATCCCCTGTGCACCTTCTCGTGCGACCACGGCGCCACCACTGTCATCATCGGGAACTGCTCCCTCGCGCTCGCGCCGGTGAGAGCCCACGCCCGAGAGCAGCTGGCCGGAATGCTGTCCTACGTCGAAGCGATCCCGATGGACGTCTTGCAGGCCGGGGTGCCCTGGACGTGGGAGACGTTCCCGGAATACATGAACGTCATCGGGCAACGGCTGGGGGTCAACGTCGGGACCCTGGTCGGCCACTCGGCCGTCCGCCTCTACGCGATGGGCGCGGACTGCTCGGAGCGCGCGGCCACGGACGCCGAGCTGGCGGTCATGCGGGGCCTGGTGCGGGAGGCCCTGGACGCCGGAGCGCTCGGGCTGTCGATCACCCGGAACATGAACCACTTCGACATCGCGGGGAAGCGCATTCCCGCCGCCTGCGCGCCGGAGTCGGAGCTGTTCGCGCTGGCCGACGTGCTCCGCGAGGTCGGGACCGGCGTGATCCAGTGCGGCGGGGGGACCAACCCCGAGCTGAAGGATCGCCTCCTGAGCCGGCTGTCTCAGGCCTGTGGCCGGCAAGTCATGTACAACACGCTTCTCGAGCAAGCGCGCCACCCGGGCCGGTGGCGGGCGCACCTGGCGCAGGTCGAGGAGACGGTGCGGCAGGGCATCCGGGCGGTGCCGCTCTGCAACCCGGGCAGCATCGTCAACCGATTCACGATGAAGAACTGCCAGGTGTTTCGCGGCATGCCCACGTGGCTGCCGATTCTCCAGGCCGCAGAATCCGAGAAGCTGCGCGCCTACCGCGACCCGGCGATCCGCGCGAAGCTCCGCGCCGAGGTCGAGGCCCCGCTGGGGCCGGACTCGACATTCTCCAAGCGCTGGGACCTCATGATCGTGGAGGAACCCCACCTTCCGAAGAACCGCAGCCTCGCGGGCCAGACCATCGCGCAGATCGCGCAGGCGCGGGGCGCGGACCCGCTCGACACGTTCCTCGATCTCGCCGTCGAGGAGGAGTTGAACACGGGCTTCAGCCTCGGCGAGACCAACACCGACACCGAGGCGGTGGCGCAGATCCTCGGCAGCCCCTACGCCGTGGTGGGGCTCTCCGACGGGGGCGCGCACGTGCAGTTCAGCTCGAACGTGAGCAATCCCACCCGGCTCCTCGGCTACTGGGTGCGGGAAAAGAAGATCATGTCTCTCGAGCACGCCGTCCGCCGACTCACGTTCGATTCGGCCGCCGCCTACGGGATCTACGATCGTGGCCTGCTCCAGCCCGGGATGGCCGCGGACATCGTCGTCTTTGATCCCGACACCGTGCGGCCGGGTACGCAAGACGTCGTGCACGACTTCCCGAACAACGGGTGGCGTATCCGCGAACTGGCCGAGGGCATTCACTACACCGTGGTGAATGGCGAGGTCCTGCTCGAGAAGGGCGCGCACACCGGGCGCCATCCGGGCCGCGTGCTGCGCAACGCACTGCACCAGGGGCGCTCGTGAAGGTGGGAGGACCCGGCATGCGCTACACGAGGATCTCCGCGGACTGCCACATCGACATGCCCTGGCTGCCTCCCGACCTCTTCACGTCCAATTGCTCGGCGGCCTTGAAGGACCGCATGCCCTACGTCGCCGAGGGGCCCGACGGGTCGTACTGGGCCACGAAGAACGTCCCGTCTCTCGGGCTCACGTGCAGCGTGGGCTCGACGGGACAGAAGTACGTGCCCGGGCAGAACGAGCGTGTCGACGTCATGGCGGCGACGGGCCTCTACGAGGACGGCAAGCGAGGGATCCGCCGGCCGACGGACCCTGATCTCCGCGTCAAGGACATGCAGCGCGACGGCGTCGATGCCGAGGTGATCTTCGGCATTCTTGGCGCGGCCACGCGACTCCGCGACCACGAGGCGGCCACCGAGATGTTTCGCATCTACAACGACTGGCTCGTCGACTTCTGTCGCCATCATCCCGACCGCTCCATCGGCCTCGCGTGCCTGCCCTACGGGGATATCGCCGGCGCGGTCCGGGAGATCCATCGCGCGGCCAAGCTCGGGCTCCGCGGGATGGAGCTGTCCTGCTCCTGGGACATGGAGCCCATGTGGCACCCCATCTGGGAGCCGCTCTGGCAGGCCGTGAACGATGTCGACCTGCCGCTCCACTTCCATACCTTCCCGTCCATGCCTCCGGGCGTGCGTGAGCAGCAAACGGGACTCACCCGGCGCGCCGCCCACTTCACGAGCGTGGCCGGCTTCCAGATGAACCTGGTCAACATCGTGGCCGCCATCATCGGCAGCGCGGTCCTCGAGCGCTACCCGAACCTCAGAATCTCCCTCGGGGAGAGCGGCATCGGCTGGCTGCCGTACGCGCTCGACCGGATGGACTTCGAGTGGGAGGATCGCTTCCGAGACCTCGGCTTGACGATGAAACCGAGCGACTACTGGCGGCGGCAGTGCAAGGCGACCTTCCAGTTCGACCGCATCGGGACCAAGCTCATCGACGACATCGGCGTCGAGACCCTCATGTGGGGCTCCGACTACCCACACCCCGACGGCGTCTGGCCCCAGTCGTCACGATACATTGCCGAGCAGTTCGGCCACCTGTCGCCGGATGTCGTCCACAAGATCACCTGCGCGAATGCCGGAACGTTCTACGGATTGATGTGAGCGGAGCCTGACCTCCACACCGCCTCAGGAGGTGAACCATGGCGAAGCAGGGAACCATTCTGGTGGGGACCATCGGCCAGGGCGTCATGATGAGTTCCGACGACGGCGAGAGCTGGACGCGGGCCAGCGGGCGGCAGGGCATGCATTCCGACGGGATCGTCAAGGCCTTGCTTGCCGATCCCTGGCATCCGGAGGTCGTCTACGCCGGGACCGACATGGGGCTCTATCGCACCGACGACCGCGGCGGGCAGTGGCGCCGGCTCGAGACCCCGATGAACGGGTCCATGGTCTGGAGCCTGGCCATCGACCCGATCGACCCGCACGTCATGTTCGCGGGCACGGGCACGCCGAGCACGCCGGGCATCTATCGCTCCACCGACGGCGGCAAGAGCTGGGAGCGCCGTCCCGTGGCGATCGCGGCCGAGTGCCCGAACGTCGGGATCCCGCGACCCACCGCGATCGCGATCGATCCCGCCGACCACCGCCACGTGTGGGTGGGCCTCGAGGTCGACGGCGTGCGCCACAGCGCCGACGGCGGCGAGACCTGGAGCACGATCAACGGGCAGATCCCGAACCAGGACGTCCACAGCGTCCTGGTGATCTTGGGCCCACCGAAGACCGTGTTCACCGTCGTCAACGACGACATCTGGCGCAGCACCGACGACGGCAAGACCTGGCACCCGGCGCGCGCCCGTGAGGTCTTCCCCTGGCACTACCCCCGCTGGATCGCGGTCAAGCCGAACGACCCGAAGACGGTCTTTCTGACGCTCGGCGATTCGACGCCGGGCCGGGTGGGAACGGTGATGCGCTCGCGCGACGCGGGTGCCACATGGCAAAGCCTCGACCTGCCCGTGCAGCCCAACTCGGCCGTCTGGACCGTCGGCGTCTCGGCGTCAGACCCGGAGACGGTGTTCGCCGCAAGCCGCTACGGCTACCTCTATCGCAGCGACGACGGCGGGGATTCCTGGCGCAAGCTCTGGCGGGAGTTCGGCGAGGTGTCGTCGATCCTCTGGCTGCCCCGGTCCTGAGAGCTGGGCTAGACGTCTGAAACGCGAGCGGGCGCGGGCACCGCGGTGACAGGCCGGTCCTCGAGCACGCCGCGCTGGTCGGCCTGCGCGAGCACGGCCTCGATGGTCTTCACGAGCTGTCGCGCTCCCTCCACGCTCAGCTCCACGGCCACGCGCGCGCCCGGGCCGAGGGCCTCGT
>DATMMN010000061.1:0-25034 GCA_035569675.1 Acidimicrobiales bacterium | reverse complement strand
TGGCGCCACTACGACGTCCGGAGACACCGGCAGCGTGGGACCGCCGAGCCGGGCGCACAAGCCGGCCATGGAGACGTCGAGCAGCCAGCGACCACCGGAGGCCAGCGCGTCGAGGCACGCGTTCGCCGCGGCCAGGCCGGTGACAGGGTCCGCCACCGCATCGGAGCAGAACATCGGCGCGCCGTCCAGCCAGACCACAAGACCGCCTCCGGCGGCGGCGTCGTCGCCGAACGCCACGCGTGCGCCCGCGTCGGTGCGGCCGTAGCCGGTGATGGAAACCCAGACCTGCGGTCCGCGCCCTCGCACCTCGTCGGCCGCGTCAATGCCGAGCTGTTCGAGCGCGCGCGGCCGGCTGGCTTCGATGACGACGTCAGCCCGCCGGATCAACGCGCGCAACGTCTCCCTGCCTTTGGTGTCCTCGAAGTCCAGAGCGACCGATCGTTTGCGCCCGTTGAGGAGGTCGAAGAACGCCACGGGTCCGCGCCGCGCCCCGTCCGGTCGAGCCGGTGACTCCACCTTGATCACGGTGGCTCCCGCTCCGGCCAGAAGGTCCCCGCACAGGGGCCCGGCCCACAGCGCCGAGAGGTCGACCACGATCGACCCGGCGGGGTCTCGCGCGGGCGCGGCACCAAGAGAGAGACGCGACGCGGGGACCTGCCCCGCTGCTTCGCCGACCCGAGCAACCGGCAGCCCCAACAGCACACCCCGCGCGGTGAGCTCGTCGAGGTTCCGCGTCGCCACGGCGTCGGCGACGGCCGACCAGGCGGCGGGAGCGTTGGCGGGCGCGTGGTCGAGCTCGAGCCAGGCCGGGATCGCCTCGAAGTCCTCGTCGCGCGCCAGCGACACTGCGAGATACCCGTCCTTCGAGGTCAAGAGCCGGCAGCTGCCGCCGCAGCTGATCGTGCCCCGGCGCCACAGGCCCATGTGCGCAGCGCGCTCGCCGAGCAAGGCCAACGCGTCCAGTTTCCCGAACGGCCGGGCCAGAACTTCGAGGGTGTCGACAAGGTGCTCGGGCGGCCCGAGTGGAGCCTCGGGCAGACCGGTGAGAGCCATCGCACCGCTGGCCGCCCACTTCCGTACTCGAGGGTCATCCATCCGCGGCAGGGTAACGTCTCGCGATTCTCGAACACTTGAGCGCCGACGCGCTCCTGGCCGAGCTGCGCAGCGATGTTTCGCCCGAGCGCAGCGCTCCCGTGCGGGTCACGCTCGACCGGCGGCTCGACCCGCCGCCCCGCGAGGCGATCGATCGCCTGGTCAGCCTGCCGTTTGTGGTGGTGGGTACGACCCAGGGGGACGTCGACCCCGCGTGGCTCGACCTGTGCGACGTCGCGCTCGCCGAAGACGACCCGGTCCTCGATCGAGTCGAGGAGAACCTGGTGGCTCGACCCATCGCCAGTACGACCCTGGCGTTGTTGCTGCGCGCCGCGCCGCGCCGTACGGTCGCAGACGGCCTGGTGGCCGAGTCGGCCGCGTACTCGGTGCTCCAGTCGGGCCCGGAGTTCGCGGCCTGGCGGTCGGCCAATCCACCCCGAACGGACCACGACGATGGGCCACGCGTGCAGGTCGAACGCGCGGACAGCACGCTGGTCATCACTCTCACCCGACCGGAACGCCTGAACGCGCTCGACGCCCAGATGCGCGACGAGCTGGTCGACGCGCTGGTGCTGGCGGCAGCGGATCCCGGGGTCACGAGCGTCGAGTGGAGAGGCGAGGGCAGGTCGTTTTGCGCCGGTGGCGATCTCGACGAGTTCGGCTCCCGGCCGGACCCGGCCTCGGCGCACCTGATACGGCTGCAACGGAGCGTCGGCCGAGCGCTGGCGCAGCTCGACAAGCCGACCGTCACCTATCTGCACGGGCCCTGCATGGGATCGGGCATCGAGCTCGCCGCCTTCACGGGCACTGTCGTCGGTGCTCCGGACACGACGCTTGCGCTGCCGGAGATCGGACTTGGCCTCGTCCCCGGTGCCGGCGGGACAGTGAGCCTGACCCACCGCATCGGCCGCCTTCACACCGCCTTGCTGGCCTTCTCCGCCGAGCCGATCGACGTCAGAACGGCAAAAGAATGGGGACTGGTGGATCGGATCGAGCCGTAGCGGCTGGCTCGCGTCACGCGGCGAGTCGGTTCGACCTGGAGATGGGGAGGCCCCACTCACAGGCTCTACGCTCGTCTGGGTGACGTCCACCTCAGGTCCGGGACACAGCCACGCGCCGGCTCCGCCGCACGCCCAACGCGCCCGCGGGGCGGCGGCGGCCAACGACCCGTTTCCGGATGTCGAGAAGGTCCGTCCGGGCCTGTGGAGCATTCCGGTTCCGCTGCCGAACAATTCCCTCCGCTACGTGCTGGTGTACGTGTTCGAGACCGACCGTGGGCCGTACCTCGTGGACGCCGGGTGGAACACGGACGATGCGTTCTCAGCGCTGCAGAGCGGCCTGACCGAGATCGGCTGTGACGTGGCGGACGTGCAAGGCGTCATGGTCACCCACATCCATCCCGACCACTACGGGCTCGCCGGTCGCATCAGGGAAGCATCGGGCGCGTGGATTTCACTGCATCCCGCCGACGCCGAACTCATCCACGATCGCTACGACGAGCCGGACGACCTGCTCGACCGGGTGGCGGTGGCGCTGCGGCAGATGGGTGCACCGTCCGAAGAGCTCGAGCCGCTGCGCAACGCCGCCATGCCGGTGCGATCGCTGGTGGATCCGGTCGTCCCCGACGTCCTGCTCGAGGACGGTGCACAGCCCGAGGTGCCGGGTTGGGACCTGACGGCGATCTGGACCCCGGGCCATTCGCCGGGACACCTGTGTTTCTATGAGGCGCGTAACGAGCTGATGCTCTCAGGGGATCACGTGCTGCCGCGCATCACCCCGAACATTCCGTTCCACCCCCAGGCTGGTGCCAATCCGCTCGGTGACTTCCTGAACTCGCTCGACAAGCTCGAGCCGTACGAGGTCAACGAAGTACTGCCGGCGCACGAGTACCGCTTCGACGACCTCCGCGCACGACTGGAAGAGCTCCGCCAGCACCATCGGGACCGGTTCACCGAGGTGATCGCGATGCTGTCCGAAGGGCCGCACACCGCGTGGGACATTGCGGAGCACATGCGTTGGTCTCGTTCGTGGGATGACATCGCGGGCTTCATGCGGCGGGCCGCGGTGGGTGAGACCGTGTCGCACCTCCGAGCGCTCGAGATCGACGGGATCGTGCAGGTAGACGACGGCGAGCCGTCACTGTGGTCGCTCTCCGAGGGAACGGGCGCACAGAGAGCCAAGCGCTGAGCCCGACCGGCGCGACCGGCGGTTCGGTCGCCTAGTCTCCTCTGGGCAGAGTGAGGTGGTGCCGGATGAAAGTCGCGTTCGCCCTGTCGGGGGGCGGCAACTTGGGCGCCATGCAGGCCGGGGGCATGCGGGCGTTGGTCGAAGCGGGTATCGAGCCTGACGTGCTCTCTGGTTCCTCAATCGGGGCGCTCAACGCGGCCTTCTACGCGACGTATCCGGGTATCGAAGGGTGCAAGCAACTCGAGACCGCCTGGCGTGATCTGAGTCGGAAGGACGTCTTCCGGTTCGAGTTGTTTCGGGCCATCTCGGGGTTCATCGGCCTGCGCGACCACCTGGTCACGACAAGACGGCTGAAGCTGATCATCCACGAGTGGTTGGGTATCGATCGGATCGAGGAGGCGAAGCTGCCGTTCGCGGCGGTCGCTACCGACGCGTTGACCGGCGACATCGTCGTGATGACCGAAGGCGACGTGGCATCCGCCCTACTGGCCACCGCCGCAATCCCCGGCATCTTCCCGCCCGTCTACCGGGAGGGCCGTTGGTTGGTGGATGGCTCGTTGTCGGCTGGTTGCCCGGCCAGCGAGGCGCTCGACCTCGGTGCTGACGAGGTCTACGCGTTCCTGACGACCACGGCGCCCCGGCGCAGGCCGCCCCGCGGTGCGGTGGCCGCTGCCATGAGCACCGTGTCGCTCATGACGTCCAAGTTGCAGATTGCGAGGCTGGAGAGCGCGGAGGCAACCGCCGCCCAACGCGGCGGGGCGGTCTACTTCGTGCCGTCGGCGTTCCCCGAGGCACCCTCGCCGTTCGACTTCGACCAGGGCGCGGCGTTGGCGGCCTCGGGGTACGCCCGCGCGGCGGAGTGGGTGCAGCAGCTGGAATTCGGGGCGGCGCCGGCCGACCAGTTGCGCTAGGCGCGCGAACTAGGCGTTCGACGAAGCGCCAGCGCCGAGGGCGCGGGCGCAGAACGAGCGCACCTGGCGCGCGATCTCGGTCCGCGATGCGGCCCCGTCGCTCGATGGCGTCAGGCCGGCGGCGGCCCAGACGACCGAGCGGATCAGGTCCGAATCGGCCGGCGGATCGGCGAGCGGGAAGGACCCATCGGCCGCTCCGGCAGCCAGCAGAGCCTCGAGGGGAGCCATCAGCAGCTTGGAGGCGTGCCGCGTCTCCTCCGCATGACCCTCCGCCCGCATGGCGCCCGGCGAGCCGAGGACACGCACCCGCGCCGCCTTCGCCCGGTGCTGGCCCAGGCTCAGGATCTCGTCGATCCAGGCGTCGAGCGCGGCTCGAGGCGACGACGCCGCGTCCACCTTGGCGTTGAGCCGGGCGGCGGCGTTCTCTGCTTCCCTGCGGTAGAGCGCGCAGAGCAACTGATCCTTCGACTCGAAGTGACGATAGAACGAGCGCGTGGACAGGTCTGCCTCGCTCAGGATGTCGGCGACCGACGCGTCGACGTAGCCGTTGCGTCCCATCACGACCATGGCCGCGTCCAGGAGGAGACGCAGTTCGTCCTCGGACTCGAAGCGCCGGGGTCGGCCGGTTCGGGCGGCGGTCGCTGTCGCTTTGGCTTCGGTCATCCGCGCAGCGCGCCCGCCAACACCGGAACCTCGGCGAGCGCACGCAGCCCGTCGTTGAGGTGGGTGCAACAGTCGACCGAACGAAGCTGGGACAGGACCTCGGTGCGCAGGTCGTGGAGCGAGGTCCCGATAAGACGCGGCGCGTTGGGTGCTGCGAGGGGACATTCGGGGTAGGGCAGAACCCGAGGGATTGCCTCCACGGACCGCACCACGCCGCTGGGCGCGTCGGCGGTGCCGACGACCTCGTACTCGTGCAGGACGACCTCGTGGCCCCCGGGTATCCAGCAACTGTCCCTGAACATCGTGTCGAATTCGAGCTGGTCGCCGTTCTGCCATACGTCGATCCGCCGCGCCCGTCGCATTGCGATCTCGGGTGGATCTTCGAGCTCGTGCCAGCCGAGCGGGTCGGCGGGGTCGCCCAGAGAAGGCGCCATCGGCGTGTTGGAGCTGACGCCTCGGAGGGCACCGTTCGGATAGAGGGCGCTCGAACCGTCACGGAAGCCCGAGCAGATGCCGCGCATGTCGCTTTGTGGACCGCTGCCCAGGCGCTCGCGCACGCCTGGAACCACGTCGGCCCAGCGGAAGTACGTGAAGCCCGAGATGAGCGTCGCGCCGGCGATGTCGTCGATCAGCAGAAGCAACGGGGTGCCGGCCTCGTACTCGCTGGAGAGCTCCTGGGCGATCGCCGAGCGCAGGTTGCCCCCGGCACGACAGCCGACGAGCCGTTGGAGCTCGGTGTTGGCGGGGTCGCTCTCGATGCGCACGACGTCACGAGCACGACCCGTGACGGCGTACAAGTCAGAGTGGTCGATGATCGAGGGCTCGCCGCTGGCGGGCGTCAAAAGGTCGCGCGCCCTCCCCTTGAGGTTGAGCTCGGTCCCGAAGCCACCCGGCCAGAACATGAGCATGGTCGAGGTCCGGCGCACCGAGTCCGGCCGCCGCGCCGGCTGCACGGGAACAGGGTCGGCCGGAGCCGGATCCAGGGTCGTCGGACCTGGTTCGAAAATCATGTTTTCATGGTAAGCGACGGCAGGGATTCGGCGACATTCCGGCGTCCCTGTCCAACATCGGCTGGATTCACAGCAGATTCTTACGCTGCTCTGTCAGTTCCCTCACATTCATGATGCAGAGTTGCGCCATGTGCATCAACAAGGGCAGGGCGGCGGCGGCAGGGCTCCTCTGTGCGGTCGCCGCGACGGTGGCGGTCTGGAGCGGTCCCTTGTTCGCGGCGTCGAGCGCGCTCCACGCGAGCGGCCAGCCTCCGGCGCAGACGGTCAGCCACAGCCATCCGGCTCGTTGAGCCGAGTCTGCACGACCCGAGCGGTCACCGTTCCACGGCCCGTCGAGGCGTAGGACACTTCTCCTCTAGAGGTTCCGGCATCTGTCCGGGAGGATTTGTCCTCTCGCTCGGGAGCGTTAAATGTGTGCTCCATGAGCCCTGAAGGAACGACCTCATCGGAGCCCGTATTGGTGAAGGAGCGGCGAGGAGCCGTATCGATCCTGCGCCTGAACCGTCCCGAGGCGCGCAATGCCCTCAATCCCGAGCTGCTCACGGAGATCGGACTCGGCTTGATCGAGGCGGAGAGCGACCCGGACCTGCGGGCGGTGGTGTTGACCGGCACCGGCGACAGGGCGTTCTGTGCCGGCATGGACCTGCGGGCCTTCGCGGAAGGGGGCACGGTGGGCGGCTCGCCCGAAGGCATGAAGGGCTACGGTCGCTTTACCAGAGGCGAGATCGGCGTGCCTATCGTCGGTGCCGCCAATGCGACAGCGGTCGCCGGAGGGTTCGAGCTCCTCCTCGGGTGTGACGTCGTCGTGGCCTCGGACGCAGCCTCGTTCGGCGTGCCCGAGGTCAAGCGCGGGCTGTTCGCCGCCGGGGGTGGCGTGTTCGTGAGCACGCGTATCCCGCTCGCGATCGCGTTGGAGTTGACGCTGACGGGCGACCTCATCGACGCGCAGCGTGCGTTGTCGTTGGGCCTCATCAACCAAGTCGTGCCGCCGGGCGACGTGCTCGAGGCGGCGGTTGCCTTGGCCGAGCGCATCGCCCGCAACGGCCCCCTCGCGTTGCAGGCGACCAAGGAGCTGGTGTGGACGGCGTCGACCGACCTCGAGAAAGCTCGCGCGCTGGCGGCGGAGTGGCAGCCCAAAGTCTTCGGCAGCGAGGACGCTAAGGAAGGGGCGACCGCGTTCATCGAGAAGCGTGACCCGGTGTGGAAGGGGCGTTGAGGGTGAGGCCGGGGTCGCCGGCGTCAGCCGCTCTGCGGCGTAGCGGAGGCTGACTCGGGCTCGAGCGGGACCGAGACACGGGCCACGATCACGTCTTCGCGGCTGCGCAGCGCCCGGCTGAGCACGATGTCGATCTGGTTGTGCAGGAGGCGGTACCGGAATTTGTCCGGGCGGATGACGGGGATGAGCACGACGATCTGGTCGTTGGGGTGCTCCTCGCGGGTGCCGTCGATGAAGCGCACGATGGGCTCGACGACCGAGGCGTAGTCGGTGCGCAGCACCCGCAGCGGCACGCCCGGGTCCCACTGCCGCCAGGCGTGCTGGAGGCTGTCCACCCAGTGGACCGCGTCGTCGCCCGTGCGCAGGATGACGGTGATCGCCACCACCTCCTGGCCGAGGGAGATGGCCTCGGTGATCGCCTGCTCCGTCAGTCGGGAGATGCGGTTCACCGGGACGATGACAATGGTGCGTTTCTCGATGGGTTTGGGTGGTATCTCGTCGATGCCGAGCTCGCGGCCGGCCCTGACGTAGTAGGCGTGGATGCGTGTGAAGAGGAGGATGAACGCCGGGATGGCGATGACCACCACCCACGCGCCTTCGGTGAACTTCGAGATGAGGAAGACGACGGTGGCGACGGCGGTGATACAGGCACCGATGCCGTTGATGACGGCGCGCCGTTGCCAACCGCGCGGCCGCTCCTTGCGCCAGTGCACGACGAGGCCGGTCTGCGAAAGCGTGAAACCGATGAACACGCCTATCGCGAACAACGGGATGAGCGTGTTGGTGTTGCCGTCGACGGCGATGAGGAGTGCGCCCGACAACACCGCGAGCACGACGATCCCGGTCGAGAAGACCTGACGGTCCCCCCGGATGCTGAAGAGATGCGGGAGGTAGTTGTCCCTCGAGACGAGGCTGGCGAGGACGGGCAGGCCGCCGAACGAGGTGTTGGCGGCCAGTGCGAGCACGATCGTGATCGTGATCGTCACGATGTAATAGGCCCAGCTGCGGCCGACGGCCATGGCCATGATCTGACTGAGCACGGTCTGCCCCGAGCGGGGGCCGATGTGCCACTTCTTGGCCAGGACGGCGAGCCCGAGGAGCATGGCGCCGAGGATGAGCCCGAGGAGCATCTCGGTGCGCTTGGCCCGCACTGCGCGGGGCTCGCGGAAGAGAGGGACGCCGTTGGCGATCGCCTCAACGCCGGTGAGCGCGCTGCACCCGGCCGAGAACGCCTTGAGCACGAGGAGAATCGTCACGGCCTTGAGGCCGGTGGTGGGGAGCTGGCTCTGCCCGAGTTGGGCCTCGTTGAGCCCGAGCGGATGGATGAGCCCAACGGCTATGACGGCGAAGAGCCCGACGATGAACACCATCGTTGGCAGGAGGAAGGCGCGCGCGGTCTCTCCGAGGCCCCTCAGGTTCAACAGTGTGATGAGGAGCAGGATGCCCAGGCACAGCGGGATCGTCGCGGAGTTGAGGCTGGGGTAGGCGCTCTGCAGCGACGCCACGCCGGCCGCGATGGAGACCGCCACGGTGAGCGTGTAGTCGACGACGAGCGCGGCGGCGGCTACCAGGCTGACGTTCGTCCCGAGGTTGGCACGCGACACGGCGTAGGCCCCGCCGCCGCCCGGATAGGCGTCGATCACCTGCCGGTAGGAGAAGACGAGGATCGCGAGGAGCCCGACGATGGCGATCGTGATCGGCAGGACGAGGTGGAGGGCGCCAGCGCCGGCCACGGCCAGGACGATGATGATCGCCTCGGGGCCGTAGGCGACACTGGTGAGGGCGTCGAGGGAGAGCGCGGAGAGCCCCTCGATCGGGGTGATGCGTTCCCGGCCGGTGCCGCGGGTGGAACGGGGCGGCCCCACGAGGAGGTGCCAGACGGTATAGGCCCGGCCGTGGTCGGGCTCGGGCGGCTCCAGCATCGGCACGCACTTTACGAGAGGCCCGGTTCGGAGCCGGTGGACCGGGTTGCTCTTTCTCTTGACCGTTGATCCGTGGCCGTTGTTAGCGTGAGCGCCCGATGGAGCTGTGGGAGCTGGTGGCGCGCGAGCAGTGCCGGGACACGCTGGCGCAGTATTCACACGCCGGCGACCGGTATCGCCTCGACGAGTTCGCCGGTGCGTTCTGCGAGGACGGTGTGCTCGAGATCCGGGGGCAGGCGCCTCTGCGGGGCCGCGCCGCGATCGTCGAGCGTTTCGGTGGCGCGACGGCGGCGCAGCAGGCGCAGGGGGTGGCGGCCGTGGCGCGTGCGTCGGGCGCGGTACGCCGGATCGTCCGGCACACGGTGACCAACGTGCGCTTCGAGGCGCTGTCGGAAGGCGAGGCGACAGTCGCGAGCTATTTCACCGTCTTCACGGAGATCGGGCTCGATCACATGGGCCGCTATCGCGACCGATTGGTGCCGGTGGGAGATCGGTGGCTCATCTCGCACCGCTTCGTGTCGACCGACTGGCGCGCGCCGGACTCGGTCTTCCGGGCCGCGGCCGAGGGCTGAGAGCCCGCGGTTAGCCTCAGCCGACCGTTTGCCAGGACTTGGACTTGGGAGGTTCGGGACATGTGGAATGGCGCGCGCGCTCGAGGGACCGCGGGACGTCCGATGCGGTCAGTGCTGGCGCGTGGTCTCGTTCTCGTTCTCGTTGCGGCCGCGGCCGCCTTTGTGGCCGGCGGCGCGCCCGCCGGCGCCGCGACAGCGTCCGGCGCGGCCCCGGCCACGCACGTGCTCGGTGGCGACACCGTCCCGGTGGTCCATCTCGTGAGTCCCACCAGCTTCACGGTGCTCGGGCCGTTCGCCATCGGCGAGACGACGTTGACGCTGCCGACCGATGGCGCGCCCGTCGAGGTGTGGTACCCGGCCACACAGGCAGCCGTCGCCGGAGGGGCCGTGGCGAGCTACGACGTCAAAACCTGGCTACCGCCGGCACTGCAGAAGCTGATTCCGGCGGGCTTCTCGGTCACGTTCCCGAGCGGAGGCGTGCGAGATATCGCCGTTGCGCCCGGCCGCTTCCCGCTCGTTCTCTTCAGCCACGGTTTCGCGGGCTTTCGCGACCAGTCGGCCTTCCTCACAGCGTTCCTCGCCACTTGGGGCTTCGTGGTGGCCGCACCGGACCACTACAGCCGTGACCTGACCGAGGTCCTCGGCGGGCCCACCGGAGCGACGGCGAAGACGACCGACGTCGGCGACCTCGAAGCGACCGTCACCCTCATGGCCCACGAGAACGCGATGGCCGCGAGCCCGTTCCACGGCCACGTCGATACCACGAAGGTCGGCGCGGTCGGCCACTCCGACGGCGGTGTGGCCGTCGAGGCGCTGGCGGCCGTCGATCCCAAGGTCGCGACGTTCATCGGCCTCGCCGGCGCCACGGTCGGGTTGCCCGGCGACGCCAAGCACGGGCCAGACAGCATCGTGCCGCACCAGCCGGGCCTGCTGATGTCCGGCACCGCTGACACCGTGGTCCCCACCGCCGGCATGGTCACGGCCTACGGAAAGATGCACGCACCCAAGCGGCTGATCCTGATCAAGGGCGCCGGCCACCTCGTCTTCGCCGACATCTGCGAGATCGGGGCCGGCCAGGGCGGCCTGCTCGCCATCGCTACCGCGCTCAAAGTGCCGATCCCCGCCTCGCTCAAGCCGCTCGCGACCGACGGCTGCAACCCGCCCGACCTGCCCGTGACGCAGGGGTGGCCTGTCGTCCGCCAGGCGGTCACTGCGGAGCTGCGGCACGTCTTCGGCTTCGATGCCACCACCGCTGGGCTCAGCGGACTGGTCGGGGCCTATCCGAACGTGGTCTCGGCGGACGAGTCCAAGTCCTGACGCAAAGCGTTAGCTGCCCGCTCCGACGGCTCAGTTGATGAGCGGGTCCCGTGGCAGGCCGAGGATGCGCTCGCCGATCTGATTGCGCTTGATCTCCGACGTCCCACCGGCGATCGACATGCCTCGATGCATCAACACCGCCCACGACGTGAGCATCCCCTCGCCTTCGGCGTAGGCCGCCTCCGGCCCACCGAGGGCGACCCTGATCGCGGCGCCTTCGTGCCCCAGCTCTGACAACACGAGCTTCGCGACGTTGCCTTCGGGCCCTGGGCCGCCGCCGGCCACGGCCCGGTGCGCGGTCCGCATGTTGAGCACCGCCAGGGCTTCGGTCGTCGACACGTAGCGGCCGATACGCCCGGCCCCGCCGGCTAGCCGCTCGGGGTGTGCGTCGAGCCCGGCGATCAGCGACTCGGCCTGCATGCCGCCGCCCCCTCCGCCACCGCCCTGGCCGCCGCCGATCGACACGCTCTCGTTGCCGAGTGTCGCCCGCGCCACGGTCCAGCCGCCGTTCACCGGTCCGATCACGTCGTCGTCAGGCACGAAGACGTCGTTGAAGAAGACCTCGTTGAACTCCGACTGGCCTGTCGTCATCTTCAAGGGCCGCACCTGGACGCCGTCCGCGTGCATGTCGATGACCATCGTCGTGATGCCCTTGTGCTTGGGGGCGTCGGGGTCGGTGCGGATCGTCGCGAGGCCGAACGACGCGTAGTGCGCGCCGCTCGTCCACACCTTCTGGCCGTTGACGAGCCAGCCGCCCTCGACGCGGGTGCCCCGAGTCTTGACGCCCGCCGCGTCGCTTCCGGCGTCGGGCTCGCTGAAGAGCTGACACCAGATGACCTCTTGGCGCAGGGCCGGCAGCACCCAGCGGGCCACCTGGTCCTCCGTTGCATGCTGGATCAACGTGAGGATCACCCACCCGGTGATGGAGTACTGCGGCTTCGTCACGCCCGCCGCCCTGAACTCCTGCTCGATCACGAGCTGCTCCACCGCGCCGGCGTCGCGCCCCCAAGGCTTGGGCCAGTGCGGCATCACGTAGCCGGACTCGATCAGCGCCTCGCGTCGCGCCGCCTCGTCGAGGTCCTTCACCTGCGCCGCGAACGCCCGCACCTCGTCGCGCATCGGCTCGGCCTCGGGCGGCAGGTCGATAGAGCGCACCCGACGCACTCCACGCCGCACAAGATCCGTGACGTCGCGTGCCGCGTCCTCGCTGTCGACGACGGCCTCGAGCGCGGTCGCCCGCCGCATGTAGACGTGCGCATCGTGCTCCCACGTGATGGCGATGCCACCGTGCACCTGTGTGTTGAGGTTGGCGCACTCGTCGCCGGCGGCGAGTGCCAGCGTGGCGGCCACCGCGGCGGCGTAGGTCAGTTGTTCCCCGCCCTCGGCCGCCGCCCGCGCCCCGTCCCACACCGCGGCGGTGGCCAACTCGGACGCCACGGCCATGTTGGCGCAGTGGTGTTTGACCGCCTGGAAGGTGGCGATCGGCCGCCCGAACTGCATGCGCGACTTGGCGTAGTCCGCAGCCTGCTCCGTGCACTCGGTGGCGACGCCGACGGCCTCGGCGGCCACGAGCAACCGGCCCAGGTCGACGAGCACCCGCCGCCCGCCGGGGATCACCTCGACGGCCGCGCCGTCCAGCGTCACCCGCGCGCAGCGCCGCGTCGGGTCGAGGTTCTTCGGCACCTGGATCGTCACCCCGCCGGCCGACGCGTCGACCACGATGGCGTCGTCGCCCGCCGGCAGCACGAGAACATTGGCGAGGCCACCGCCCAGCACCGCCGGCGCCGTCCCGGCGGCCGTGCCCCCCGCCACGGTGATGTCGGAGGTGAGCGCGACGCCGCCGCAGACCGAGCCGTCGGCCAGTCCCGGCAGCCACTTCGCCTTCAGCGCGTCCGACCCCACGGCATCGATCACCGCACTCGCGATGACAGTGGGCACGAAAGGCCCGGGTGTCACGGCGCGGCCGAGCTCCTCGACGACGACTATGAGCTCAGGCAGGCCGTACCCGGACCCGCCCATCGATTCGGGCAAGTGGAGCCCGAGCCAGCCCAGCGAGGCGAGGTCGGCCCAGAACGGCGGCAGCTCCTCCTTCTCGGCCTCGAGCAGGGTGCGGGCCGCCCCGCGGGAGTCGTGCTTGGCCAGGAAGTCCGAGGCCGTCTCGGCCAAGGCTCGGTGGTCTTCGGTGATTGCGATCGCCATTTTCAAACAGTAGGCCCGGTCCTTCTCAGGGGGCCAAATCGTCGCCCGGCGGCGGCGCCGACTCTTTTTCGCAGCGGTATACGCGGCGAACAAGGTGTCCTGCGTGCAGGCGTATGTGCAGCCGCCTTGTGGAGACGGGCCAGATTCGACAACCTAAGACTTGTGAAATAGGCCTTCTACAACTCAAAGGTTGTGGAAAGAGGCCAGACCCACAAGAGCAACGCACATACAGCCGGACGAATCGGCCTACGTCCATGGCATATACGGCTCGACGGAACCCCGGACGGCGATGGCCACGCCCGGTCGCGAGCCGCTCAACGCTCCCGCGGTCATCGTGGACGACTGAGCCATGCCGAAGCGTCGGCCCGAGACTTAGCGCCCGGCCGGGTGTTCCCTGTGCGCCTGCTGCAGTTCCTCCAGGTCCCGCGGCGACCGCCCCTCCTGAGCCGCCAACTCGGCCTCACGGCGCAGGACGTTTTCGACGAGCTCCGACATCGCTCCCGGCAGCAACAAATGTTCTTGATACAGCGTCGCCCCCAACAGACCGTCCGAGCCTCGCAGCGAACCCTGGTAGCAGCCACGCGCGCTGCGGGCCTTCACGGGCCGCAGGTCGACCAGGACCCAGTCGTCGGCGCGAATGTGCTCTTGGAACCACATGGAGTGGTCGATGGACGGCCCGCCGCGACCCACCAACGCTGGCGGCTTCTGTCCGAACCCGCTGCCGATGTCCGAGAGGTAGGTCAGCCCGGCTCGATGCGTCAAAGGATCGTCGGGCAGCGGCGTGGGTGAACGCACCCACGCGCAGTCGGTGAAGACGCCCTTCAGGAAATCCGTCTGTGTGACCTCGCGCACCTCGAGCAGCGGGTTCCACCCGCCCCGCGGCGTGGCGTCCGGTGCGGGCACCTCGCGCCGCGGCGCATCGTCGAACGCGTCGTCGTCCACCCCTTCGCTCTCGGCGTGGAACGACGTCACCATGGAGAAGATGACCTCGCCCTCCTGCACCGCATTGACATGGCGCGCCGAGAACGAGCGCCCGTCGCGATCGCGGTCCACCTCCAGAATCACCGGCAGGTCGCTCCGTCCTGCCCGCAGGAAATAGCCGTGGAGAGAGTGGGGGAGACGACCGTCCTCGACCGTCGCCGCGGCGGCGATCAGGCACTGCGCCGCGACCTGTCCGCCGTACAAGGTCCGCCGAGGCCCGAAGTTGGCGTTCCGGCCCCGGAAGAGGTCTCGGTCGACCCGCTCGAGGTCCAACAGCGACCCCAGATCGTTCGCCAACTCGAGCTCGTTCACCGGCTCACCCACCTGACCCGCCTCGGCCCCCTCACGCGCCCGCCGCCCTAGCGTCCCGCAACGCCCGCACCCAACCGGCCCACGTCTCGATACGCGCCCAGAACTCCTCCCGGGTCCCCGCAAAGTTGTGCATGTGCGCCATCCTCGGGCACACATACAAGTCGACGCTCGGCGACGATGCATACGCCCGCACCTCGCCCCGCGGGTCGACGAGCACATCCCGCTCGCCCATCGCCACCAGCACGGGCGCCGTGATAGCCGCGGCCTCCGCCAACACTGCGCCCGGGGCCACGCACCACAGCACCAGCGGGCTCGGGATCGTCGCCGACGCCCACGGCGGCAGCTCACCCTTCCGCGCCGGATAGTCCTCCATGTCCCGGGCCACCACCGCCCGATCGATGTCGTCGAAGTGGAACCCCCACGCCATCGCGTCGGTCCCCGGTCCCACCCCTGCGCCGGCCGCCGCGGCCAACGCCGGTGCGTTGGTGACGACCGCCTCTGCCGCCGCCGCATTCCGCGGCATCCACGGCAATGCGAGGTCCGGCGTCCCCGGCGCGGTCGGCGGCAACGTGCCGAGCACTCCGTACCCGAGCACACCCACGCCGTCGTAGTTGTGGAAGCGCCCCTGCTGCGCAACAGTGAGGCACCCGCCCATCGACTGCCCGATGCCGATCTTCACCGGATGCTCGACCTTGCCGAGCCCCTCGATCAGGGTGCCGGCCGCCAGCTTCTGCAGCACGTCGGCTTCTGCGGCTTCGCTCGCTGCCGCCACCGGGCCGAATCCCAGCGCGTCGGGCCCGTGCAAGGAACTTCCGCCCACCCCGAGATGGTCGACCGACACGAAGATCCAGCCGCGCTCGGTGTGCCAGTCGGCTTGCGCCCCGTGCCCCGGCCCGGGTCCTGGTAGGTCGGTGGTGTAGTACCCCCGCGAGTAGCCGGCGCCGGGTTTGGCGAAGCAAACCACAGGGTCCTCGGCCGCAGATCCGATCCCGATCGACCGGCTGTCGTCGGGCACGGTGACGGTGAGCGCGACGTGCGCCGGCTCGCCGAGACCGGCGGCCTCGGTGACGTCGACCTGCAAGTCGATTGACCGCACCCCCATCGCTCTATTTCGGAGCGAAGCGCTGGCCACCGTCGAGGCGGATGCACAAGCCGTTCAGCATCGGGGTCTCCACGATCGCGACGGCGAGCTTGGCGTACTCCTCTGGTCGCCCCATCCTCTTCGGGAAGGCGGCGTCCTTGGTGAGGACACCCGCGAACTCGTCGGGGATGCCCTCGGTGAGCCCGGTGCTGAAGAGGCTGGGAGCGATCGCGACCGAGCGGATTCCCAGGCTGCCCAGATCGCGGGCCATCGTCAGCATCATGCCGGCAATGCCCGCTTTGGCCGCCGTGTAGGCGACCTGGCCGATCTGGCCCTCGAAGGCCGCGATGGACGCGGTGTCGATGATGACGCCGCGCTCCTCGTCTTCGGGCTCGTTGGTCGACATGTGCCACGCCTGCAGCCGGTTCAGGTTGAACGTGCCGATGAGGTTCAGCTCGATCATCCTCCGGAAGTCCGCCAGCGGGTGGGGCCCGTCCTTGGAAAGTGTCCGCTTCCCGATGCCGCCACCGGCCGTGTTGACGGCGATGTGCAGGCCACCCAGCGCGGCGACCGCATCGCCGAGGGCGGACTCGACCTGGTTCTCGTCGAGGACGTCGACCTCGTGGAAGGTGCCGCCCAGTTCCTTGGCCACCTCCGCGCCCGCCGAGGTGGGCAGGTCGAGGATGGCAATGTCAGCGCCCTTCTGACGTAGCAGCTCGGCCGTGGCCTTCGCCATGCCCGAGGCGCCGCCGCAGATGACGGCCTTTTTCCCCGCGATCTCCATTGTGTTGTCCTTTTCTCAGTCCTGTATGTCGTGTGTGATGCTGTCTGCCCTGCGCACCCGGCCGCAAACCGGCGCTCAGCGCCCAGAGAGAGGAAGCATGGAACGGGAGACCATCGAGTTCGACGTCACCGACCACGTGGCCACGATCACGTTGAACAGGCCCGACCACTTGAACTCCTTCAACGAGGCCATGGCGCTCGACCTGAAATGGGCTTGGGAAACTATCCGCGACACGGACGACATCCATTGCGCTGTGCTCCAAGGCAACGGGGACCGCGCCTTCTGCACAGGCATGGACATCACGGAGGGGGGCGCGGGTGGCTCCTGGTTCACCTTCGACAACCCGTGGAACAGCTTTGATCCCGGGATCGCGATCGCACCGAAGTTCCGCCACCGCGTGTGGAAGCCCGTCATCACCGCGGTACACGGACTCTGCGCCGGCGGGGCGCAGTACTTCCTCAACGAGTCCGACATCATCATCTGCTCGGACGACGCCGTCTTCTTCGACCCGCACGCCAACGTCGGCATCGTGAGCGCTCTCGAGCCGATCGGCATGCTTCACCGCGGCGTGCCACTCGGTGATGTGCTGCGCTGGGCGCTTATGGGCACCGAAGAACGGATCACCGCCGCGACAGCGCTCCGTATCGGGCTCGTCACCGAGGTTCTGCCCCGTGCCGAACTGCGCGACCGGGCCCGCGAGATCGCATTGTCGATCGCGGAGCGCGACACCAAGGCCGTCCAGGGGACGGTGCGCGCCATCTGGGAGTCGCTGGAGATGCCGCGCAACATCGCTATCAACAACGGGCTCTCCTATACCCAGATCGGCAACCGGCCGCCGGACGAGGTGTCGAGAGCGTCCCGCAGTAAGAAAGAGACGCAGTATCGCTAGCACCGTGTCCGGTGGCGAAGCGTCCGTACGAACAGGGGAGGATCACATGGCCAGTACGGCCGGCGCGGCGTTCGAAGAGATGCCCGGCAATCCGCTCGACCTGATGCGGGACTACGACCTGGCGGGGCTTGGCTATGAAGAAGCCGAGTACCTCGTCACCGGCACAGCGTGCTCCTACGAACTCCAAGGTGAGCGAGGCGAAGACGGTCGTTGGGACGTGACCCCGTCTGCCGAGGCACCGTTCCGGACGCGGATCGTTGTGCGCAAGCCGTCGGACCCGACTCGATTCAGCGGCATCGTCATCGTGGAGTGGCACAACGTCTCCGCCGGGATCGACGCGGCTCCGGATTGGGGCTTCTTCCATCGCTCCGCCACCGCGGCCGGCCACGCCTTCGTCGGGGTCTCGGCGCAGAAGGCCGGCATCGACGGTGGCGGCATCGCCGAGGGCATCCACCTCAAGGTCTTGGACCCGGGCCGATATGAAGCACTCGAGCACCCGGGGGACGCCTGGAGCTTCGACATCTTCACCAAGGTCGGAAAGCTCCTTCGGCTGCCGGCGGTGGAGAGCCCGCTCCAAGGCCTGACCGCACAACGCCTCATTGCGGCCGGCGAGTCCCAATCGGCCGCCTGCCTCGTGACCTACATCAACGCGATCGACCCGCTCACGCAGGTGTTCGACGGGTACTTCGTACACGGGCGTCCCGCTGCGGGCCTCACCATCGACGGGGTCTTCATCCGGTCTGCTCGCCCGGACGCCGGTCCCCCGCCGATACCGGAAGCTGTCCTGTCCAGGGGGGAACGGATCCGCGACGACGCCCGGGTGCCCGTTCTCGTGCTGCAGAGCGAGACCGACGTGATCATCCTCGGAGGCCAAAAGGCGCGGCAGCCCGACAGCGATCGGGTCCGCCTCTGGGAAATGGCGGGCGCGGCACACGCCGACACCTACACGGTGAGCGCGGGCCGTCATGACGACGGGTCCCTGAGCGGTGAACGCTTTGCAGAACTGTTGCGGCCGACGACCAACCTCTTGATCGGTCAGACCGAGACAGCGGTCAACTCCGGTCCACAACAGCACTACGTCGCCCAGGCCGCCCTCGATCACCTGGTCCGATGGGTCCTCGAAGGCGTTGCGCCGCCGACCGCCCCGCGCCTCGAGGTCGACGACACCGATGCGGACTTTCGCAAGGACGCGCTCGGCAACGTGCTCGGCGGCATCCGCACGCCCTGGGTCGACGTGCCGGTCGCGGTCTTGTCGGGTCTCGGGCAGAGCGGCGAATCCTTCGCGTTTCTCTTCGGCCGGACCACCCCGTTCGACGAGGCGACGCTGTCCCATCTGTATCCGGGCGGGAAGGCCGAGTACCTGCAGCGGTTCGAGGACAGCCTCGACGCAACGATCGAGGCCGGCTTCGTGCGAGCTGACGACCGGGCCGAGATCCTCGGGATCGCTGCCGCCTCGTACCCGCTTCTGCTCGCCTAAACGGCGCCGGCTGCCGATGCTCTGTTGCTCGGGACTGCGCAAACGGTACGGCGATCGCCTCGCCGTCGACGGCGTCTCCTTCTCCATCGCCGCGGGCGAGTGCTACGGCCTTCTCGGCCCCAACGGCGCTGGCAAGACGACGACCATCTCGATGCTCTGCGGCCTGGAGCCGGCCGACGAAGGTGACATCACCATCGACGGCCATCCCGGCGGCAGCCTCGAGGCCAAGGCGGCGGTCGGCTACGTCCCGCAGGAGCTCGCTCTTTATCCCGACCTGACGGCAGCGGAGAACCTCACCTTCTTCGGAGAGCTCTACGGGCTGAGCGGCAATGAGCTCCACGGCCGCATCGCGGAGACGCTCGAGCTGGTCGGGCTGGCGGACCGGGGCAAGGACCGCATCGGGACCTATTCGGGCGGCATGAAACGGCGGGCCAACATGGCCGCCGGCCTGCTGCACCGGCCCAAGCTCCTCGTGCTCGACGAGCCGACGGTCGGGGTCGACCCGCAGAGCCGCAACGCAATCCTCGAGACGGTCGGGCAGCTCGGCATCGCCGTCCTCTACACGACCCACTACATGGAGGAGGCGGCCAAGCTCTGCGACCGGGTCGGCATCATCGACGACGGCCACCTCATCGCCGAGGGGACCAACGACGGGCTGATCGCCCAGCACGGGGGACGGGACCGGGTGCAGCTGAGCTGCG
Source organism: Acidimicrobiales bacterium (assembly GCA_035569675.1). Taxonomy (GTDB): domain Bacteria; phylum Actinomycetota; class Acidimicrobiia; order Acidimicrobiales; family RAAP-2; genus Bog-473. The sequence goes on along the minus strand of DATMMN010000061.1, from coordinate 5,720 downwards.
ACGCAGACGCCGATCTCGGCCAACTGGCCGCCGCCTGCCGGGCGCTCGACTCGGTGTACGAGGTCGCCGAGATTGAGGACCGGCTCGAGCTCACGACCGACCACGGTCCGGCCGTGCTGCCCGCGGTCGTCGCAACCGCAGCCCGAAACCGGGTGCAGCTCACGGGGGTGGAGGTGCGCTCGCCCAACCTCGAAGACGTGTTCCTCCGCCTGACCGGCAAGGAGTTGCGCGACTGAGCCGGCTCGTCAGGAGTTCCCGGGGGTTGCCGGCCCGCTCCGGCCTGGAATACTCGGCGTCGTGCGCCTGACGAACGACCAGTGCTGGGCCAACCTCGGCACAGTCGACCACGGCGTCTTGTGCACGAAAGGAGCACGTGGGGCCATCGATGCGGTTCCGGTTTGCTTCGTGGTCGTCGGCAAGGTGATCGCATCGCCGATCGACAATGTCAAGGCGAAGGACACCACCGAGTTGGGCCGGCTCAAGAACCTCGAGGGCGACGCGACCGCCACCCTGTTGTGCGAACAGTGGGTACGCCACGACTGGTCGCGGCTGTGGTGGGTGAAGGCGCAGCTGGCCCGGCGTTCGGGTCACGACCTCTCGGTGACACTGCGCGAAGAGTGTGAAGAAGAGCTTCGCCACAAGTACTTCCAGTACCGGGGCACCGAGTTCGCCGACCTCCTCGTCTTCAACGTGAAGTCGGTGAGTGGCTGGGCGGCATCGGAGGATTCGGACGCCCAGCGCCGCGCCATGTTCGGCGACGGGACCCGAACCGACTACTGACGACCGACCAGAACGAAGACGACTGAGGCGAAGCTACTGAGACGACGCGGCGAGCTCGTCACGCAGCACGCGGCGCAACAGTTTGCCCGTCGGTGAGTACGGCAGTTCCGAACGGAACTCGATCACCGTCGGGGTCTTCGTCGAGCGCAATCGCTCCTGTACCCACGCCTGCAGGTCGGTCCCGGAGATGTCATCGGCAGGATGGAGCACCACCACGGCGGCCACCGTCTCACCCCACTCGGTGTCGGGGATGCCGAGCACAGCGACGTCGGCGACGGCGGGGTGGGCATGCAGGACGTTCTCGATTTCACCAGGCGAGATGTTCTCGCCGCCCCGCACGATCACATCGTCCAAGCGCCCGTCGACGTACAAGAAGCCCTCGGTGTCGAACCAGCCGGCGTCGCGGGTGCGGAACCACCCGTCGGTATCGAGCACGGAGCGGCCGACGTATTCGCCCGACACCTGCTCGCCGCGCACCCAGATCTCGCCTTTCTCGCCCGCCGCCACGACCGACTCGTCCTCGCCGCGGATCTCCACTTCGAGCATCGGCAACGGCCGGCCGACCGAACCGAGCCGGGCCCGCACCGCCGCATCCGACGAGGCGAACGCCTCGCGGTGGTCGTCGGGCGTGAGCATGGCGATGGTCGAGGAGGTCTCGGTCAGCCCGTACGCGTTGACCAGGTCAACCGAAGGCAGGTCGCGCAGCGTGCGCTCGACCAGCTCCAACGGCATGCGGCCGCCACCGTAGGAGAGGTGCCGCAACGCCGGCGGCGCGGCCCCCACCAACTCGACGGCGTCCAGAATCCGGCCGAGCATCGTCGGCACGACCATGGCGTGCGTGATGCGCTCCTCGGTGGCAATACGCACCCACTCGGCCGCGTCGAACGTCGGCAGGTACATGATCCGCCGCCCCGAATACAGGGACGAGAGCACCGCCGCGATGCCGGCGATGTGGTAGGGCGGCACGCAGACGAGCTGTGCCTCGTCGGCGCCGCACCCGAGGAACTCGACCGACGAGATGATGTAGGACACCAAGTGCCGGTGACGGAGCACCGCCGCCTTGGGTTCCGAGGTCGTGCCGCTGGTGAACAAGAACACGGCCACCGACTCGGGATCGACGAAGGTGTGCTCCGCCAACTCCGTAGACCCAGCGGCGTCGCCGGCTGAGCCGCCACCCATCACCGAGGAAGCAAACGAATCCACGGTCACGAGACGCCCCGCCTCGACTCCTGCCGAACGCAACCGATCGACCTCGGCCGCATCGACTAACAGCGGCCCCGGCGGCACCCGCGGCAGGATCGACGCCAACTGCTCGTCCGGCGCTCGATAGTTCAGAGGCGCAAACGCCGCGCCCGCCAGCGCCGCCCCGAACAACGCCACCGGCAACACGTCGGAGTTCAACCCGAAGTAGCCGACGGCTTCGGCGCCTTCCTTCTCGAACAAGACCGCCGCCCGCCGAGCGGCCGCCAGTAACGCAGAAGAGGTGAGGCCCCCGGACGAAGACCCGACGCAGACCCGGTCGGGGTCGCCCTCCGCCACCATCTCCAGCAGCATGGCGATGTTCACGGCGACAGGCCCTCCCCCGAGTTCGAAGCTGCCGGAGAGGTCAGTCGGACGCGGGCAGGGGCTTCGCGCCCTTGACCTCGAGGACGGTCTCGCCGACCGAGATAGAGCCTTCGCCCGCCTTCGTGCACAGGATCTCGATGCCGAGCGCATCGTCGGCGTAGCGCTTCCCGAGCTGGGTGCCGCCGTCGAAGCCGGCCGCCGGCGCCTGCGCCGTCACGTCGGCGTCGATCGCCACGAAGGGCTGACCCCCGCAACGCAGGTCGATCGCCTTGCCGGGCGCCTTGACCACAACCACTTCGCAGGCGTCCGTGGCGCTCCGCAGCCTCGCACCTGCCTTCAGTTCCATCCCCACCGCTGTCGTCCCTCGCTTTCGACTGGTCTCGGCCCCCAACCTTCCGGCCCGTCCTTCCGGTGGAGGGGATCCAGGATATTCGCCGCCCCGCACCGCCCTCGTCGGGGCGGCGGCCGGCCCCTTTCTACCGCCGCTGGATGGTGAGCCGCATCTTGCGTGTGGACGAGGCGTGAGAGAATGCCTAGTAGGGGGGTCTGCGGTGGTGGCTACGGAGGAATTGATGGAAGAGGGCTCGGAGGGTTCCGAAGGCTCTGAGGACGCGGTGGACGCGGTGGACGCGGAGGACTCGGGGGTTTCGGACGTCTCGGACGGCTCTGACGGCTCGGACGAATGGGACGGCTCGGAGGGCTCCGGGTGGTTCGCCGACCCGGACGTCGAGGGCCAGGAGCGGTACTTCGACGGGACCGATTGGACCCCGGAGACCCGCCCCGCCGACCCCGACGCGCCCCTCACCCACCTGCCCGAGCACACGGGCGAGCTCCAGCGGGCGTTGGCGGCGGCGACCGCCGACATCGACGACGTGGAGGACCGGTTGGGGTCGCTCTTCGATCGAGCGGAGCAACAGGGTGAGCGGGGCGGGCGGGCCCGCAAGCAGGCTGCAGCGGGGGCCGGCCGAGCGGCCGAGGGAAAGGCGCTCGCCGAGTCGGTGGATCAGGGCGTTGGCGATTCCGGGGCCGAGGCTGCTCCCGAAAGCGGCGCCGCGTCGGTGGGCGCCCGCGAGGACGATGACGACGCCTTCGCCGACCTCGACGAGGCCCTGGCCAGCGAGGAACCCGAGAAGGTGAAGAAGGGTTTCTTCCGCCGGCGTCAGTGACCCGTGACCGAGTGGATTCGTGGCCCCGTGATCCGGAATTGGGTTGATCGGGCTTCCGTTTCTGCCGATGGCATGAGAGAAAGGGTTGTGCGGGCCGGGTCGTGTGCCGACCCGAGTGGGGAGGAGCACGAGTGAGCCAGGCACCGGGCTGGTATCGAGACCCATTCCATCGCGGCCAGGAGCGTTACTGGGACGGACGGGTCTGGACGCAGGGAAGCCGTCCCGAAAGGGCCGAGGAAGTCGTCGGTACCTCGGGCGACTCGACCGACGCGAGCGACCGGGCCGACCAGCATCCGGCCTCGACGATTCCGGGTGCCCCCAGAGTGCCGCCGACCGCCAACGTCGCGCCGGCGGCAGCGTCGTCGTTCGCACCGCTCGGAGCACCGGTTCAACCGGTTTCGGTTGCGGCCGTGCCCGCCGTTCCGTCCGGCGCATGGGCACCACCGGCCTTGGGTGCGACGGGTCCGCAGCACGCGAGGCGGGACCGCCGGGCGCGCCATGTCATGTACGGCATCGCCGCCGCGGCCCTCGTCTTGGTCGCCGGCGGTGTGAGCACGGCGGTCGTCCTGGGAGGGTCCGGCAACGCTTCGGCACAGGAGGCCGTCGCCACCGCGGCGGCGCAGACGATGAACTCGCAGTCGGCCGACATGTCGATGTCGATCGACGTGAGCATCTTGGGCACGCACGAGAACGTCAGCGCCAACGGTGCCATGGACTTCGCGCACAAGGTCGGAACGATGACCATGACGATTCCGGTCAACGGACAGCAGTACACCGAACAAGAGATCGTCGACGGTTCAACGGTCTATGTGAACATCGGAGGCTTGGGCGGCGGTCTGGCTCCCACCAAGCCGTGGGTTTCCGAGAACGTGGGCCAGCTCGGCAACTCGAGCGGTCTCAACACGCTGGATCCGACGTCCATGCTGCAGCACCTCCAGACGGCCGGCGGGACCGTGACCTCGCTGGGGCAGACCACTTACGACGGAACTTCCGTGACCGAGTACGCCGCCACCCTTCCGGCCTCGGCGATGATGGGCGAGATCGGAAAGCTCCCCTCGTCGCTGCAGCAGGGAGTGTCCGGGCTGAACCTGCCGGACATGCACATGAACATCTATGTCACGCAGGACCATCTGCTCAAGGCCCTTTCCGTGCCCTCCTACTCCGTCTCTTTCTCCGGTCAGACGATGTCAATGGACATGACGATGGTCCTCTCGAACTACGGCATCCGGGTGAACGTGACGCCGCCGCCGGCCGACCAGGTCGAGCCCCTGTCGCAGTTAGGGGGAGGGCTGGGCAACGGCGGGTCGACAGGAACCACCGGGAGTACCGGGAACACCGGCTCGAACGTCTGACCGACCCCGGGCCGAAAGGCCCTAGTCCCCGCGGCGCCGACGTGGCAGCATCCCGCTCAGCGGGGTGCGGGCATGGAGAACGGCACCATGGCGGATATCGACGACGAACGCTCAGAACACCCGGCGACAGAGGAGGTCGGCGCGGCCGCAGCCGCCGAGGGGGCCACGGCGGACGAGCCGGCTATCAAGACCGATGCCCCGGCTGCGGCGCCATGGTCTGTGCCCGAAGGACCCTCGGCCGGGTCGAATTGGAACCGTGCCGCGGGTCAGGCTTCGCCAGGGTGCGCGCCACCGCCAACGCCACCGTCAACGCCAACGCCGCCTTCTACATATGGAGCCACCGGCCTTTCCGGCACCCCGGTGGCCGCACGGCGAGTACGTGCAGCGCCCGGCGCCGCCCGCTCCCGAGCCGCGTTCCAACGAGCCAGGGGCACCACACGTGTGATCCAGAAGACGGGGTGGTACTCCGACCCTTACCTCTCGGGCCGCGAACGCTTCTGGGACGGGCGCGCGTGGACGGAGCAATGCCGCATCACGAAGACCAAGGAGAGGCTGCGCTCGGCGGTGCCGACTCCACCGAAGGACTCCGAAACGGCGACACCCATCGCCACCGCGGCCAGGACCGCGACGAGCGTGGCCCGGACGAAGACTACGACTGCGGCGAAGGCGCCTCGCACTAAAGATCTTTACGTCGCCGCCGCCAAGCGACCTGTGGTCACGGCAACGCCGCCCGATCCTGCGACCGGCGCCAAAGACAACCGCGCGAAAGACAACACGGAACCAGCGACGGAGGAGCAGCCATCCAACGCCCCAAAGGCAACGCAAAGGCAAGATATGGCACCGCCCGCGGAGAGGA
>DATMMN010000060.1:0-8479 GCA_035569675.1 Acidimicrobiales bacterium | reverse complement strand
GGTCGCCGGGCTCATCGCCCTGGCGACGTTGGAGCTCATTGCGCTCCTGTCGGGGTTCGGATGGGGCTGGGTCAAGACCACGACGACTGCCGCTGCGGCGTTCACAGGGGTCACCCCGATCAACGTGGTCGCGCGGGGCGTCTCCATGCTGACCCATGTACTGCAGGTGCCGGTGTCGACGACACACCTCCATCCCGTCTTCGAAGTGCTGGGCCTGCTCGTCGCCGCCTACGTCGCCTATCGCCTCCTGCGGCGCGCCCCTCAAGATGGAGTGGTGCGCTGCCTGGGCCTAGCGCTGCTCGTGTTCGCGCTGCTCAGCCCGATCGTCTGGGCCTGGTACGTCACTTGGGGCGTGGTCGTCGCGGCCGCTGCCGCCACTCCCCGAATGCGCAACGCGCTCATCCTCATCAGCACGTTCTGGGCCTTTGCCGGCGTGACGTCGGTCCACAACATCTACGAGCGAATGATCCACACGTTCGCGCTGTCGGACCTGCTCTTGGTGACGATGCTGTTGGCAGTGGCCATCATGCCGCTCGGGCAGTTTGCGCTGGCCCGTGCCGACCGGCCCCGGCTGCCTCGGGTCAGGACAAGGCTCACCGGGGCGGGAGCCGCGGCCGGCTGAGACAGCTCCGGCTGTCTCCCTAATCAGCCAGGTCCCTGGCGGACACGACCCGTTCGGGCCGAAGGCGCACGACCAGCTCGCCGGCCACCCCGTTGCGCGCGCCGTACTCCTCGGCCCTCTCCTCGCCCATGTAGCGACCGCCGATCCTGGCCGCCCACGCCCGCAAGTCGTCCGGGTCGTCACTCAACTCGACGACGCCATCGATCAGCACAAAGCTGAAGGGGGGCCGGTCGTCGTCGACGCACAGCGATGCCCTCGGATCTCGACGCAGGTTACGGCCCTTGACGGTGGACTCGCCGGTGTTGAACACGATGGTGCCGTCGTCGTCCACCTCGTACCACACCGGTGCCACATGCGGCCGTCCGTCGGCGCGCACCGTGGCCAACTTGGCCGTGCGTGCAGGCACACCTGCGAGAAAGGTGCGCACTTCCGCATCGTTCATCGGGTGGTACGGCACTAGGCCGGTTGGCCGCCATCAGCGTTGTACGCCTGCAACCATCCCTCGATCATCGGGCCGAAGGCGGCGGGGTTGTACGCGTCCTCCTCGTAGGAGAACTTCATGTCCCCTGCGTAGTGCAGAACCGTGATGTTGTGGGCCTGGTGGACCGAACCGTCACCCGGATCCCGCATCCGGTTCTCGATGCGGCAGATCCACCAGCCTCGCTCTTCGTCGCAGACGCACCACGAGTGCGGAAATGAGTCCATGGCGCGGTTCGGCCACTCCGCCATCAGCGGCGCGATCCAGTTGTAGATCTCCTCGGACCCGCGGAAGGTACCGAAAGTGTGCTCGAGGTACACGGCATCGTCGGTGAAAAGGTCGGCCCACTCGCGCCACTCGCCGCTGGCGGCGCAGCGGCCGGCGGTCTCTACGTAGTGCTGGTGCGCCGCCTCCAGCTCCTCACGGCTCCATCTTGCGGTCATGACTTCAGGATCCATTCACTCATCGTGACACTACGCAGCGTGCTCAGGTCGATGAACTCGCTGATCTCCTCGACCATCTGCGTGACATGGGCGTTCATGCGCTCCGGGTCGCCGTCGGCGCAGTAGAAGAGCATTGGATCGGTCACGTGCTCGAGGGACGGCCATGCCTCCTCGACGATGCCGCGCAGCGGCGGGGCCCCATCGGTGAGAGGGCGAAAGACAGCGTTGCGCACGTAGCGCATCCTCGGCTGGATCGCCTCGGTGATCGGTGAGATCCGGGTATGCCAGCGCGTCATCCACTCTTCGAACGTTTGGTCGGGGTGCTGTTGGAGGAAGGCCACGGTCAACACGCCGGGCGAACGCACCCCGTCCGGCCAGTAGCGCGGCACCGACCACTGATTCCCGCCGTAGTCGCGGTACAGCGACTCAACGATCGAATAACCGGCCGGCCGGCCGCCGGCTGCAGCCAGCACCTCCTCGTAGGGCTCGCGTTGGTCGACGGCCTCGAGCCAGAGGGAGACGAGCGCGTCGGCAGGCAACTCGCCCTCGGGAGTGGGCACCGGCGCGGGGATGTCGCTCTCCGGATCCCGCACGTCGATGGACAGCCGGAGCGGACCGAGGCCGAGAAGCTCGTCGGCCAGGTCTCCCAGCACGGCGTCGGCCGCGTCGGCACGACCGCGCGGTGCGTCCGGCCAGAGGACGTACATCAGCTTCTCCACGGCACCTCAGTTCTCAACGCAGCGGACAAATCGCTCCTCACCACGTCAGCCCGAGCGCCGACCGCATGGTCGCCTCGAACTCCGGATCGCGCAGGTTCCGCCGGAGTTCGAGCACCATGGCGGCGTCCGAACCCACCTCGACGCGCAGTGGCGTGTCGGCGTCCTCGATCGCACCGGCCACGGCCAACGCGACGGTCTCGGGCCCCGGGCGGCCTTCGGGCCCCACCAGCGTCCCGTCCGTGCCGCTCCATTGGGCGCGCAGCTCTGCATAAGCGTCAGGCCCCGCATGATCGGCGCCGTCGTGCTTCATGCCGGGTGCGATGTAGCCCGGCTCGATGATGACCACGCGGATCCCGAAGTGACCCAGTTCGAAGTACAGCGACTCCGACATCGCCTCGAGCGCATGCTTGGAGGCCGCGTAAGGCCCTTCCAAGGGCGTGCCGATCTTGCCCTGCACCGAGCTGATGTTCACGAGCACCCCGCTCCCCCGCTCGCGCCACCGCGGCACGACAGCCTGGGCCAGCCGGAGCGGGCCGACCGCGTTGACGTCGAGCACCTCAGCGAAGCGCTCTACCGGATACGTCTCGAGCGGTCCGGTGCCGGTCAGCGCCGCGTTGTTCACGACGGCGTCGAGCTCCCCGGCCGCGGCCACCGCCGCGTGCACCGAGGCTGTGTCCCGCACGTCGAGGGGCAGGACGAGCGCGGCCGGCAACCCCTCTAATAGGGCAACGTCGCGAGCGGTGGCCACCACTTCGTGCCCACGCTCGGCCAACACCTCCACCGTGGCCCGGCCGATGGCCCTGGCCGCACCCGTGATCAGGACCCGCATGGATCGATCAACCTTGAGCCGGTGCGCCCAAGCCGACCAGCTCCTCGCTCACCTGCCACAGCCGCTGCGCCGCCTCGGTGTCCTGCGCCCAGCGACGGGACTTTGCCGGCTTGCATTTGTCGAAGTACTGGCCGCTGATCCCCTCCACCTCGGGCGACGACGCCAGATAGATCGACGTGCGCGCTCCCTTGGCCGGTGAGAGGAAGAACGGTTTGGCGATCTTGATACCGAAGGCCAGGAACCCGCGCGCGTCACCGTCCGCGCCGTAACCGGTCCGTACGGTCCCGGGATGCAACGAGTTCGCCGTCACCCCGGTGCCGGCCAGTCGGCGGGCCAGCTCCAACGTGAAGAGGATGTTGGCCAGCTTCGATTCGCCGTAGACGCGCATGCCGCGGTACCGCTTCCCCTTCGACTGCAGGTCGTCGAAGGGGATCCCCTTACGCGCCGTGTTGTGCGCCGTCGACGCCACGTTCACGATCCGTGATGGGGCCGACTCGCGGAGGCGATCGAGCAGCAAGTTGGTCAGAAGGAACGGGCCAAGGTGATTGGTGGCGAACGTCGCCTCGAACCCGTCGACCGTCTCGCGGCGCTCACTCAGCACGACGCCGGCGTTGTTGATCAACACGTCGACCCGGGGCGCTTGTTCGAGGATCTCTTCGGCTCCTCGCCGCACCGACGACAGGTCGGCCAGGTCGAAGACGACGAGCTGGACTTGGGCGTGGCCGCCGAGCCGTTGGACGATGCCCGCCACCGCGGCGCGTCCCTTGTCGGCGTTCCGGGCCGTGACGATGACCCGCGCGCCCATCCCGGCCAACGCCTCGGCCGTCTCGAGCCCTATGCCGGAGTTGCCGCCCGTGACGACGACCGTCTTGCCCTCCATGGACGCCACGTGCCCTTCCTCCCTCCCGATGAGAATGCGTCAGCCTTCCACACCGCCCGAGGCCGGACCTCCTTACGCCAGGAGGGTTACCACCAGTCGTCGCGGGCCTGCACGAGACCACGCTCGGGGTCGAGCAGGCTCCCGCTCAGCGTCCGTTCAGCCGACCGCATTTGCCATCGCAGCAAGTCCTGCGCGCTCCGCCAGGCCGCCACCGCTGCGGCATCGTCTCCCTCCGCCAGGAGATTGCGGGTCTGGTCGGGGTCCTCAGACAGATCGAACAACAACGGCGGCATGACGTCGTCGGCGGCCGCGAACTGGACGTACTTGTAGCGTGGGCCGCGCCCGACCGCGAGCGCACAGTGGCTCATCGGGACCCCGAAGATCCTTTCGGCTCGTTGGCGCACCGGGTCGGCGAAGCTCCATTCGTAGTGCGCCGTGTCGCGCCAATGCCCGGGTGCAGGCTCGCCGCGGATGAACGGCACCAAAGACCGGCCGTCGGCTTGCAGGGGCACGTCCGCCCCGACGAATTCGCAGATGGTGGGCAATATGTCCACTGACTCGGTCACCGCCTCCACGACGGTGCCCCGGCCGGCATTCGCCTCGGGCCGGGGGTCGGCCACGATCAGCGGGACGTGGTAGCTCTCGTCCCAATAGCCGAGCTTCTCGAGCAGCCAGTGGTCACCGCCCATCTCGCCGTGGTCGCTGGTGACGACCACCGGCGTGGATTTCGACAATCCGCTCGACTCGAGGTACTCGAAGAGCGGGGCCAGTCCGTCGTCGACCTCGCGCTGCGCGCCGTAATACGTCGCCCGGACCTGCCGGCGTTCCCGTTCCTCCTCAGGAGCACCCACCTGCGGAATACGCATCGCCATCGATGCAAGCGGGTGGATGGCAGCCTCGTCGTCCCGCTGCTTGCAACCCGCAAACGAGTCGATCGCCTCGGCCGGGTACAGGTCGTGATAGCCGATCGGGTTGCGGCGCGGCGGATGGGGGCGGATGAACGAGGCATGGACGAAGAAGGGCGCGTCACCGTTGCGATCGAGCCAGTCGACCACTTCGGTGCGGATGAACGTCGTCTGCGAGAGCTCGGCCGGAAAGCGCGCGGGCGCCCACGTCGATCCGTGCGCATCGGCTCCGGGGTATCCGTCCACAGCCCGATAGAGGTCGTGGGGGTTCGCCGGCACGTCCACCCCACGCGCGGCCAGCCATCGGCCCCAGGCCGGGCTGCCCTGTTCCCACGGGTCGAGGACGACGGTGCGGAAGCCAGGGAGGACGCCCTCGTAGGTGTACAGCCGGGGGTCTTCAGCCGGCACCGTGCGCGGATCGACGGACGTGTCCGTGTACCCGAAAAGCACGGGGTCGTAGCCGAGCTCACGCGCCACCAACGCCACATTGGTGAACCGCGCGTCGAGCGGGGTCCCGTTCAGGATCGAGCGGTTCCGGTGCAGATACGTGCCCGTGTACAGGCAGGCCCTGGACGGCCCGCAAGGCGCGGCGTTGGCCCAGTGGTTGGCGAACAGCACGCCCCGCGACGCCAACGCGTCCAGAGCGGGCGTCTCCACGACCGGATGGTCGAGTGCCGAGAGGCAGTCACCCCGCCATTGGTCGAGCGTGATGAACAACACGTTGCGAGCGCCGGGCACCTGGCCACTCTTGTCGATCGCAGGGCGTCTAAGCGGCTTCTCGACTGGTTTCGACCGGCTCCGCTCGGCCAACCCTCAACTCGACGTGCGGACCGTCGTCCCCCCGAGCTTCGTACCGAATTCGATGAGCCACGCGCCAAAGCGGGGGGCGACGGCCCGGCGCACCGCTCGGCCACCGGCAACCGGGAGGCCGGCGGCCGAGCGCTGCGTCGCGCGGTTCTGACTCTTGGAAACACCGGAGCGGCGGGACCGCAGCGGTCCGGCCTGGCTGATCAGCTCCTGCCGATGCAGCTCGACCAGCGTTTCGACTCCTCGGGTCTGGATCATGAATGCACCTCGCGTGACCTTTTCCGCTCCCGGTCAGCGGTTCCATGTCCCCCCTCGGATGGCGTCAGTATAAGGGACGTTTGACAGATAATCAAGAATATTCTAATATAGGTCTATGCCTATTCTCAGCGCACCCCAGGGAACGGCGGCGCCACCGTCGGTACGGGGCGCCCCGTCGCTCGCGACCGACCTCGCCTGGCTGTTGATGACTGCGGCGAGCCCCTCTGTCCGGACGCACTACCTCGAGCAGGTCGACGCCAACCCCTCTCCCGCCAGCATGTGCGGCGGCGCCGCGCTGGCATTCGACGAGCATCCGGGTCTCGCTGAACGGGTCCGCACGTTCTGGGGCGACACCGACGACGAGACGTCGCTCACCGAGGTGCAGATCCTCGCCCTCCACGCGGGCGCCTTCGATACAACCGATCCCGACGTGCTCTGGCTGGCCCTCGAACGGGCCGTCGCTACGGTGCCCACCGACCTCGACATACCGTCGGAGTCCGCGGAGGACCTCGTCCTCTTCTCCGATCGCCTCCGTCGCCTGAAGGAGTCTCCCGCGTTGCTCCGGTCGTACCTGGACCTGCTCGCGGAGGTCTGGGCACCGGTCAACGACATGTGGCAACTGTGGCTGCCGGCTATGGAGCAGGCCGGTCGACACTTCGTCTCGCAATACGAGCGGGGGCCGTCATTGGACGTACTCATAACTCCGGGGTGTGACATATTCCGCGAACGCCTGCCCCGGATCGCGGCCGACATCGAGGGTGGCAAACCGGTGGACTTCGTCCCGTGCTTGTTCTTCGGGTCGAGCCTTTACCTCGACTTCCCCGACCTCGTGGTGATCGGGATCGGCGTCGGCGCAGGTGACGGACAGGCCCGGGCGCGGACCGAATCCGTGGCACGGCGCCTCAAGGCCGTGGCCGATCCCACGCGCCTCGCCATCCTTCACTCACTCGCCGCGGCCCCGAGTAGCGTCGGCGAGCTCGCGACCTTCTTCCGTCTGGCCCAACCTACGGTGAGCATGCACGTCAAGGTGCTGCGGGAGAGCGGGCTGGTGCACTCCGAACGCCAAGGCGGCCGCCTGCGCCTCCGCGCGGACCCCGGAGCAGTAGAGACGCTGCTCGACGACCTCCGTGGTGCGGTGCTTCACGGCACCACGCCCGACGATGTCCAGGCCGTCGGCGGAGCTGACCGCTAAGACGCGAGCACCACCGGCAGCGATCGTATGCCGGCAACCGTCGTGGACAGCACCCGCTCGGCCGGCCCCGTCACCTCGTAGCGAGGAAAGCGCGCCAGCAGCTCCTCGTAGAAGATCCTCGCCTCGAGCCGCGCCAGACTGGCACCCAGGCAGACGTGCTCGCCGAAACCGAACGCGAGATGCACCGGCACCGTCTGGCGGGCCACGTCGAACACGGCCGCGTCCGGGCCGAACACGCGCTCGTCGCGGTTGGCGGACGCATAGAGCATGCACAGATATTCCCCCGCGCGCACCTGTGTGCCCGAGACCACCGCGTCCTCCGTGGCCGTGCGACAGAACGCGTGCACCGGCGTCACCCAGCGCAGGCACTCCTCCACCGCACCCGGCAACAAGGCCGAGTCCCCGGCCAGCAACGCACGCTGATCCGGGTGTTCCGCCAGCACGATCGCGCTGCCCGACAACAACGTCCGCGTCGTCTCGTTGCCGGCCACGAGCAAGGTGAGGAGGAACATGAACAGCTCGTCCTTGCTCAACGGCTGGCCGTCGACCTCACTGCCGACGAGGAGCGACACCAGGTCCTGACCCCGTCGCTCCCGCTTCGTCCCGATGTGCCCGACGATGAACGCCGACAGCTCGCCCAGCGCGGCCATCGTTTCCTCGGGCGGCAGGTCGGGTGACTCGATCGCCGCGTCCGACCAGCGGCGGAAGTCCTCCCGGTCAGCTTCGTCGATCCCGAGCAGCTCGGCGATCACCATGAGCGGGAACGGCGCCGCCAGCTCGGCGACGAAGTCGGTCTCCGCACGGGCGTCGACCGCGTCGAGAAGCCGGCAGGCACTCTTGCGGACCGACTCCTCCAACCCCGACAGCGCACGCGGCGTGAACTGACGGTTCACCAGCTTGCGGAAGGCGCCATGCTCGGGCGGGTCCATATGGAGGATCGAACGGGAGAGCATGGGTGTCCCGGACGATCGGATGGGGTCGTTGACGAGGGCGCCCCGCCCCGAGCAGAAGTGCGCAGGGTCGCGGCTGAGGTCCCGGATGTCCTCGTAGCGGGTCACGGCCCAAAAGCCGGGGCTGCACAGGTGGACGGGGTCCTCCGCCCGCAGCCTTGCCAGGACGTCGTGGTAGTCCTCGCGCACGAAGAAGGCCGCATCGTGCGGGTCGATCGGATCGATCGGGTCGGTCGCACCGGTGTCGATCTTCTGATCGATCCGCTGGTCGGCCGCCACGGCCCGAGCGTACTGTGCTCCCGCATGCCCGACCCGACCGAACCAACCGCGCCAACCTCGCCAACCGACCCGAAGGACCTTCCCGGCGGCGGCGCCTCCCCCTACACGGCCGCGGCC
>DATMMN010000059.1:0-20524 GCA_035569675.1 Acidimicrobiales bacterium | reverse complement strand
CTGTCGTGCTCGCCTTGCTTGGTCGAGCCGCGGTCGGGAAGGACGCGACGACGATCTACGTAAGGGTGAAGGGACCAGACGGGGAGTGGCTGCCGGCCTGCATGTCAGTGAGCGCCTTGTACACCCAGGCGTCACCACGTTTCGGGATAGCCATAACCTTTTTGGCCAAGGATCAAGGCCGACACCTCGAGCGGGTCGACGTCTTGGAAGACGAGCTCTGGCATCTGACGGCGGATGTGCGGGCTCGACTCACGAGGGTGGTGAGCGACGCGGATTCGCCGGAGGTGGCGGGGTTGTCCGGGCGCCAGGCCGAAATTGTCCGGCGACTGCTCGACGGCCAGCGTGTGCAGGGGATTGCCCGCGATCTTTTCCTGAGTCCGAGCACGGTGCGCAACCATCTCTCTGCGAGCTACCAAAAGCTCGGAGTCAGCTCTCAGTACGAGCTGATCGAGAAATTGCGGGCGCACAGAAACGGGGACGAGTAGGACCTCCTGCCCGTCCAGGGACTCAGCGCACCCCTCGCGTCAGCAACATCGACCCCGCAATCGGCCCGCCGCCGTTCGCCACCGCGGCCACCTCCACCGCCCGGCCGCCCGGCCGGACGACCTGACGCTCGCCGCCCTCGCCCCGCAGTTGGACGCAGGCCTCGTGGATCAGCCCGAAGCCGTGCAGGCGCCCACCCGAGAGCTGGCCGCCCGCGGTGTTCAAGGGCAGCACTCCGTCGCGGGCAATGGCAGCGCCGCCCTCGATGAACGGACCGCTCTCGCCCCGCCCGCAGAACCCGAGGGCCTCGATCCAGGTGATGGCAAGGATCGAAAACCCGTCGTAGAGCTGCGCGGTGTCGACGTCGCCGGGCTTCAGCTCCGTGCGCTCCCACATGGACGCCCCCGCATCCCGCGCCGCCATGGTCGTCATGTCGTCGAACTGGTCCCAGCTCGGCCGCCCGCGCAGCGCGGTGCCGACGGCGTTGATCTGAATCGCCGGGTGGTCCAGGTCCCCGGCAACGTCGCGGTGCGACACGATCACCGCGGTGGCGCCGTCGCAGGGCGCGTCGCAGTCGAACAGGCACAGCGGCGTCGTGATCATGCGCGCTGCGAGATAGTCGTCCATCGACATTGGGTCGCGGTAGATCGCTTTGGGATTCAACCCCGCGTTGGCCCGGTTGTTGATCGCGATGGCCCCGAGCTGCTCCCGCGTGAGTCCGAACTCGTGCATGCGCCGCTGCGCCACCATCGCCAACCAGTTGGCGGCCGAGACCGCGCCGAACGGGAGGGACCACTGCATGAAGCCGCCGAAGCGCGGTACGCCACCACCGCCACCACCCGAGCCACCGATGCCCTGACGGCCCCCGGTGCCCTGCGACGAGCCCTCCGTCACCGTCCGGTACACCAACACGTGCCGCGCCAGCCCGGCCGCCACGGCCAACGACGCCGAGATGACGGCGCGCATCTGCCCCGCGCCCTCGCCGCCGCCGTCGTGCCAGTTCAGCGACAGCCCCATCGCCTCCTGGACCTCCGGCGACGTCGGGCCGGCGAATCCCGACCCCCCCGCACCCATCCCTGGATAGGTGGAGAGCCCGTCGATGTCCTCGCGGGTCAGCCCGGCGTCGGCGATCGCCGCGAGCCCGGCCTCGATCGTGAGGTCGATCTCGGACCGCCCGAGCCTCCGACCGATGTCGGACTGGCCGATGCCCGAGATGATGGCCCGACGCTCCAGCGGCTCCTCCGTCACAGCGGGGCTCACGACCCGGCCTCCGCACCCTCCGCACCTTCGGGCGTGAACAGCGGGATCCAAACGTCGTCGTTGTGCTCGAAGACGACGCGCACCGGCATGCCGACGTGCACGTCCTCGGGCTCGACGCCGACCAGGTTCGTCGTCAACCGCACGTCGGGCTGCTCGTCGATGGAGACCCACGCGATGATGTACGGGTCGCTTCCCGGAATCCACTGTTGGTGGTTGACGGTGAACGTCTCGACGTGGCCCCGGCCGCTCACCTCCTCGGGACCGAGATGGCGCGACAGACAGCGCGGGCACACCGGGCCCGGCGGATGCACGAAAAACCCGCAGTCGTGACAGCGCTGAAGCCGGAGCACCCCGTCCGCACCGGCCGTCCAGAAAAAGGCGACGTCGTCGCTGAGGCGCGGCAGGAGACGCAGCATCGGACCGTTGGCGACCATGGCGGCATGTTGGCACACGCCGCGCGGGCAGCGCCCATTGGGGTCATCACCGCTCAGACGGCGCGGATCTGACAATGGCGGATCTACGCCGGACGGTCAGCCGGCCAAGACACCTGTCTCGACCAGGGCGTGGCGCGCTTCGCGGACGCCGCGCACGTGGCGGGAGGCAAACCCGAATGCCACCGCCGCATCGACGTTGACCGCGTTGTCGTCGAGGAAGAGCACCCTGTCCGGGGAGGCCGGCAGCCCCGCCGCGACGGCCTCGAAGATGGCGGGGTCCGGCTTGACCAGGCCGAGCTCGAAAGAGAGGAAGCGGAACTCGAATGCGCCGATGAGAGGAAGGGCCCCGAAGTGCGCGTCCCACTGGAACGCGTTCGTGTTGCTGAGACACCCGATACGCGCCGCGTCGCCGGTCTCGGCCACCAGCTCGAGCGCTCCCGGAAACGGGTGGTTCGCCCAGGCGCCGAACGTGGCCAGGAAATCCGCCGGCGTCACGCGCAGCTCCCAGTCCGCCACCACGCCCGCCGCGAACTCGTCGGGGGTGCACCGACCCGCCTCGAGCTGCTGGACCCACGGGCAGCCGAGCCAGCGCGCCCACAGCTCCTCGTCCGTGTCGATGCCGCTCAACTCCCGCATCGGCGCAACACCGCCGACCTCGAGGAGGACGCCTCCCAGGTCGAACAGGACGATCTCGATGGGGTCCGGGGCGGCCACCTCTGCGAAAATAGCGCCCATGAAAATCTCGATGACGCTGAACTACGCCGGCGGCCACGAGCAGTCGGCCAAGCAGGCCGTCGAGCTCGAGAAGGTGGGCCTCGACATCGTCTGGGTGGCCGAGGCCTACAGCTTCGACGCACCGACGTTCATGGGCTACCTGGCCGCCAAGACCCAGCGCCTCGAGATCGGCAGCGCCATCCTCCCCATCTACAGCCGCACGCCCACGCTGATCGCGATGACGGCCGCCGGGCTCGATGCGATCTCGGACGGTCGCGCCGTCCTCGGGCTCGGCGCGTCGGGCCCCCAGGTGATCGAGGGCTTCCACGGCGTCCCCTACGACCGTCCCCTCACCCGCACGCGCGAGATCATCGACGTCTGCCGCAAAGTGTGGGCGCGCGAGGCGCCGCTCACCCACGACGGCCCGGCGTACCACATCCCGCTGCCCGAGGGTCAGGGCACAGGCCTCGGCAAGGCGCTCAAGATCATCAATCACCCGGTGCGCCCGCGCATACCCATCTGGGTCGCCGCGCTCGGCGAAAAGAACGTCGCCATGACGGCAGAGGTCGCCGACGGATGGCTGCCCATCTTCTTCGTGCCCGACAAGGCCAAGGAGGTCTTCGGCCCCTCGCTCGACACCGGCACCGCCAAGCGCGATTCCTCGCTCGACACGCTGCAGATCGCCGCCGGCGGCATCTTCGCCATCGGCGAGGAGGCCGACGTGGCCCCGATCCGTGAGCTCGGGCGGGCCGCGGCCGCGCTCTACATCGGCGGCATGGGCGCCAAGGGCAAGAACTTCTACAACGCGCTGGCCCGCCGTTACGGCTACGAGAAGGAAGCGGAGGAGATCCAAGACCTCTACCTGTCGGGGAAGAAGGACGAGGCCGCCGCTCTGATTCCCTCCGAGCTCCTGGAGGCGACTTCGCTCTGCGGCCCGGAGCCGTACCTGAAGGACCGGATCGCCGCCCTCGCCGAGGTCGGCGTGACGCACCTCAACGTGACGCCCGTCGGTGCCGACCCGGTGTCGATGATCGAGAAGCTGCGCAGCTGGGTCTGACTGGAGGGAGTTGCACCTGATGCGTGGGGGAGAGGAAACCACGTCGCCCATCGTCGTCGTGGGCGGGAGCGTCGCCGGCCTCGCGACGGCACTCGCTCTTGGGCGCCAGGGTCACCGGGTGACCGTGATCGAGCGCGATCCTCTGACCGAGTTCGCCGACGCCGAGGCGGCGTTCGCCGCCGAGCGACGCGGCGCACCCCAGGCGCACCAGACCCACGGGTTCCTGGCCCGGCTCACCGTGACGCTGCGCCGCGACTTCCCCGACATCTGGCAGGCCCTCCTCGACGCGGGCGCCGAGTCGATGACGCTCACCCGCGGCCTCGGGCGACCCGAGGACGGAGACGACGACCTCAACGTGCTGATCGTGCGGCGCACGACCTTCGAGTGGGCGCTGCGCGAGGCGGTGCGCCACGAGCCGTCCGTGGAGTACGTGCCCGGCACGGAGGTCGCCGGCCTCGTCGGCCGCCCTGCCACGACAGGCGCCGCCACCTTGCCGCACGTCACCGGCGTTCGCCTGGGGGACGGCATGGAACTGCTCGGCGACGTTGTCGTGTGTACCGGGCGGCGCGGGCCGTTGGTCTCGTGGCTGGCCGGCCTCGGCGCAGCGATCACCGAAGAAGTGGCCGACACCCACATCGTCTACCTGACGCGGTGGTACCGGCTGCCGCAGGGGTCGCCGACCGACGTCGACGCGCGCCTGGGCGGCAACTTCGGCTATCTCAAGTATCTCGCCGTGCCCTGCGACGGCTCGACGTTCTCGGTGACGTTGGCGGTGCGCTCGAGCGACGACGAATTGCGCAAGGTGTTGCTGGACGGCGACGCCTTCGACCGGGCCTGTCGCCTCCTGCCCGGTCCGGATCGCTTCATGGGGTTGGGCCCCGTCGAGTCGCTCGGTCCGGTGCGCCCGATGGGTGGCCTGATCAACCGCCTGCGACACTTCACCGACGCCGGCGGACGCCCACTGGTCACCGGCCTGCATGTCGTCGGGGACGCGCACACCTGCACGAACCCGATGTACGGCCGTGGCTGCGCCCTCGCATTCGTGCAGGCGACGCTGTTGGCGCAGGCCTACGCCGTTCATGGCTCCGATGCCGCAGAGCGCGCCGTCGCCTACGAGGCGCTCTCGGCGCGCGAGGTCGAGCCGTGGTTCCACACCTCGGTCGCGATGGACTCGATCGGCGACAACGACGGCATACCGAAGGAGCCGGACCCGATGGCACGCCGGTTCGGTGCGCTCGTCGCGGACGTCATGCTCGGAAATGACGTGGACCCGGTGGTGGCGCGGGGTCTGCTGCGCATGATCAACACGCTGGTCCGCCCGGACGAGCTCATGGCCGATGGGGATTTCGTGGGCCGGGTAGCCTCGTATTTCGCCGGGCCGGAAGCGGATACGTCCGAGCTCGACTCGCTGCGGGTGAGGCGGCGCGACTTGTTGCGCGCGCTCGCGGCCTGAGGAAAGGAGCAACGCCGATGCACGACCTGGTCATCCGAGGCGGCACGATCGCCGACGGATCGGGCAAGCCGACCCGCGTCGGTGACATCGCCGTCGACGGCAGCGTGATCACCGCGGTCGGCGAGGTCGACGGGGGAGCGAAGCGAGTCATTGACGCCGACGGCCTGCTGGTGACGCCCGGTTGGGTCGACATCCATACCCACTACGACGGCCAGGCCACCTGGGACCCCGAAGTGTCGCCGTCGGGCTGGCACGGCGTGACCACTGTCGTCATGGGCAACTGCGGCGTCGGGTTCGCGCCGGCGCGCGACACTGACCGTGCCTGGCTCATCCAGCTGATGGAGGGCGTCGAGGACATCCCGGGCACGGCGTTGGCCGAGGGGATGAGCTGGAACTGGGAGACGTTCGCCGAGTACCTCGACGAGGTCGACCGCACGTCACGACTTCTCGACGTCGCCAGCCTCGTCCCGCACGGGGCCCTGCGGGCCTACGTTCTCGGCGAGGGCCGTGCCAACGACGTCGCAACGGCCCAGGAGATCGCCGAGATGGCGGCGATCGTGCGCGAGGCCGTCCAGGTGGGCGCCATCGGGGCGTCGAGCACCCGCACACTTCTGCACCGCGCGAAGGACGGCGAACTCGCTGCGGGCACCACTGCTGCCGCCGACGAGCTCATTGCCATCGGCGAGGCGTTGGGCAAGGCGGGGCACCGCGTCTTCTCGGTTGCGAGCGACTTGTGGGATCTCGACCACGAGTTCGCGTGGATGTCGGAGATCTCAATGCGCGCCGGCGTGCCCGTCACCTACCAGGTGCTCCAAGCCGACTTCAATCCGGAGCTTTGGCGCGAGTGGATCAACCGCGGCGTGGCGGCCAATCGGCGCGGCGCGTGGCTCGTGCCCCAGGTGGCTGGGAAGCCGACGTCCCTGATGGTCGGGTTCCAGTCAGTCACCCACCCCTTCGCGCACCACCGGGCCTATCAGGAGATCGCGCACCTACCCCTCGACGAACGGGTGGCGAAGCTGCGCACGCCGGAGGTGCGGGCGGCCATCCTCGGAGAGGAAGCGGCACCAGGCGGCTTCGTCGAGCTCCTGCGGCGGAACCTGCACAAGCTGTTCCCGCTCGGCGACCCGCCCGACTACGAACCGCCACCGGAGCGGAGCGTCACCGCACTGGCCGAAGCGCAGCGGCGCCCAGTCGACGAGGTCCTCTACGACCTCATGCTCCAGCGTGACGGACGCGAGCTGCTCTACCTGCCTGTGCTCGACTACTCGGCGTGCAACCTCGACGCGGTGCGCGAGATGCTCGTGCACCCGGCGACGGTCCTCGGGTTGGGCGACGGTGGCGCCCACTGTGGCGTCCTGTGCGACGCCAGCCTGCCGACGTTCATGCTGGCGCACTGGGCCCGTGACCGCAGCCGGGGCGAGAAGCTGCCCGTCGAGACGGTGGTCCACCTGCAGACGCGCCGCACGGCGGAGCTCTACGGCTTCCGAGACCGAGGGCTGCTCGCCCCGGGCTACCTGGCAGATCTGAACATCGTGGACCACGACGCGCTCGTGCTCGAGTCTCCCGAGATGGTCTACGACCTCCCGGCCCAAGGCAAGCGCCTCGTGCAGCGGGCGCGCGGCTACGTGGCGACGATCAAGTCAGGAGTCGTGACCCGCGAGCACGACGAGGCGACGGGAGAGCTGCCGGGGCGGCTCCTGCGCGGGCCACAGCCCCAGCCGGTCCTCGCAGGCTGAGCTCGGCGGTTCCAACGGATTCGGAGGTAAGTCCATGAGTGACGCGCGCAAGGGTCCCGTTGTGGAGCACGCCGACGGAGATGTCAAGGTGAGCGTGCACGGTCGTGTTGCTGAAGTGACCATCGACCGGCCGTCGAAGAAGAATGCGTTGACGCAGGCGATGTACCAGAGGATGGCGGACGCGCTGCTCGAAGCCGACTCGGATCCGGGCATCGGCGCCGTGGTCATCAGCGGAGTCGCCGACGTGTTCACCGCGGGCAACGACCTCGCCGACTTCACAGCGGGAAACAGCCTCGACGAAACGCACAGGTTCCTCGAAGCAATCTCCTCGGTTCACGTCCCGGTGATCGCAGCCGTAAATGGCTTGGCCATCGGGGTGGGTCTGACCCTCCTGCTCCACTGCGATCTCGTTTTCGTCGAGCCGACCGCCGACCTCTCGGCTCCTTTCGTCGGTCTGGGACTCGTGCCGGAGGCCGCGTCGAGTCTGCTGCTGCCGCGTGTCGTCGGGGAACGCCGGGCCTCGGAGATCTTCTTGACCGGCCGGCACGTCAATGGTTCGGAGGCTGTTGACTGGGGACTGGCGAACGCCGCCGCCAGCCCGGTCCTGCCGGCTGCCCTCGAGGCGGCCGAACGTGTCGCGGGACAGCCTCATGGCGCTGCTCGCGCGTCGAAAGCCCTCATGCGGTCTCATGAGCTCACGGTGCAGGGCCGGATGGCAGAGGAGATGGCTGCGTTCGCTGATGCGTTGAAGGGCACCGAGTTTGCAGCCGTTATGGCTGCCCGAAAAGCACGCTGACACGTCGGCACCACCCGAAACAACGGCGGAGCGAGTTCAGCCAGAACCTCTGACGTTTGAGGCGAGGGCAGCATCGCCCTCTCCCGGCAAAAAGGACGCGTCCGCATCGACGGGCCCAATGGCTCTGCGGGGCACCAGCGACTCATAGACAGCGCCGCCCGCCGCGAGGACGCAAAGCGACAACAACACAGAACCGAGGGCGTCGAACGGCACGTGCCACTGAGCGCCAACAACGGCCACGGACATCAGCAGGACCCAGACCGCACCGAGAAAGAACGTCACGCGGCGGGCCCATCTCCCGAGTAGCGGGCGGAGCGCGAACCAGATCGCTACCGCGGTCGCGCACACAGCCGTGACGCGTCCGGACGGGAAGCTGAGATGGCCAGCGATCGTCTCATGATCGAGCGGCTTGGCTACGTGTTCGTTGATGAGAAAGGTCACGGCAGCTAATCCTGCGTAGACCATCACCCGCGCCACGGAACGTCGCAAGATGCCGAAGGCGAGTGCCAGCGCGAGAACGGCGACGATCGCTGGGGCGCCGACCAGGTCGGCGATGTCTGGCCAGGTGTGGATAGAAAGCAACGAGCCCGGTGATCCGAGGTACGGAGCGCCGAAACGGTACAGGCCTCGGTCACTTGCCAAGACGGAGCCCAAGAGCGCGAACGACGACAGACTCACCAGAGCAATGACCGCGAGTGTCGAACGTCGCATGGGCACAAACTTAGACGGGGTGGTTGATGATGCGTCGTCGCCTCGGTGACATCGCCATCCGATCTGGGTTCCCTTCGATACCAGCGAATTCGGCGCGGTGTGCGCGCGAGCAGTGTGTTCAGCCCGCGTCCGAGCCAGCCTCCAGCGCGTCGGCGAAACCTCGCACGCAGAGCGAAGAGATCCGGCCGTCCTCGAGCTCGAACACGTCCCGCACGCGGCTCTCCGCGCCGCCGATGTGAACGTCGATATCGACGGTCACCGTGGAGCCTTCGACCTGCAGCGGCTGTGGCGCGGGGCGGAAGTCGTCGAAGGTGAACGTCCGCTCGGTGTAGTAGGCGAGGATCTGCTCGTGCCCGGAGCGGATCTCGCCGTCGACGTCGAAGGTGGCGTCGGGAGCGAACAGCGTGCGCAACAGGTCGGCGTCGTGGGCCGTGACGGCGGCGAAGTAGTCGCTCATGATCCCCGCCGGACCGGCCTGGCGCGTCGGGAGGCGGTAGATGCCCCTGGCATTCAGGCCCAGCACCTTGGCCTGGGTGGCCGTCGGACACGGCGCGATGGTGTGGCGCAAGGCCTCGACCGCCCCGGGGAAGGTGGCGTCGTGGTGTGGGTAGTCGCTGCCCCAGACGATGCGCTCCGCTCCGACGAAGGGCGCCAGCGCCGGCAATGTGCGCTCGTCGACCTCGAAGCTGATGGCGCACTGACGGGCGAAGTACTCCGACGGGCGCAGCTTGAGGTCGGGGCAGAAGCCACCGAAGGACTCCGCCTGCTCGTCCAGGCGGTCCAGCCAGAATGGGGCCCAGCCGCCGGAGGACTCAAGGAACACCACACGGAGCGCCGGGTGGCGCTCGAGCACGCCGAAGGTGATGAGCTGAGCGCAGGCCAGCATCTCCTCGAACGAGTGCGAGACGGCGTGCAGGATCATCGGGTTGAAGGGTCGGTCGGCTCCCAGGGTGGGCACGATGACCGAGCTGCCCTCGTGGATCCCGATCGGCACATCGAGCTCTTCGGCCGCGTCCCACACGACGTCGTAGGCGCGGTCGGACAGGGAGCGCCCGAGGACGGGGTTGGGCCGGACGAACCCGGCGACGAAGCCGAGCTCGCCGACGGCGCGGCGCAGTTCCGCGGCCGCCGCGGGAGGGTCCTGCAGGGGGAGCATGGCCGCTCCGAAGAGCCGGCGCGGGTCCGCTGCGCAGTAGCCGGCCAGCCAGTCGTTGTAGGCCGCAGCCAGCGTCACCGCAGCCGCCGGCTCGGGGACGACACAGAAATACAGCCCGATGCTCGGGTAGAGCACGGCCTGGTCGATCCCCTCGGCGTCCATGTCGGCCAGGCGCAGTGTGGCGTCCCACCCGCCGGGCCAGGCGTCGGCCAAGGGCCGGAACGTGGCAGGGTCGTCGAAAGTGGACCCGGGGCGGGCGAGGTTGCCGAGCGGCACGGCCAGGATCTCGGTGCCGCCGACGACGACGTGCTCGTAGCCGTGCGCGTCACGGGTGATGCGAGGCCGGACGTCGTCGGGGAGACCGGCCCACGCCGACTCGGGTTCGACGACGTGGCCGTCGGCGTCGACGATCGGTCCGGCACGCGGCGGGAGCGGCAACGAGCCGGTGCCGCTCCCGGTCACGCGACCGCGGTGCGCCAGTCGTCCACCGGCGGCAGCGGGTGGCGGAACAGCCGGGCCGCGTTGCCCCCGGCCACCGCGCGCAGCTCGTCCTCGGGGAGCGAGCCCCAGTTCTCGACGAGGATGCGCTGGGTGTCGGGCCACGACGAGTCGGCGTGGGGATAGTCGCTCTCCACCATGATGTGGTCGACACCGATCTTGTGGCGCTGGACGACGGCGGAGGGGTCGTCGATCGAGCAGAACCAGAAATTCCGCCGCAGCACCTCGCTCGGGAGCAAGTCGCTCGGCCACGAATGGCTCTCGGAGCCCGAGGCCGAATGGGTGAGCACGTAGTCGGCGCGGTCCATGAGCATGGTGACCCATCCGATCCCGCCCTCGGACATCGCGATGTTGAGCTTCGGGAAGCGCAGTGCCACGCCCGACCACAGCCATTCGCCTGCGGTCAGCAGCGCGTTCACCGGGAAGAAGGTGGGCCACAGTTCGAAGGGTCCGTCGTTCGACGGCAGCGGGGCCCAGCCGGCCGATCCGGTGTGGAGGCACACGACGGTGTCGGTCGCCTCGCAGGCGGCGAAGAAAGGGTCCCACTTGCCGCTGAAGATGGAGGGCAGGTTCATGCGTGAGGGGAACTCGGGGAAGCTGACGGCCTTGAAGCCGCGGGCGGCGTTGGCCTCGACTTCGGCCGCGGCGATCTCGACGTCGTTGAGCCAAGTCAGCTGCAGCGGGATCATGCGTTCGGGCGCGTGCGCCGCCCAGACATCGATGTGCCAGTCGTTGAACGCATGCATGCAGGCCAGTCCGAGATCCTTGTCCTGGGCGCGCGAGTAGACGGCACCGCAGAAGCCCGAGACGAGCGAGGGGAAGCAAAGCCCGGCCCAGATGCCGGCCCGGTCCATGTCATCGATGCGCGCGGCGATGTCGAAGCAGCCCGGGCGCATCTGGTCGAAGCGGGCCGGGTCCATGCTCCACTCGTCCTTCGGGCGGCCAACCACCGCGTTCAGGCCGATGTTCGGGTAGAGGTTGCCCTCGAAGACCCATGTCTCCGCGCCACCCTCCAACTCGACGACCTTCGGCGCGCCGTCCTGCAACGCGGCCGGCAGGCGTCCTTCGAACATGTCGCGCGGCTCGATCAGGTGGTCGTCGACGGAGATCACGGGCACCCGCACGGGTCGAGGCTCGGGGTCGGGCAACAACGTGACCCGGTGCTCGGCGGTCGTTGCTGCGCCCTTCGCCTCGACTGGTCCCACGGAAAGGTGACACTATCGTCAGGGAACTCGTGAGGCACGGGGGTGCGCATGACCACACACGTCGAGGACGTCACTACGCACGTCGGCCTGGTCATAGACGGGCAGGTCGAGGGGGGCGGTGCGGGGTCCTACCCGGTCACGAACCCGGCTCGTCCGTCCGAGGTGGTGCTCGACGCGCCGTCGACCTCGCCCGAGCAGCTCGACCGCGCCGTGGCCGCGGCCCGGCGGGCCCAGCCTGCGTGGGCGGCGCGTGCCATGGAGGACCGCGCGGTGGCGGTCCTCGCTGCGGCGGAGGCGGGGGTCGCGTTCGTGGAGGCCAACGACCTGGCGCGCCTGCTCACGCGGGAACACGGCAAGACGCATCTCGAGGCGATCTTCGACACGGCGACGATGGCCGGGATGGCGGCAGCCTTCGCGCCGGTGGTGGCCGACGCGTTGGCGGGGCGCACGGTGAGCGGAGGGGCAACGCGTGTCGAGTGGGTGCCCCATGGCGTGGTGGCCGCGATCCTGCCGTTCAACTGGCCCGTCTCGGTCATGGCCAACAAGATCCTCCCGGCGCTGCTCGCCGGCGACACGGTCGTCGTCAAGGCTCCGCCCACGTGCCCGGCCACCGTGCTCCTGGTGGCGGCCGCCATGGCCGCGGTGCTCCCGGCGGGGGTGGTGAACGTGGTGAACGGCCCGGACGCCGCGCTCGGCGCAGCACTCGTCGGGCACCCCGGCGTCGACATGGTTTCGTTCACGGGCGGCGTGGGGACGGGCCAAGCGGTGATGGCCGCCGCGGCAGCGACCACCCGACCGGTCGTGCTCGAGCTCGGCGGCAACGACGCCGCCATCCTCGCCCCCGACGTGATCGGCGACCGGCCGCTGGCCGACCGCCTCGTCGAGGCGGCGTTCGTGACGTCGGGCCAGGTCTGCATGGCGATCAAGCGTCTCTACGTGCACCGAGACCGGGTCGACGAGACGGTGGCCGCACTGGCCGACCGCCTGGCCGGCGAGGTCGTGGGCAACGGGTTGGCCGAGGGCGTGACGATGGGACCGGTGCACACGGCGGTCGCGCGCGACCGGGTGGAGGCGATGGTGGCCGAGGCAGAGGGTGCAGGTTCCGCCGTGCTGCGGCCCGGCCGCGTCCGCGCTGAGGACGAGGGGAGCGGCGGCTACTTCGTGTCGCCGGCACTGGTCGTGGCGCCGCCGACCGACGCCCGGATCGTGAGGGAGGAGCAGTTCGCGCCGGCCCTTCCGGTGATCCCGTACGACGACATCGACGAGGCGGTGCGAGCGGCGAACGCCACTGAGTTCGGGCTGTGCGCCTCGGTGTGGAGCAACGACGACGCGCTGGCAGCGGACGTGGCGACCCGGCTGTCGGCGGGGACGGTGTTCGTCAACACGCACGGCATCTCGTCCATCGACATGTACGCGCCAATGGGCGGATGGAAGCAGTCCGGATTCGGCGTCGAGCTCGGACCCGAGGGCATGCAGGCGTTCGCCCGCCAGCGCGTCACCGTGGTCCGGCCCGGGCCGGCGGAACGGGGGGCAACGGCATGACGGTCGTTATCAGAGGAGGCACGGTCGTCGACGGCACCGGGGCGGCGCCTGTCAGGGCGGACGTGGTCGTCGAGGGTGAACGCGTCATGGCGATCGGCGCCGACGCGGGGGCCGCAGCCGGCGACGCCACGGTGATCGACGCCGGCGGCATGCTGGTGACGCCCGGCTTCGTCGACCTGCACACGCACTACGACGCGCAGCTGTCGTGGGACCCCTACGCCAGCCCTTCACCGCTGCACGGGGTGACGACGGTGCTCGGCGGCAATTGCGGGTTCTCGCTCGCCCCGCTCGGCCCCGAGCACGCCGACTACATCAGCCGGATGATGGCCCGAGTCGAGGGCATGCCGCTCACCGCTCTGCAGGCCGGGCTGCCCTGGGACTGGACGTCGTTCGGGGAGTGGCTCGGCCGCTTCGACGGGCGCATCGCGGTCAACGCCGGATTCCTGGTGGGCCACTCCACGCTGCGCCGTCTGGTCATGGGGGCGCGCGCCGTCGGCGGTGCGGCGAAACCCGAGGACATCACCGCCATGGTCGCCGCGTTGCACGCCGCACTCGACGAGGGCGCATTGGGATTCTCGACCTCGCAGGTGCACACGCACAACGACGGGGACAGCCAGCCGGTGCCCTCACGCGCCGCCAGCCGCGACGAGATGGAGCGTCTGGCGGCCGCCGTACGCGAGCACGAAGGGACCACGCTCGAGCTGATCGTGGCCGGTTGCCTCAACGGGTTCACCGAGGAGGACATCGACTTCATGTCGACGATGTCGCTGCTGGCCGACCGCCCGGTCAACTGGAACGTGCTCGGTGTCTCCGCCATGAACCCCGACGGCGTCTGGAGCCAGCTGGCGGCGGGTTCGGCGGCCGCCGAGCGGGGCGCCACGGTGGTCGCGCTGACGTTGCCGCACTCGATGCAGATACGCCTCAGCTTCGAGCATGGCGCCATCCTCGACGGCCTGCCGGGCTGGCGCGAGGTGTTCGCCCTGCCCTTCGACGAGCGCATCGCCGCGTTCTCGGATCCCGCGACGCGCCGGCGCCTTGACGCGGGCGCGCAGTCCGAAGAAGCCGGCATCCTGCGGCACCTGGCGGTGTGGGACCGGCTCATCTTCGACGAGACGTTCGCGCCCGAGAACGCGGGGCTCGAGGGCCGCACGGTCGGGGAACTCGCGAAGGAGCGCGGCATCGCTCCGTTCGACGCGTTGCTCGACGTTGTCGTGGCGGACGGGCTGCGCACAGGGCTGCGGCCACCGATCCCGACCTCGGAGGAGGACTGGGCGTTCCGCGCGGAGGTCTGGAAGGACCCGCGCGCCATCGTCGGAGGATCCGACGCGGGGGCGCACCTCGACACGATGTGCGGCGCCATCTACTCGACCTCGCTGCTCGGCGACGGCGTCCGTGCCCGCGGCCTGCTCAGCTGGGAGCAGGCGGTGCGCCTTCTGACCGACGTGCCGGCCCGCCTCTACGGGCTGCGCGACCGGGGCACGCTCGTACCGGGCGCCTTCGCCGACGTCGTGGTGCTCGACCCGGCCGCCATCGGGCACCAACCGATCAGGACGCGCGACGACCTGCC
The DNA here is from genome assembly GCA_035569675.1 of Acidimicrobiales bacterium. Classification (GTDB taxonomy): domain Bacteria; phylum Actinomycetota; class Acidimicrobiia; order Acidimicrobiales; family RAAP-2; genus Bog-473. The sequence continues at coordinate 5,912 of DATMMN010000059.1, read as the reverse complement.
CGGTGGCGCCAGCAGGCTCTACGCCGAGGCGACCGGCATCGGCCACGTCCTCGTGAACGGCGCGGAGATCGTGCGGGACGGCGAGTTCACCGGGGCCACGCCGGGGCACGTACTGCGCTCGGGACGGGACACGGACACTGTGCACGCCGGGTCGGACTGGGCCGGCGCTGCGGCCTGATCCGCCGGCTCAGAGCACCCGAACCGGCAGCGCGACTTCTTTGGTGACGCCGCCCTGCCGCGTGAGCGAGTAGGCGGCCCTCCCTTCGACCTCGGTGAAGGCCTCGGCCAATTCCGTGCCGAAGAACACGAGACCTGTCCCGTTGTCGGTGGCGTAGCCGTCGGGCAGTGTCCCTTCGGCAACGAGCCGGTGCATCAGCGGGCGACGCTGTTCCTCGACGTCGTAGTGCGGGCTGTTCGAATAGGGCAGGAACCCGAGCCCGTTGGTGATGGGTTGGAGCGTTGGGCCGAACGAGTCCGTCGTCCCGCCGACGTGCCAGCAGATCGACCCGGCCGACACGCCCTGGAGGACCACGCCGGCCTCCCAGCATTCGCGCAGGATTGCGTCGAGCCCGTGGAGGCGCCACAGCGCGAGCAGGTTGGCCGTGCTGCCGCCGCCGACCCAGATCACGTCCTGGGCCAACAGGTGGGCGCGCACGTCGGGGTAGTTCGGCATGGGAAACAGGGTCAGATGCGAGCTGACGAAGCCGACCTTGGCGAAGGCATTGTGGATAGCCGCCAGCCGAGGCAGGTCGTCGCCCGTCGCGGTGCCGAGGATGCACACCTTGGGGTGCTCACCCGCCCGGGCCAGGTCGGCGGCCATCCGGTAGGAGGGCCCAGGGCGCAGGTTGGTGGGATCGGGTCCCTCGAGTTGGAAACCGATGGAGGTGGCGACGATCGTCGGCTGGCGGGCGGCCATGGCAGGCGCTGGGAGAAGCGGTTGGGCGATCTGCCGGCGGTCAGCCCGGCAGGACCTCGGGGTTCACGATGTGCAGCGGGCGCGCACCGGCCATGAGGCGGCAGAGGTCTTCCGCGATGGTGCGGGTGTGGTTCGTCTCCGTGTCGTAGGTCGCCCCACCGATGTGCGGGGTCAGCACCACCTGCGGGAAGGTCGTCAGGGGATGGTCGGTGGCGAGGAACTCGCCCTCGAAGTGGTCGAGGCCGGCCGCGCCGACTTTGCCCGACGCCAGGGCGGCGACCAGGGCATCGGTGTCGTGGATCTTCGCACGAGCCGTGTTGAGGTAGACGACGCCGTCGCGCATCTTGGCGAAGGCGTCGGCGTCGATCATGCCCGTCGTCTCCTCGGTCACCGGCGCATGGATGGAGATGACGTCAGCGCGCGCGAGGAGATCGTCGAGGGTGCTCGTGGCGTCCGGTGCGTACGGATCGTACGCCAGCACGTCCATCCCGAGGCCGCGCAGGCGCCAGCGCAGGGCGCGGCCGACGGCACCGAGGCCGACCAGACCGACGGTCTTGCCGGCCAGCTCCCAGGCGCGGTAGCGCTGGTAAGGGATCTTGCCGTCGCGGTAGATCTCGCCTTCGCGGACGTCCCGGTCGGCAGGGACCACGCCCCTGGTGGCCGCAAAGAGCAGCGCCACCGCCAGCTCCGCTACCGCGTCCGCATTCCGGCCTGGCGCCCGCAGTGCGGGCACCCCGGCGGCGGTCGCGGCGGCCACGTCGACGTTGGTCGGGTCGCCACGACAGCTGCACACTGCTGTGATCGGCTGTTCGTAGAGGTCGGCGCCGCAGACGTCGCTCTCCACGATCACGATCGACGCCCCTTCGGCCGCCACCCGCTCGGCGAGCTGCTGCGAGTTGTAGATGCGCAGGGTGGGCTGGTCGAGCCACGAGTCGAGCACCAGGTCGGCCAGTTGGTGCAGCAGGTCGAGCCCGGGCCCGCTCACAGCCGCGGTCACGAGGGCCTTCTGCCGTGAGGGTGTCATGCGCGTCGTTCTCTCCTTTTTGTCCGCGGCCGGCGGGCGTCGTCCATAATGACGGAATCATGACACGCGTGTCAGATTCGTGAGCCCGTCGGTGCGGTCGGTCACTGTGGGCGTCGACGTGGGCACCACCTCGGTGAAGGCCCTGGCCGTCGACGACGAGGGGACGGTCGTGGCGCGCGGCCGGGTAGCCCACAGCGTCGTGGCGCCCGAGCCCGACATCCTGCGGCACGACGCGAAGCGGGCGTGGCGCTCCGGACCGAGACGGGCCTTCGATCAGGTGACCGCGCAACTACAGGACGGACCACACCGCCTGGCGGGCGTGGCCGTGGCCTCCATGGTGCCCTCTCTCACCGCAGTCAACGGGAAGGGTGTTCCGCAGCTTCCGGGCCTTCTCTACGGCGACCGCGAGGGGCGTGTCGCCAAGAAGACCGATGACGCCGCGCTGCTCCCGGGCACCATGCCCGACGCGGAAGGGTTCCTCGCCTGGGCGGCCGCCGCAGTGCCCGGGGCGAAGGGCTACTGGCCCTGTCAGGCCGTCGCCACTTACGCATTGGCGGGCGTGCCGGCGATCGACACGGGGGTCACCGCCTCTCTGGGCGCGCTGCACACCCATGGCCGTTGGAACGCTGACCTGCTGGCGTCGCTCGGGGTGCGCGAAGACCAGATGCCCGCGGTCTTCCCGATGGGCGAGGCCGCCGGCACGCTGCCCGAAAGCGATGCCGTCATCACCGGCGGCACCATCGACGCACTGTGCGACCAGATCGTCGCAGGCGCGAACCACCCCGGCGACGTGCTCGTGATATTCGGCGCGACGCTGATTGTGTGGGCCGTGTGCGACGAGTGGCTCGTGGTACCGGGCCTGATCAGTTACCCCCACACCACGCGCGACCGCTTCCTGATCGGTGGGCCGTCCAACGCTGGAGCGCTCTTCGTCGACTGGGCGCGACGTCTGCTGCGCGGAACCCCGCAACCGGGGCCCGACCGCGAGCGACTCGACCCCCGGCTCGGCCTGCCGGACCGTGTCCCCGTCTGGTTGCCCTACGTCCGGGGCGAACGAACCCCCTTCGAGGACCACTCGCTGCGCTCCAACCTCTACGGTCTCGACATCGGCTCTGGCCCGGAGGCCCTCGAGCGCGCCGCGTACGAGGCGAGCGGCTTCGTGGTGCGGAGGATGCTCGATCGGTCCGGCGTCAAGGCCACCCGCATCGTCGCCAGTGGCGGCGGCTCTCGGGTCACGGCCTGGATGGCGGCCGTGGCCGATGCCACCGGCCTGCCGGTCGACGCGGTCGCCGTACCCGAGGGCGCCGCTCTAGGTGCCGCGTACTTCGCGCGGATGGCGGCCGGTCTCGAGTCGTCGCTCGACGACTCGGCCCGCTGGTCCGCGGTCGGGCGGAGGATCGAGCCGGACCCTGCGTGGGTGCGCGCCGCCAGCGTCCGCTACGAGAAGTTCAGCGAGCTCGGCACCGGCGCCTAGCCGAAGTCGACGTCAGCCGTTGGGCGTAAAGGCAACCTTGAGAGCGCCGCTGCGGTCCTGGCGCGCCAATGCTTTGAGCGCGGGCCACCACTCTTCGAGGGCGAAGCGGTGCGTCAGCATCGGCGTGATGTCCAATCGGCCGTCGGCCACCAGTTGGAGGTAGTGCGCGATGGCGTGCTGCCGCCTCCCCTCGAAGTCCTCGATGCCGAAGGCGTTCGACCCGGCGACGGTGATCTCTTTGAAGTAGATCGGGGTCGACTCCCAGCGCTCCGGCGTCGCCACGCCGGTGTAGACGAGGCGGCCGCGTTCGGCCAGCACCCGCACCCCGACCTCGAGCGTCTCAGCCTTGGCGATGGAGTCGTAGACGACGTCGATGTGGCCGGGATGGGTGACTGGCAGCCCGTCGAGCGGCAGGTGCAGTACGGCGCCCGACCACTTCGCCAGCTCCTCGACGAGGGCGAGCCGGGGCTCGTGGGAGAAGACGGCGGACGCGCCGAAGCGAAGTGCCATCTCGCGCTGGGCCTCGAAGCGGGCGACGACGCCGACTTCGACGCCTGGGTACAGCGCAGTGAGGATGGCGACGCTTGTCAGCCCGAGGGCACCGGCCCCGTAGACGAGGACGCGGCCACCCGCCGGCGGGGGGTGCCGCACGATGGCGTGGAACGAGACCGAAAAGGGGTCGGCCAGAACGGCGGCCTCGTCCGAGACCGCGTCGGGCACCGGGATGAGCATGGAGTCGTGCGCGGCCAGCCGCTCCGCCCATGCGCCCGGGGCCCCGGTGATGACCCCGACGTGCACGCCCGGACCCAGGTCACCCTTCGTAAAACTCCAGCAGAGGCTCAGGTCCCCGGCCTCGCAGGGTGGGCACTGCGGGTCGATACCGCGCGGCCCGCAGGTGAGCCAGGGGTTCAACACCACCCGTTGGCCGACATCGAGCCCGTTCGCTCGGGGGCCCAGTTCGACAACCTCGGCCACGACCTCGTGACCGGGGACGTGGGGGAGCGACGCGAAAGCTGCCATCGGGTTGTCGATGTCGCCCGTGTTGAAGTCACCCAGCACAAGCTTGGCGTCCGAGCCGCAGATCCCCGAGAGGATGGGTTTGGTCACCACCCAATCTGGTCGCGCCAGGCGGGCGTCATCGATCTGGTGCAGGCCGAACGGAATGCCGACGAGCGCCTGTTCCAACTCGTCCTCGGGCGTGGGCCGCACTTCGCCCTCGTCGGGCGGCGCTCCGAAGAGAAGGGCCTTCACGAGTCGGGGTCGCTCAGGGCGCGCATGCCGAGCATGAAGGCGTCGATGTCCGACGTCTTCATCTCGATCACCGCCTTCATGTCGGGCAGGTAGTGCTCGAAGCGATCACTGTCGATCGCGTCGACCAGGTCGCCGGCGATCGATTCGGGTGGCTCCTTGGGGCCGTCGTAGAGCGGGTCGTCGTTGTCCGGCTGGTCCCAGATCTCGGTGTCGATGGCACCGGGGAGGATGAGCTTGACGGAGACTCCGGTGCGGTCGAGGTCGATGGCCATGGACTCGCTCCAGCCCGCGAGCGCGAACTTCGAGCCGGAGTATGCGGCCTCGGCGGTGATCCCGAGACGCCCTCCGAGGCTCGACACGTTCACGATGGTTCCCGCCTTGCGTTCCAGCATCCGCGGCAGGAGGGCCAGCGAGATCGCCACCGGCGAGAGGTAGTTGATGCGCATGGTGCGCTCCACCTCGTACATGGTGAGCCGCGTCACGTGGCGCCGCATGGGGACGGCGGCGTTGTTGATCACCACGTCGAGTCCCGCATAGTGGTCCCAGATTTCGAGTGCGAGCTCGGCCGCGCTTGTGGGGTCCGACAGATCGGCCGCCCAGCGTTCCGATGCGGGGGAAGTGGCGCGGCAGTCGGCGAGTACCTCATCCAGCCGGTCCGCGCGGCGTGCCACCAGCGCCACGGTGTCGCCGCGCGTCGCGAGCTCTCGTGCGACGGCCGCACCGATACCTGACGACGCGCCGGTCACGAGGACCGTGCGGCCCTTCGTAGCACTCATTCTCGAACCTCCCCCAACGCATCGCGCGTTCGGTACCGGAAGCAACTCCGGCGTTTCGGGGTGAGCGAGGGGTCTCGAACCCCCGACCTCCAGGACCACAACCTGGCGCTCTAACCAACTGAGCTACGCCCACCGAGGGCCATAAGTGTGGCACACGGCCCGACAGCGGGAGGCACGCGTTCCGCCACTGTCGGCGGCCGCGACCGCGCCGTCCGTGCAAATGCGCACGTGGCCGCAAGGAGCTATGTCAGGCTGTTCTGTGCGGGCGACGCGCCTGCCGGCCCCCGTAGCTCAGTGGATCAGAGCAGCGGACTTCTAATCCGACGGTCGCAGGTTCGAGTCCTGCCGGGGGCGCCTTGTGATGTCGCGAGACATCGAAGACGGTGGCCAGCTTCTGGCGCGCGAGGTAGGACCCGATCGTGATGCTCTGGCGGAGGGGGATGGGCATGGCGACCTCGGGAGTCGGATAGG
>DATMMN010000058.1:0-2647 GCA_035569675.1 Acidimicrobiales bacterium | reverse complement strand
GCAGTCCCGACGGCCCGAACCGCATGGCGCGCGTTCCTGCCACGAGCGCCAGGCCGGTGCCCGCCACGGGCACGAGAGCGGCCGGGCCGGGGAATGTGGTCTGTGCGTTGAAGGCGAAGAGCGACCAGCCCACGGCGGCGAGTCCGGCCCACCCCAGCAGCGCCGCCGCCCGCGTCGGCAGTCGTGTGCCTTCCCGCACGGCCAGGGCGAGGAAGCCGCCCAGCGCCAGCTCCCACGCGCGCGTCGGCAACGAGAAGAAGGCCCACGGTTGGTTCGCGTGCGTCAGGTAGACGCAAGACCAGAAGGAGAGCACCGCGACGACGCCCAGTACGAGGAGAACGGGCCCGGGGCTCGCCGCGGGAGCGGCGCGCCGGTGGCGACCGCGCCGGTGGCGGCCACGACCGCCCCCCAGCACGCGACGCCCGACAGTGAATGCCACGAGCAGTAGCGCCGGCCACAGCACGTAGAACTGCTCCTCGACGCCGAGCGACCAGTAGTTCTGCAGCGGCGACACGGGGCCGTGCGAGGTCAGGTAGTTCGTCGCCTGGAACGCGAAGCGGTAGTTGCCGACGTAGAGCGCGCAGGCCACGGCGTCCTTGGCGACCGCGGTCGCCATGAGCGGACCGGTGACGGCGATGGACACCAGCACGGTCACCACGATCACGAGCACGGCCGATGGCAGGAGGCGGCGGGCCCGCCGTGCGTAGAAGCCGGTGAACGACAGCCGGCCCTCGCCCGACAGCTCCCTCCACAGCAGCGACGTGATCAGGTAGCCCGAGATGACGAAGAAGACGTCGACGCCGACGTAACCCCCCGGCACGGGAAGGCCGCAGTGGTAGGCGACGACGGCGAGGATGGCGACGGCACGCAGCCCCTCGATGTCCGCGCGTTTGTGACTCTTTGCCCGGTGCCCCCCGGAACTGCCTCTGGCCATCGCTCGGTTTGCCTCGGGTGAGATCTTCACCGACGGCAACGTCGAATTCGCGGATATCACCCGCTCCAGCGGCTCATTTCTTTCGACGCCCGAGCGGCCTCACGCTCGGCGTCGCGTGCCATGATCAGGTTGCGCTTGTCGTAGAGGCGGCGGCCCTTCGCCAGCGCCAGCTGGACCTTCGCCTTGCCGTCGCGGAAGTACAGCGACACCGGGATGAGCGTGAGCGATTGCTGCTGGGTCTTGCCCATCAACTCGTCGATCTCCGCTCGATGCACCAGCAACTTCCGCTTCCGATCCGGGTCGTGGGACCCGAACCCCGTGGCGAACCGCCAGGGCGGGATATGGAGCTGAAAGAGCCAGAGCTCGCCGCCGTCCACCCGGGCGTACGCTTCGTTGAGCTGGGCATGGCCCTCGCGCAGCGACTTCACCTCGGAGCCCTGCAGCACGATCCCGGCCTCGAACGTCTCGAGGAACTCGTACTCCCGCCGGGCGCGCCGGTTCGTGGCGACCGTGCGGTCACCGGTGCGCTCCTCACGGGCGGCCGCCCGCTTGGCGATCTGCTTCTTCGCCCTGGCCATGAGGGTACGAGGGTACTGTCCAGCCGTGCTCCGCCTGCCGAAAGACCTCTACATGGAGATGGTCGCCCATTGCCTGGCCGGTCTGCCGGACGAGGCGTGCGGCCTCCTGGTCGGGTCCTACGGAGCCGACGAGGTCGCCCACCTCTTCCCGACACGCAACGCGGCGGCGTCGGCCATGGTCTACGAGATCGACCCCAAGGACATGCTCCGCGTCGACCGGGCCGCCCGGGCGCTCGGCGCCGACATCATGGGGGTCTTCCACTCGCACACCCACACGGACGCGTACCCCTCGCCGACCGACGTGGCCCAGGCCACCGACCCGGGTTGGCACTACGTCCTCGTCTCCCTGCGCGACACCCACCCGGTCGTGCGCAGCTACGGCATCGTCGACGGCGGGATCACCGAGGAGGAGGTCGAAGTGCCCCGCCTCGAGGTGCCCGGCCTGGACCTCGGCTCGGCGCCCGGCTTGTAGAATCGTTACCGAATCAGTCAACAATCCGTCCGGCCAGCTCTTTTGCCAGATGATTTGGTTGAGAGCACCGAGACCCAGAGCACTGAGCGAGGAGGCCCCGTGGCCGTCGAAGTCCGCCTACCGACCGTCCTGCGCAGCCACGCCGGCGGCGCGAGCGTCGTCAGCGTCGACGGCGCCACCGTGGGCGAGGTGCTCTCCAAGCTGGTGGCCGAGCACCCGGGCATGGCCGGCCAGGTGCTCACCGACGACGGGACGCTGCACAAGTTCGTCAACGTCTACGTCGACGACGACGACGTCCGTTACCTGCAGGGACTCGACACGCCGGTCAAAGACGGCGCGGAAGTGTCCATCCTTCCCGCCGTCGCGGGTGGCTGACGGCACGGTCGCGAGCCCTTCGCCGCGCATGGCCCTCGCCGCCTCCGTCCTCGACCTGATCGGCAACACGCCGCTGGTCGACATCTCTGCGTTGAGCCCGAACCCGGCCGCGCGCATCTACATGAAGCTCGAGGGGCAGAACCCGGGTGGCTCGGTGAAGGACCGGGTGGCGCTGTCGCTCATCGAGGACGCGGAACGCCGTGGCGTGCTCGTGCCGGGCAAGCCGGACCAGGTCCTGCTCGAGCCGACGTCGGGGAACACCGGGATCGGCCTGGCCATGGTGTGCCG
>DATMMN010000057.1:0-16288 GCA_035569675.1 Acidimicrobiales bacterium | reverse complement strand
AGCGTCGTGTGGCGGTACCGCTTCGAGCCCGTCGAGCGCGGCACCAAAGTTACCGAGTCCTATGAGATCACTCGAATCCCGACGTGGGCGCGCATCGTCGATGTCCCGACCAACCGAGTCCGGGAGTTGCGCGACGGCATGCAGCAGACGCTCGAGCAGCTGAAGCACTCCGCCGAGGCGAGTGCCCGACCTTCCTGAATCCACCCTCTTCTTCGAGACCAAGGAGTTCCGATGCACACCTACAAGGCCGCCCCCGACGTCGACGTGGTGTCGTCGACCGCCGAGATCCCCGGCTTCGGCAAACTCGCCATCAACGCGTTCGTGATCCATGCGGAGGAGCCGGTGCTCGTCGACACCGGTGCCGTTCGGGAGAGCGACGACTTCATGGCCGCCCTACGCACCGTGATCGATCCCTCGGACCTCCGTTGGATCTGGCTGACCCACACCGACTTCGACCACATCGGTTCGCTGCGCCGACTCCTCGAGGAGAACGAACGGCTGCGGGTGGTGACGACCTTCTTGGGCGTCGGCATCATGGGGCTCACGGGCGAGCCGCTTCCCATGGACCGTGTGTACCTGGCCAACCCGGGCCAAGCGGTGGACGTGGGCGACCGGACGCTGACCGCGGTGAAGCCGCCGGCGTTCGACAACCCGATCACGGTCGGGCTGCGCGACGACCGGTCGGGCATCTTGTTCAGCTCGGACTGTTTCGGCGCCCTCTTGGACGAGGTGCCTGAGTGCGCGGAGGACCTGTCGGACGAGGCGCTGCACCAGGGCCAGGTGTTCTGGGCGACGGTGGACTCCTCGTGGCTGCACAAGGTGGACCGGGCCGTGTTCGCCTCGGACCTGGACCGCATCCGGGCCCTCGAGCCCACCATGGTGCTCAGCAGCCACCTGCCCCCAGCGAGCGGTTCGTCGACGGAGCGGCTGTTGGGCGCGCTTGCCGCGGTCCCCGATGCGCCGGCGTTCGTCGGACCGGACCAGGCCGCGCTAGAGCAGATGCTGGCCGGGATGGCGGGGGCGACCGCCTAGACCCGTTGCGGGGCCGGCTCAGCCCATGTTGTCGACGTCCTCGGGGGCCTCACGCCCCGTGAGCTGGCGGTAGAAGCCCGGGCCGGCGGTGATGACCCACGTCTCGGCGATCTTGCCGTCGACGACGCGGTTGAACATCATCTCGTCGACGCTGACGCGGGTCCCCGTCGGTTCGACGTCGAAATAGACCCCTCGGTGGATCGCCGACGTCGTGCAGTGGCAGGCCACCATGCCGTCCGATGCGACCATGCGCAGGATCTCGGTGTGCTTGTCCGGGAAGGCGACCCGGTGCACCGCCATGGTCTTGCGCTCGTCGGCGAACGTCGCCACTTCGCCGCTCGGCAAGTGGTCGTGCCAGTCATCCGTGAGGCAGGCCGCGAACCCCTCTTCGTCGCCTCTGTCATAGGCCGCCCACGCTCGTCGCAGTAAGGCAGCGCTTTCCTCGTCCACGAGTGCTCCCCTCGGCCGATACAAGCCTTGCAGACGAGCCACACCGGGAGACGCATGGGGGGCGCGACGGCCGGTCGCCTCAGGCCCCTCCAAAGGGGTTGGAGTCATAGGGTCCGGCTCGGAACACGTTGACCGGCGCCGCGCCGCCGCCGTCGATCAGAATGCGCTCGACATGACCACCTTCATCACGCGATACGAAACGTCCGGTCCCGGTGTCCGCCTCGCGGTAAAGGACCTGATCGACATGGAAGGCGAGCCGACGACGGCCGGGTGCCGGGCCGTGGCTCAGCGCGCCGGTCCCGCGCCGCGCGACGCCGCCTGCCTGGCCGGCGCACGGGCGGCGGGAGCCCGGATCGTCGGGCGTACGAACCTGCACGAGCTCGCCCTCGGGGTGACGGGGATCAACCCGTGGTACGGCACGCCGGTGAACCCCCTTGATCCCACCCGCGTGCCGGGCGGCTCTTCGAGTGGGTCCGCCGTCGCCGTCGCAACCGGCGAGGCGGACGTCGCCTACGGGAGCGATACCGGCGGCTCCGTGCGGATCCCCGCCGCCTGCTGTGGCACGGCCGGTCTGAAGACCACATGGGGCCGTATCCCGCTCGACGGCGTCTGGCCGCTCTCGCCGAGTTTCGACACGGTCGGGCCGATGGCGCGCGACGTCGGCGGACTCATCACCGGCATGCAGCTCCTCGAACCGGGGTTCGCGCCCGCAGACGATTGGGCCGGCAACGAGCTCGAGGTCGCTCGTCTGCCCGTCGAGGCGGACCCGGCCATCAATGCAGCACTGGACCGGGCGGTGGCGGCGGTCGGCTGGCGGTGCCGAGAGCTCGCGGTGCCAGGTTGGGACGCCGCATTGACGCAGGCCGGTCTGCTCCTTGTCGTCGAGGCCTGGCAATCCAACCGCGTGCTGATGGAAGAGGATCCCGAGGGGATCGGTGAAGACGTGCGCTCCCGCCTGCAGATTGGCGCGTCGTTCGACGACACGGTCGTGCGCTCGGCGTGGGAAACGCAGCGAGAGTGGCAAGCGACGCTTGAACGCGTCTTCAGAGAAGTCGACCTTCTCATCACACCGACCCTGACCATCTTCCCCCCGCCTCTCGAGGACGGAGACGACTTGCTCGTCGCACGTTGCACGTTGCCGGTCAACCTGGCCGGCGTCCCGGCGCTGTCCCTGCCCGTTCCGACCGGCGGGGCCTTTCCGGCGAGCCTGCAGTTGATCGGGCCTGCCATGCGTGAGGAGCGCCTCCTGGCCGCCGGCGCCGTTCTCGAAGCAGCGATCGACAGCTGGTGAGGTCTCGGGCGTTCTCCTGGGGCAAAATGACGAAGGTCCATCGGGGGTTGCGGAAAGCGAGGTTGCGGATGCTCGAGGGTTTCGCAACGCGTGGGGTTGGGCGTCGGCTGGCCGGGGCCACCGCAGCCGTCGTGGTGATGACCGCCGCAGCCATCGCACTCGACGCCGCACCGGCGGGCGCGGCTATCAGCACCACGGCAACGGCCAGCGCGAGCCCGCAGACGGTCACATACGGCGACCAGGTCATGTACACCATGGACGTAACGGCGTCGACCGGTCCCAATCCCACTGGGACCTCTCCCGACGTGAGCTTCTCCGCGGGCAACACCTTCTTGTGTGATGCCACGATCAGCAACGGGGTCGCCTCGTGCACTGCGACGAACGCTCCCGGTGGCACAGACACGATCCAAGCCATCTATTTCGGCAATGCGACCTGGGATGGCGCCTCGGCCACCACGACGCTGACGGTCAACGTCTCGCCGCCGGCTGCGCCAGCCGGCGCGACTTCGTCGACCAGCGCGTCCAGCGTGGGCACGTCGTTCAAGGCGGATCTGGGTGACCTTCACGTGCAGGCGAACGGAGCCGGTGCCGTAACGATCGCGACATATGGCTCTAACCCGACGACGAGCACCCCGGTCGGGGCTACAGGTGTCTATGACGACGTCGCGATCGGCGGGGGTTCGAGCTTGGACAACATCATCATCGCGGTCTGCAACTACGGGGCCGCGAGGTCGCTTCAGTGGTACGACACCGCGACGTCGAGTTGGGTCGAGTTCTCTGCCCAGTCGAGGACCATCGCGTGCCTGTTCGCCGAGGTGACCGGCGTCACCTCCCCGTCGCTCACCCAGCTGGTGGGCACGCCCATCGCGGCGTCGGTGTTGACGCCGCCCTCCGCGGCACAGGGCTATTGGCTCGTGGCCCGGGATGGCGGCATCTTCTCGTACAACCGGCCGTTCTTCGGCTCCACCGGAAGCATCGTGCTCAACAAGCCGATCGTCGGGATGGCAACGACCAACGACGAGCACGGGTACTGGATGGTCGGTGCCGACGGCGGGATCTTCGCCTTCGGCGACGCACCCTACGTGGGCTCGCTGCCCGCCCGGCACATCAACGTGTCGAACGTCGTGACCATGGTGAGCGATCCCTCGACGCTTGGGTATTACATCATCGAGTCAGACGGATCGGTGTGGAACTTCAACGCTCCGCAGGTCGGCGACCTGCCCTTCTTCGGCATCCACGTCAACAACATCGTCGGTGCCGCCCTGACCCCCTCCGACAAGGGCCTGTACCTGGTGGGAGCCGACGGCAAGGTATACGTGTTGCTGGGCGACGGCCACTTCCAGGGCGACGCTTCGAGCATCCCGCTCAACGCGCCGATCGTCGGCATGGCCGTGGATCCCGTCACCGGGGGCTACTGGCTCCTGGGCAAGGACGGCGGCGTCTTCAGCTACGGCGCCCCGTTCTACGGCTCGACCGGCGCCTTGCGGCTGAACCAGCCGGTCATCGCGATGTCGCCGACGGGCGACGGTGGCGGGTATTGGTTCACCGCGCTCGATGGCGGCGTCTTCTCCTACGGGGACGCCCAGTTCTGGGGATCGACCGGCGCCATCCACCTGAACCAGCCCGTCCTCGGCATGTCAGGCTCCTGATCGTCGATCCGTCCGGGACGCGTGGCGCCGCACCAGCCCCCGTCCTATCTCGGCCAGGTGCTTCCGGACTGCCGCGGGCGAGACCACCTCGACCGCATCGGCGAATCCCGCCAGCTCGCGCGCCATCATCAGGTCTGACTGGGCCCGCACCTCGACCGTGACGCGCCCGGAACCGTCCGGCGACTGCGCGCCCACGCGATTCCCGAACATCCAGCGCAGCACGTCGAGGGTCACTTCGTCCGTGCGCAACGTCACCGTGACCGGCGTGCGTTGGGCGTCGACGCCTGTCACGATCGAACGCCAGGCTTCCGACAAGTCGAAGTCGTCGGGACGCTCGACCGGCTGACCCGTCGCGACCACCGAGCGGACCCGGCTCACGCGGAAGGTCCTCTGACCGGCGGCGGTGCCGGCGACGAGATACCAGGTGCCGTTCTTGACGACGAGCCCGAGCGGATGGACGGTGCGGAACGACACCTCTCCGTCGCGCCGCCGGTAACCCAACTCGACCTGGACCCCCTCGATGACGGCGCGCTGGAGCGCCTCGAGATGAAAGGGCGTCGCGGGCTCTTCGTGATCCCAACTCGCCGCGTCGCGCATGACGGCGCTCGCCGCCGCCTCGGCCTGGGAGCGGAAGGTTGCCGGCAACGCGCGCACGAGCTTGCGCAAGGCCGCCCGCACTTCCGTGGTGGCCGCCGCCGGTCCCGCCACGAGGAAGAGCGCGCGCGTCTCGTCCGCGGTCAGGCCGCTGAGGTCGGTCCGCGCCCCGCCCACGAGCTCCCACCCGCCGCCGCGGCCGGGTTGTGAGTACACGGGGACACCGGCCATGGCGAGACCCTCCAGGTCCCGACGGGCGGTGCGTTCGCTGACCTCCAGCTCTTGGGCCAGCTCGGCCGCGGTGACCCGGCCCTTGGACTGCAGCACCAGGAGAGCAGCGACGAGTCGGTCTGCGCGCATATGGCCATTTTGGCGGGCAAACCGGCCAAACGCTGGCCAGTTTGCGGGCGCAGCAAAGGCCATCGGCGGCGGCACCCGCTTGACACAGTTGGCGGCGGGTCCCAGCGGGCCGCACGTCGGACCGCCATAGGGTGGCCGAGGTGGAGGTCCAGGTCTGGTCTGACTTCGCGTGCCCATGGTGTGCCCTCGGGCTCGCCCGCTTCGATGCCGCCCGGCGCGAGTTCGAACACGGTGACGAGGTCCGTGTCGTGCACCGCTCGTACGAGCTCCATCCCCGTGCCCGGGCGAGCAGCGAGCAGACCATGGTCGAGGCGACCGCCGCCAAATACGGCACGACGCCGGAGCGGGTGCGCGCTCGCTATGAGCACTTGGCCGCGCTCGGGCGGGAGGTCGGACTGGTGTTCGACTTCGACCGCGTGAAGCTCGGGAGTACCTTCGATGCCCATCGGCTCGCGCAAGCTGCCCGTGGCACCGCGGGTGAGGACGCGCTGTTGCAGGGCCTGTTGCGCGCCTACTTCACCGACGGGTTGTCGCTCTCCGACCATGACGTCCTGCGTGAGGTCGCCGCCGCGGCCGGACTCGACGAAGGCGTCACCGAGAAGGTGCTTGCCGGCGACCTCTATGCGCGCGAAGTCCGGCTCGACGAGGCGGAAGCCCTGGAGCTCGACGTGACCGGAGTGCCGTTCTTCCTCATCAACGGGGCCTGGCCGATTCCGGGCGCACAGGACGTCGAAACCCTATTGACCTTGCTTCGCCGGGCCTGGTCCCGGTCAGCGCATTGACGCCAGGATCTCGTCGATCATCTCCACCGTTGTGTTCGGGTGCAGGAAGGCGAAACGGGCGACGGTCTCACCCTCCCAAGTGGTCGGAGTGACGAACCCGATCTGGTCGTGGAGCAGGCGCGCGGACCAGGCGTCGTAGTCCAGCTTTGCCCATCCGAGCCGGCGGAAGAGGACGATGGAGAGCCCCGGTTCGCGCACCAACTCGACGTGGGACGCCGCGGCGATGCGCTTTGCCGCCCGTTGCGCGATGGCAAGGCCCTCTTCGACCGCGTCGCAGTACGCATCGAGGCCGTTCACCGCCATGGAGAACCACAGGGGAAGCCCACGGGCCCGTCTCGTGAGGTGGAACGCGTAGTCGCTGGGGTTCCACTCCTCCGGGTTCTCGCTGTGCAACACCTCGAGGTACTGCGCGTCCTGCGTGTGCACCGCCTTGGCCAAGTTGGGCTGCCGGTAGATCAAAGCGGCGCAGTCGAACGGCGCGAACAGCCACTTGTGCGGGTCGACGATGAACGAGTCGGCGCGGTCGAAACCAGCGAAGGATGTCCTCGTCGACGGTGCGAAGAGGGCCGCCGCTCCTCCGTAGGCACCGTCGATGTGGAACCACAGCGAATGCTCCGCCGCGACACTGGCCACTCCGTTCAGGTCGTCCACGATCCCGGCGTTGGTCGTGCCCGCTGTCGCCACGACACCAATGACATCGGTTCGCCGCGGGTCGTCGCGCAGGGCCGCGGCGAGTGCGTCACCGGTCAGCCGATGATCCAAAGTCGGCACTGTCAGGATGCCCACACCGAGCACGTGCAGGGCTTTGCCGACGGACGAGTGGGCATCCTCACTGATCGCAACGAGGGGGCGCTCCGGCGCCGCCGCACCCCGGCGGTACGCCGCCGTGTCGCGGGCCACCATGAGGGCCGACAGGTTGCCGGCGGAGCCTCCCGCCACGAAACAGCCGCCTGCACCATCGGGCAAGCCGGCCAGCTGGGCGAGCACTCCGAGGGCCTGGTTCTCTGCGACCACGACGCCGGCCGCCTCGAGCCATGACGTGCCGTGCAGGGACGAGCACGAGACGAACATGTCGAAGAGCAACGAGGCCTTGGTCGGCGCCGCCGGGATGAAGGAGAGGAAGCGGGGACTGTCGCAGGAGACGACCGCGGTCGAGAGCTTTTCGATGAAGAGCTTGAGCACCTCCGCAGCGTCGTTGCCTTCGGGGCGCATCAGCCCAGCCAGCTCCTCGTCGAGCGATTCGACCAGGCCGCCGAAGTCCAGCGCGACCGGGTCCAGGGACAACCGCTCCCGGCACGCCGCGACGATGAGGTCGGTCATCGCCTCGTCGTAGTGGAACATCGGGTTCGCCATCAGGCGGGGGAGGGGTCGGGCCCCGGAGCGCGATGGTGCGCCGCGCGCCATGCCTCCTCGGCCCGGCTGGACACCTCGTGCAACGTCGCTCCCGTCTTCGCGGCAACCAGAGCGACGTCGTCGAACTCCGGCTTGGCACGGCCACTTGTCACCTTCATCCGGATGGTGAGCCCGTCGATGACCACGGTCGTCATCTCGCGGGCCACTGGCCATCGTTCCGCCGGCATGGCGCGGATCCCCATCGTGCCCGTGGCGCGCGCGATCTCGCGCCTGAGCACCTCGACCTGCGTGGCCTCGGCCAGGACGTGCAGCACGTGTCCCGGCCGGCCCTTCTTCATCGTGACCGAACTCACCCACGCATCCAGTGCACCGGCTTCAAGTGCGGCCCCGACTGCGTACCCCAGCTGCTCACCCGTCACGTCATCGAGATTCGTCTCGAGCACGAGCGCCGGCTGTCCTGATCCCACGACGTGCTGCACCTGCTTTCCGATCACGACCTGAGTGCAGTTCGGCAGCTCGGGCATCTCTCCGGTTCCGCCACCGAAGCCCGATGCTGTGATCGTCATGTCGGGCATGGGCCCGAACGACGTGCAGAGCGCCGCCAGTATGGCGGCACCGGTCGGCGTCGTGAGCTCCAGGCTGACGTCGCGACCGTATGTCGGCACGTCCTCGAGCAAGCGCACGGTCGCCGGTGCGGGGTTGGGGAGCCACCCGTGAGCGCTGCGGACCGTCCCGGACCCGGTGGCCACGGCCGAGGCGGTGACGGTGTCGACGCCGAGAACCTCGAGAGCGGCTGCAGTGCCGACAATGTCGATGATGGCGTCATGCCCACCGACCTCGTGAAAATGCACTTGGTCGAGCGGCCGACGGTGGAGAGCGGACTCGACGCTGGCGAGCGCCCGAAAGACTCGGAGGGCCCGATCGGTCACCCTCGGAGGAAGGGCCGCACCCTCGATCAGGGCGCTGATGGCGCCGTGGGTGCGCACGACGACGTCGTCGCCTCGGACGATGGCCCGGGTACAGGCGATGCCCCCCCGCAGCGCTTCCTCGAAGCCGAGGTCCCAGCCGGGAAGGGCGAGCCTTTCCAGGAGCGTGCGGACCTCATCGGCGTCCGCTCCGGCGTCAACGAGAGAACCCAGGGCCATGTCGCCGGCGATCCCGGCGAAGCAGTGGAACCAGGCCACCGCCTCGGTGTCAGTGCCTGTCTCGCTCACGGGAGGAGACGCGCGACGGCGCAGGCGGCGCCGTATCCGTTGTCGATGCCCACGACCGTGATGCCCGAGGAGCAGGCGGACAACATGCTGAGCAAGGCGGTCACCCCTTCGAGCGCTGCTCCGTATCCCGTGCTGGTCGGTACCGCGACGACCGGGGCCGGCGTGAGGCCGCCGACCACGCTGGCGAGCGCACCTTCCATCCCAGCGATCACGACGACCGCCTCCGCCTCGGCAAGCGTGTCCACTTCCGCCAGGAGGCGGTGGAGGCCGGCGACGCCGCAGTCGCAAAGCAGCTTCGGTGCAAAGCCGAGAGCCTCGAGGACCGCCTGACACTCCGCCGCCACCGGCAGATCGGAAGTGCCCGCCGTCACCACGACCACCCGCCCGGCGCGTGACGAGGCAGGGCGGAAGACGAGTGTGGCGAGGCCGCCCTCCTGGTTGACCGCGCCCGGCCCGAAACCGGCCGCGACCCCTGCGGCCGACGCCGCCTTCACCTGGTCATCGGTCGCGCGTGTGAGCAGGACGGGCGAATCCGAGCCGGCCAACAGCTCGCCGACCACCGCGGCACACTGCTCGGGCGTCTTGCCCGGCCCGTAGACGGCCTCGGGCAGGCCGAGCCGAAGGTCGCGATGGTGGTCCACCCGGGCGAAACCCAGGTCGGCGTAGGGGAGGCGCCGCAGCCGGCGCACCGCGTCGTCGGGCGCGCAGCGGCCCGCAGCGATCTCTTCGATGAGCGCGCGCAGCGAGGAGTCGTCCATGGCCTGCTCTATCCTGCCCAACCGTGAACCCGCCTGCGACATCGCTCGCCTACTTCGGCCCGGAGGCCACCTTCACGCAGGAGGCCCTGCTTGCCGAGCCGGACCTGGCGGCGGCCGATCTGAGGCCGCTGCCGTCGATCACCTCGGTGCTCGAAGCCGTCGCGCGCGGCGAGGTCGACGGTGGATTCGTGCCGATCGAGAACGCGATCGAGGGCACGGTGAGCGCAACCATCGACGGCCTGATCCACGACGTGGACCTGCACATCCAGCGAGAGGTGGTCATGGACATCCACCTGCATCTCATGGCTCGAGCTGGAACCACCATGGCCGACGTGCGCACCGTTTCGTCGTATCCGCACGCCCTGGCCCAATGCCAGAAATTCCTCGCCAGGACACTGCCGGAGGCCGAGCAGAGGGCGGCGAACTCCACGGCCGATGCGGCCCGCCTGCTCGGCGAATCGGGGTCACCCGATGGCGCGGCGATTGCTCCCCGGCTCGCAGCCGAGCGCTACGGACTCTCCATCCTGTTCGAGGACGTCGAGGATCATCCCGACAACCAGACCCGGTTCGTCCTGGTGGCGCGAACGAGAGTGCCGAAGCCCACCGGCCACGACAAGACGAGCATCGTCTGCTTCCAGCGCGCGGACCATCCCGGAAGCCTGCACGGGATCCTCGGGCAGTTCGCCGCGCGCAACATCAACTTGACCAAGCTCGAGTCGCGCCCCACCAAGCAGGCGCTGGGCGACTACTGCTTCGTGATCGACCTTGCGGGACACGTCGGCGACGAGGTCGTTGCCGACTGCCTCCGCGACCTGCACGCCGGGCTCGCCGGGGTGAAGTTCCTGGGCTCGTATCCCGCGGCCGGTGAACACGGGCCCGAGCAGCGACGCCAGGCCGACGCTGCCTGGCAGGCGGCCGACGACTGGCTCGACGGATTGCGGTCGGCCATCGACTAGCCCGGACAGGTCCGAGTCGGCGCCGGCGAGACCTCCGGAAGGGGCGCTGGTACTCTGCGCCCGGGAGGGCAGATGGCGTTACCGATCATCATCGACGTCGACCAGCATCTCTTCGAGTCGAGGACGACCTGGTCGGAGTTCATCGAACCAGCGCACCGCGCGGACGCGCTGTCGATCACCGACGATCAAGGTGGGTGGCCCTGGCTGACGTGGCGGGACGAACGCCTCACCCCGCTCGAGGTGCCGATCCCCGAACGTTCGTCGCTCATCGGTGACGACCGTCTCCGCCGCCTCCAGGGCGACCGCGCACCTGCGTCCTTCGAGGAGTTGGTCCCCGACAGCTACCGGTCCGCGGGCGCACGCCTGGCTTCGCTCGACGAGTTCGGGCTGGACGCAGCCGTCATGTTCCCGAATTACGGGCTCCTTTGGGAGCAGCGACTGGCGTCCGACCGCGCCGCCCAGCGGGCAAACGCGCGCGCCTACAACCGATTCGTGGCCGGCGTGTGCGCTGATGGCCATGATCGGCTCTTTGCGGTCGCGCACGTGATGCTGCACGACCCCGACTGGGCGGTCGAGGAAATCGCCCGGGTGAGGGCCGAAGGCGTGCGGCTGGCGATGATCGCCCCGGCTCCGGTGGATGGCAAGCCACTCTCCCACGCCGATTTCGATTCCGTCTGGGCGGCCTTCAGCGATCACGGTGTGGCCCCGGTTTTCCACGTCTCAGAGTTCGAGAGCCCGTTGCACCCGGCATGGCGGCAGGGCGAGGCGGAGGACGGTGAGCGCCTCTTCGACTCCATCTTCTTGTACCTGGCTCCAGCGGTCGCTCTGGCCGATCTGATCCTCAACGGGACGCTGGAGCGGTTCCCGGATCTGCGTGTGGGCGTCGTCGAGCTCACGGCAAGCTGGGTGCCGCACTTCCTCCTCCATATCGACGGCGCCTCGGACTTCTATGCCCTGCGGCACGGCGAGCCGTACCGCCGCCTTGCCGCGCGACCGTCCGAGTACTTCCTACGTCAGGTACGCGTGGCGTCGCTCCCCTACGAGATGCCGAATCGCCTTGTACCGCGTGTCGGGGACGATACGTACATGATCGGGAGCGACTGGCCGCACGCAGAGGGGGTGGCTGACCCCATGGCGGCGGCCGAGCGTGCCGTTGCCGGACTGACCGGAACAGCGCGGGCCAACATCCTTGGGGCCAACGCGTCGTGGCTCCTCGGACTGTGACCATCGACCTCGAAGTTGCGGCTGCCGAGCGGGAACGGCTGCGCTCCAAGTACCTCCAGGTTCCGGCCGTGCGACCGAAGTCGACCGCCCAAGGCGTCCATCACCTCGCGCTCCTGTGTTCAGACGTCGAACGGACGATCCGCTTCTATCAAGAGCTCCTCGGGTTTCCGCTGGTCGAACTCTTCGAAAACCGGGACTACAAGGGCTCGACGCACCTCTTCTTCGATCTCGGGCACGACAACACCCTGGCGTTCTTCGACTTCCCCGACCTTGGCCTCGCGCCGTACACCGAGGTACTGGGCGGCTTCCACCATCTCGCCATCTCGGTGAGCCGAGAGCAATGGGAAGCCGCGCGAGAGCGACTGGACGACGCCGGCATCGCGACGCAGATCGAGAGCGAAGTCTCGCTGTACTTCTCCGATCCCGATGGCGTACGCCTCGAGCTCATCGCCGAGGACCTCGGATCGCTCTACGGCACTCCACTGCACTGATGCCCGTGACCGGCCTGGCCAACCTGGCCGTGAAGGTGTCCGACCTCGAGGCCGCGTGTGCCTGGTACGAGCAAGCGGGCGCCGTCGTCAGCGAGCCTGTCGAGTGGGAGAACGGGCGCCGTGCCGACGTGCAGCTCGGGACGTTGGCGCTGACGCTGTTCACACAGGCCATCTACGAAGACGCATGTGCCCTCCCGGCCGACTGCTTCCTGCATCCCGCACTGTTCGTCGACGACCTGGACGCGGAGCTGGCGGGCCACGACGTGCTGTGGGGACCGCGAATCGTGAGCGGATCGTTCGGAACGAGGCGGATCGCTTTTGTCGAAGCGCCGGGCGGCATCCGCCTCGAGTTCATGGAACAGGTCGAACCCCAACCCACTTGAGCTCCTCCGCATCGTCGTCGGACGCGTGCGCTGGAATTGCTTCGCCCTAGCTGAGCAGCGTCAGGTGGGCTCGAGCACCTCGTCCAGCTCGAGCCCGGTCGCCCTGACCTCAACTGCAGCGGACGCCGCCCGGTTGATCGCCCGGAGCGACGGCAATGTCGCCAGAGCGACCGCGGCGGTCGCCAACAGGATGCCTGCCGCGATGCCGAAGGCCAGTGTGTAGCCCTCGGTGAGCGCGGCGGCCGTCCGGTTCGCCGAGGCCGCGTGGTCCGAGAGGAAGCTCGTCGTCCGGCTGGCTGCGATCGTGGCGAGTGCGGCCAGGCCGATCGAGGCACCGACGGTGCGCGACGTGTTGAGCAAACCCGAGGCAAGCCCGGCGTCGCGAGGCGGCACTCCCGCCGTGCCGGCCACGGCGATCGGCGTCACCGCCAGGCCCATGCCGATTCCGATCAGGACGAAGGGGCCAAGCAGATCGCCGAGGAAGGTCGACGTCGTTGTCGCCTGTGCCAGCCACGCCAATCCGGCCCCGGCAGTCAACGTCCCGGCCAGGATGAGCGGCCGCGGGCCGAACTTCGGAACGAGGCGAGCCGTGACCTGTGCGCCGGCCGCGATAAGCAGCGTCTGTGGGAGGAACGCGAGTCCCGCTTGCAGCGGGCTGTAGCCGAGGACGTGTTGCATGTAGAGCGTTTCGAAGTACCAGGAACCGAAGAGCGCCCCGAACATCATGAACATGACGACGTTGCCGCCCGTAACGGAGCGGGAACGAAAGATTCGCAGCGGCACCAGCGGCGCCTTGGAGAACCGCGCCTGCAGGACCACGAAGACGACCAGGAGCAACACTCCCAACGCCAGCGGGAGCAGGACCTCGCTCGATCCCCACGAGTAGCTCTCGGTCCGCACCAGCGCGTAGACCAGCGCCACCAGGCCGGCGGTCACCGTCACTGCACCCGCCAGGTCGAGGTGGCGGTGCTCCATGTCGACTCGCGACTCCGGGAGGTAGCGCACCGCCGCGATCACGGCGACGATTCCGACCGGGACGTTGACGAAGAGAATCCAGCGCCAGCTAAGCAAGTCCGTCAGGATGCCGCCGAGCAGCGCGCCGGCCGAGGCGCCGGCGGACGACACGGCGCTCCACGCACCGAGAGCCCAGGCGCGCCGTTGGCCTTCGGGGAAGGTCGTAGTGAGGATCGTGAGAGTCGCCGGGGCCAGGATGGCGGCCCCGAGCCCCTGTAGCGCGCGGGCTGATACCAACCACGCCTCGTTCTGAGCGAGGCCTCCGAGGAGGCTCGACGCGGTGAACACCGTCAGGCCGATGAGGAACACGCGGCGACGGCCGAAGAGGTCGGCGGCGCGGCCCCCGAGGAGCAGGAATCCTGCGAAGGTCAGCGTGTACGCGTTCACGATCCACTGCAGGCCTGATGTGCTGAAGTGCAGGTCTCGTTGGATCGACGGGAGCGCGACGTTGACGATCGACGCGTCCAGCACGACCATGAACTGGCCGACCAGGACGAGACTGAGGACGAGCCAGGACGGGACGCTCCGACCGGGCGCTATCTCGATGATGGTGGCGCTGTCGCCGCGCATGGGGCTCCTTGGTGGAGAGGGAGTCGGGCCTCGACACCCTCGAACGCCCAACCTGGTTCGGCTGACCTCTATTCCCACCATACGGATGGGACGCCGAGTTCTCTGGCGGGAATCGGCCCTGAGGGTGTGTGCTGGTCTGCTTGGAGGACCCGTCCTAGCGCCCCGGTGTGACACGCGGCCTCCCCTCGGTCGCGGTCAACCTCCCTTTCAACAAAATCCGGCAGGCCTGTCGAATTCGCGCCACGCCGTTCGTATAGAGGGTGACCGCCGGGCGCTGGGCCTGGTGTCCGGAGTGAGGAGGCAGTGATGGGCAGGATTGTGGTGAGCGAGTTTGTCTCGGTCGACGGTGTGATGGAGGACCCGGGTGGATCCGAAGGCACCCGCAACGCGGGGTGGACATTCCGGTTCGACCGTGGGACCGATGGTGACAGCTTCAAGCTCGACGAGGTGCGGGACGCCGAAGCGTTGCTGCTGGGGCGGGTCACGTACCAGGGGTTCGCTGCGGCGTGGCCGACAATCGACGACCCAGTCGGCTTTGCGGCCAAGATGAACGCCATGCCGAAGTACGTCGTCTCGAACACGCTCGGGGACACCGACGCAGGTTGGAACAACAGCACCGTCCTCCGTGGAGACGCTGTAGCCGAGATCACGGCGTTGAAGGCCCGCGTCGCCGGCGACCTCTTGGTGAACGGAAGCGCCGCGCTCGTCCAGCTGCTCGCTGAGCATGGTCTCGTCGACGAGTACCGACTGATGGTCTTTCCCATCCTCCTCGGCACGGGGAAGCGCCTCTTCGGCGATCTCAGCGTGGCGCCGTTCCTTAACCTCCACGATGTGCAGACGATCGGCGACGACGGCATCGTGGTCTTGACGTATCGCCCCAGAGTCGGCTCATCGGACGGCCAGGCTGCTTGACGCTGGTCGAGCGGGTCGAAAGAAAGGAAGGTCTAAGAGATGAAGCAGTATCTGCTCAGTGTGGCGATGATCGATGGCGCACCGCCTCGGCCACCCGATGAGGCGCAGCGCGCGTTCGAACAGGTGGACGAGCTCAACGCCGAGCTACAGGCGGCCGGAGCGTGGGTCTTCGGCGGCGGGCTCCAACCTGCGTCCATCGCAACCGTCGTCAGGGAGGAAGGCGGCGAGGTGGTCGTGACCGACGGGCCCTTCACCGAGTCCAAGGAGCATGTCGGTGGCTTCTGGGTCATCGAGGTGGATGATCTCGATGCGGCACTGGCCTGGGCGGCCAAAGCCACCAAGGCATGCGGTGAGCCCGTCGAGGTCCGGCCCTTCCAGGAGAATCCGGGGGGCTGAGCCCGCCGGCGATGCAGGAGACAGCGCGCAGTGTCGAAGCAGTCTTCCGACAGGAGTACGGCCGCGCCGTCTCGGTGCTCGTCAGGGCGTTCGGGGACATCGACCTGGCCGAGGAGGGTGTCCAGGAGGCCTTCGCCGTGGCCGCCGAACGGTGGCCCGCTGACGGCCTTCCCCCCAGCCCGGCGGGCTGGATCATCACGACGGCCCGCCGCAAGATCCTCGATCGCCTGCGACGCGAGGCGTCTCGTGAGGGCCGTCAGGCGCAGTCAGCGCTCCTGTATGAACGCGAAGAGCCCGACCAGGACCTTGCCGTGCAGGACGACCGTCTCAGGCTGATCTTCACCTGTTGCCACCCGGCGCTGGCGCCACCGGCTCGCATCGCGTTGACGCTTCGGTTGCTCGGCGGTTTGACCACCGGTGAGATCGCCCGCGCCTTCGTGGTGCCAGAGGCGACCATGGCCCAGCGGATCAGCCGGGCCAAGTCGAAGATCCGCGACGCCGGCATCCCCTATCGCGTGCCGAGCAGCGCGGAGTTGCCCGATCGCCTTCGTTCCGTGCTCTCCGTCGTCTATCTGGTTTTCAACGAAGGTTATGCGGCGACGGCGGGTGACCGTCTCGCCCGAGAGGAGCTCACCGCCGAAGCAATCCGACTGGGCCGGGTGCTGGCCGCGTTGATGCCCGACGAGCCCGAGGTGCTCGGGTTGCTCGCACTGATGCTGTTGATCGAGGCGCGCCGACCCGCGCGCACCGGCGCGGACGGCGCCCTGGTGCCACTCCCCGAACAGAACCGCTCGTTGTGGGACAGTGGCCTCATCGCCGAGGGCCAAGGCGTCGTCCGGCGGTGCCTTCGTCGTAACGC
>DATMMN010000056.1:0-4475 GCA_035569675.1 Acidimicrobiales bacterium | reverse complement strand
TCGATCGAGTGCCAATGCCCCCCGCCATAGAGATTGCGCGGCGGGCCACGCTCCACCCGATCTCTGACATCGCCGGCCAGATGGGGCTCGGGCCGGAATTTCTTGAGCCTTACGGCGCGCACGTGGCCAAGGTGAGCCTGGACGCCGTCGAGGCGCTGGCCGGACGGCCCCGGGCGCGCTACGTCGTGGTGACAGCGGTGACGCCGACCCCGCTCGGTGAGGGAAAGACGACGACCACCATCGGCCTCGGCCAAGCCCTGGCCTGTATCGGGCGCCAGGCCACCATCGCCATCCGCCAGGCCTCCATGGGCCCGACGTTCGGCATCAAGGGCGGCGCCGCGGGAGGGGGCTACAGCCAGGTCGTCCCTTTCGAGAACCTGAACCTTCACCTGACCGGCGACCTGCACGCGGTCACGGCGGCCAACAACCTCCTTGCCGCGATGGTCGACAACCACCTCTTCAACGGCAACGAGCTCGGCATCGACCCGCAGGGGATCACCTGGAAGCGGGTCCTCGACGTGAACGACCGCTCGCTGCGCGACATCGTGAGCGGCCTCGGCGGCCACCAGGACGGCCTGCCCCGCCAGACAGGGTTCGACATAACAGCGGCGTCTGAGGTCATGGCCGTGCTGGCGCTGTCGCGCACGCTGCACGACCTGCGGGCTCGCTTCGGGCGCATCGTCGTCGGCTACACGGATGCGGGAGATCCGGTGACCGCGGAGCAACTGAAGGCCGCCGGTGCCATGACCGTCATCATGCGCGACGCCGTCAAGCCGAACCTGTTGCAGACGCTCGAGAACACGCCGGTGCTCGTCCACGCCGGTCCCTTCGGGAACATCGCACACGGGAACTCCTCGGTGGTCGCCGACCTCATCGGCATCCACGCGGGCGAGTACCTGGTGACCGAAGCGGGCTTCGGCTCGGACATGGGCGCCGAGCGCTTCTTCAATATCAAGTGCCGGACGTCGGGTTTGGTGCCCGACGCCGCGGTGGTGGTCACGACGGTGCGCGCCATGAAGCTCCATTCGGGCCGTCACCGCGTCGTGGCCGGACGCCCGCTTCCGCCGGCGATGCTCGAGGAAAACCCTGAGGAGGTCCGCATTGGGGCCGCCAACCTCCTCGCCCATCTCGGCATCGTGCGCCGGCACGGGGTCACGCCCGTCGTGGCGATCAACGCGTTCGCCGGCGACTTCGCCTCCGAGCACGCGGTCATCCGGGAGATCGCCGCGGCTGTCGGCGTCCGCTCGGCCGTGTGCACCCATTTCGAGAACGGGGGCAAAGGCGCGGTCGAGCTGGCCGAGGCGGTGGTCGAGGCGACGGAAGAGCCGAGCGACTTCCAGATGCTGTATCCGGACGACGCCACCCTGCGCGAGAAGATCGAGACGATCGCGACCGAGGTCTACGGGGCGGATGGCGTGGACTACGCGCCGTTGGCGGCTCGCCACCTGGACAATTACGAACGCGCCGGCTTCGGTTCGCTCCCTGTCTGCATCGCCAAGACGCACCTTTCGATCTCGTCGGACCCCAAGTTGTTCGGGGCCCCGCGCGGCTGGCGCCTTCCCGTGCGCGAGGCTCGGGCCAATGTGGGTGCCGGCTTCGTCTACCTGGTCAGCGGCGACATGCGCACCATGCCGGGGCTCTCACGCCACCCGGCCGCAGAGAAGATCGACATCGACGAGAACGGAAACGTAGTAGGCCTCTACTGAGGTCCGAGGAGGTTTCCCATGGCAATCGACTTCACTCTCGCCCCCGAACACGAGGAGATCCGCTCGCGGGTCCGCGTCTTCATCCAGGACACCGTGGTGCCCCGCGTCAAGGGGTTCGACGACGAGTCCCGGGTGACCCAGCGCCGCGAGTACCTGACCACCATCCTCGAGCTCCGCGAGGAGGCCAAGCGCGAGGGCCTCTGGTTGCCCCACATGCCCAAGGAGTGGGGCGGCATGGGGCTTGGCCACGTGGAGTTGGCCATGGTGCAGGCCGAGGCGGCCAGGACACGACTCGGCCCCTGGATCCTGAACTGCAGTGCACCCGACGAAGGCAACATGCACACGCTGCTGCACTGGGCGACCGACGAACAGAAGGAAAAGTACCTGCGCCGACTGTGCGAAGGCACCGCGATGTCTTGCTTCGCCATGACCGAGCCGGAGGTGGCGGGGTCGGATCCGACGCTGATCCAGACGCGGGCCGAGAAGGACGGCGAGGAGTGGGTGATCAACGGCCACAAGTGGTTCATCTCGAACGCCCGCCGCGCCCAGTTCGCCATCCTCATCGCCCGCACCGAGCCCGATGTGCCGCCGGGCTCACGTGGCGCCAACACCGCCTTCCTCGTCGATCTCCCGGCGGAGGGCTGGAACGACGTGCGCGAAGTCGAGACGATGCACGGGTCGACCGGTCACTCCGAGATCGTGATCGAGGACCTGCGCGTGCACGACTCGCAGATCCTCGGCGGCCGCGGCAACGGACACCGCCTCGGTCAGTACCGCTTGGGGCCGGCCCGGCTCGCCCACTGCATGCGCTGGATCGCGCAGGCGGAGACGGCACTGGACATGATGGTCGACCGTGCCCTGCACCGGTACTCGCACGGATCGCTGCTGGCCGAGAAGCAGGGGGTGCAGTGGCTCATCGCGGACTCGGCGATGGAGCTGTACCAGTGCAAGCTCATGGTGCTCCACGCGGCCTACAAGATGGACCGGGGCGAGGACTTCCGTACCGAGGTCTCCATGGCGAAGCATTTCGTCGCCAACAGCCTCAACCGGATCATCGACCGTTCCATGCAGGTGCACGGCGCGCTCGGCTACTCCACCGACACCCCGCTGGCGAACATGCTGCAGCACGCCCGCTGGGCCCGCTTTGCCGATGGGGCCGACGAGATCCACCAGATGCGCATCGCGGAGCGCACGATCGCCGCCTACAAGGACACCGGGTCGACCAACGCGGCCACGGGCAGCCTGCCTCTCTGAGGGAAGCGCAACCGTGGGCTGTCTCTTCGCGCTGATCTCGGCCTTCTCGGCGCGCCTCGCGCTGTTCTTGGTCTGGATCTTCACGGACCGGCTCTCCATTGCCTTCCGCTCCGGTTGGGAAGGCATCCTCGGCTTCATCTTCCTGCCCTACGCAACGCTCTTCTACGCGCTCGTGTACCAGCCGCACAAAGGTGTCGACGGCTTCGGCTGGGTGATCGTCGCGCTGGGGATCCTCTTGGACCTCTCGTCGCACATGTTCGGGGGCCGGGCCGGCCGCCGCCGGGCCAAACGGCACCAGCACGCCGAGCAGAGCTAGGCCGAAGCGGCCGAAAAGCACAGCGTTACCACTGACAGAAACGGTGAGGATCAGGAGAACTGCAGCCGAAGATCCGGCTCGGGCCCGAACGACGGCGCGCTCGGGCCGAAGACCGCGAGCTTGTGCCACGCAGCCACGCCGATCATGGCGGCGTTGTCCGTGGCCATCTTCTGCGGTGGGATGAGCAGGCGGGTGCCGTACTCTTCGGCGAGCGCCTGGGCCCTTTCGCGCAGGACCGGGCTCGCGGCGACCCCACCCACGATCGCGAGAGCCGGGTCGCCGAACTCTTCGAGAGCGCGCCGCAGCTTGGCGATCAGGACGTCCATGCAAGCGGCGACGAACGAGGCCGCCACCTCCTCCACCTCGAAGGCGGGGTTCGAGCGCACGTAGTTCACGACCGCAGTCTTGAGTCCCGAGAAGGAGAACGTGTACCCGTCGCTGAGCATCGGACGCGGGAAGCCGAGGCGGTCCTCGCCGCCGGCGCCGGCGAGCCGGTCGAGCACCGGGCCCCCCGGGTAGCCCAGTCCGAGGAAGCGGGCCACCTTGTCGTAGGCCTCGCCGATGGAATCGTCCACGGTCTCGCCGAGCAGTTCGTAGTGCCCCGGCTCGGTCGCCCTGGTCAGCATGCAGTGCCCGCCCGAGACCAGCAGCGCGGTCTGCGGGAACCGCACGTCGCGGTCGGCGAGGTACACACTGGCCAGGTGCCCCTCCAAGTGGTTGACGCCCACCACCGGGATGCCCCAGCCCAACCCCAGCGCCTTGGCCGTCGCAATGCCCACCAGCAGTGCGCCCACGAGGCCCGGCCCCGACGTGACCGCCACCGCTTCGAGGTCCGGGCCGGCGACGCCGGCCTCCTCGAGCGCCCGCGCCACGATCGGCGTGATGGTCTCGATGTGCGCGCGGCTGGCCAGCTCGGGCACCACGCCGCCGAACCCCGCGTGGAGCTCCACTTGGCTCGCCACGATGGACGATCGCACCCCGAAGTCCGCGTCGACGACTGCGGCCGCCGTCTCGTCGCACGAGGTCTCGATGGCCAACAGCGCGCGGGTCACGGCGGACCCGCCAGCGCATCCTCGATCTCGGTACGCGAGATCACCCCCTCGCGCTCCACGACCGCCTGCTCGCCCCGCACGTTCACCAGCGTCGAAGGCACCTCCGTGAGCACGCCGCCGTCGACGACCAGGTCCACCGAGTCGTCG
>DATMMN010000055.1:0-24889 GCA_035569675.1 Acidimicrobiales bacterium | reverse complement strand
AGCAGGCGGAGAGGGCGCGAGCGGGCGACGACGAGGAGCCCGCCGAGATCGACGAGGACTACATCCGTGCCTTGGAGTACGGCCTGCCACCGACGTCCGGGTTCGGGCTCGGCGTCGACCGGTTGGTGATGTTGTTCGGAGACGTGGCCAACATCCGCGAGGTGATCGCGTTCCCGACGTTGCGGCCCGAGAGGGGATAGCTCGTCTCTACAAGGTGACGGGTTTCAGCTGTACCCGGCGTTTCTTCGGGGCTTCTTATGCTGGCGGCCCATCCCTCACATCGTCCTTACAGGATCCTCACATCTGGCCCTCAGAGTGGGCGATGTCGTCCAGAGGCGGCAGGTGCGCCAGATGGGCGCACGAAGTCAAACGGTCCAAGGAGGACACATGTTGCGCAGGATCATCGCAGGGACGGCTGTGGCCGGTGCGCTGACGCTCGGCGCGGCTGGCGTCGCCGGTGCGGCGACCCCGGGCAGCGGAACGAGCACGAGCACGGGTACCCCGTCGGCCCAGGCATGCGCCCGGGTGAGCAAGATCGAGGCTCGGGTGCAGACTTTGGAGGCGAAGGTCAACGCCCGCATTCCCAAGGCCGAGGCCCGGGAGGCCAAGGCCCGGGCCGCCGGGCACACCAAGCTGGCCGACCGGATCGCCGCCCGTATCACGAAGGTGCAGAACCGCGAGTCGAAGGTCAACGCCCGCTTGAGCAATCTCGAGGCCAAGTGCGGGACGGCCGGGACGAGTTCGCCCAGCTGACCTAGTCCGGGAGGTCGGTGAGCAGTTCGGCCACCAGTCGGGACAATCCAGCTCGCAAGTCGGGCTGGGTGATCCCGGCGGTGGCCGATTGCGCGTCCTGGACGTAGCCGTGGGCCGCCGTCACCGCCGCGCCGATGCCACTCGAGCCCATGACGATGGAGCGAGCCTTGTCACGCTCGGGCTGGGCGAGCGGCTGGCCCAGTAGCGCACGGAGATCGGGTCCGGCGTCGGGATCTTCCAAGGCGACCAGCGCGGGCAGCGTGTAGATGCCCTCGGCGAGGTCCTGGCCGGCCGGCTTCTGCAGCTGGCCGTCGGTGGCGGTGATGTCCAAGATGTCGTCGCGGATCTGGAAGACCATGCCGAAACAGCGCCCGAACTCCGTGCAGGCCTCGACCTCTGTGTTCGGTAGTGAGCCGGTGAGCGCGCCGATGCGGCAGGACGTCGCGGTGAGCGCGGCCGTCTTGCCGCTGATCGTGCTGACGTAGTCCTCCCGGCTGCGGCCCACCTGGAACGCGGAGCGCACCTCGGTCACCTGTCCCTGACAGAGGCGACCCAGCGTTTCGGCCAGCAGGGCCGCGATGTCCGTGCCGAGGCTCGCCGCTATGGCGGCGCTGCGCGCCAGCAGGTAGTCGCCGGCGACGATCGCCACCAGGTTGCCGAAGCGGCTGTTGACGCTCTCGACGTTGCGCCGGATGGTCGCCTCGTCAATTACGTCGTCGTGGTACAGCGAGGCCAGGTGGACGAGCTCGACGGCTACACCGCCCATCAGGTCGTCCTCGGTGGGGTCCCGACGGCCGCCGGTGGCCGTCGCCAGCGCGAGCAGCGGACGCAGGCGCTTTCCGCCCGCGGCGATCAAGTGGGTGGTGACCTCGTCGAGGAAGGCGTCGCCCGTGACTACCGCCTCTGTGAGCAGGGGCTCCAGACGTTGCAGTCCCTCTTGCAGGCGGGGCAGGCCGAGGGCCTCCGACGGGTTCACTAGTCCGAGACGTTAGGTCACGGCCCCAGAATCACGACAACTCGCTGGTAGAAGGGTGCGAAGGAAAAACGGAAGCCCAATGTTTCCCACCCAAGGCCTGTGGTTTCCCAAAGCTGCTGCCTATCCAGAGTAAGGCCGCAGGTACAATGGGCCGAGAAGCAAGAGGAGCAAGGAGAGGCGGTCAGGGTGTTCGAACGTTTCACCGACCGAGCACGGAGGGTACTGGTGCTGGCGCAAGAGGAAGCGCGCCTGCTCAACCATTCGTTCATCGGGACCGAACACATACTCCTCGGGTTGATCCACGAGGGCGAAGGGGTCGCGGCGAAGGCCCTCGAGTCGCTCGGGATTTCGCTCGAGGCAGTGCGCGAGAAGGTGGAAGAGACCATCGGTATGGCTGGAACGGCACCGAGCGGCTCCCCGCCGTTCACGCCGCGGGCCAAGAAGGTTCTCGAGCTCTCGCTGCGTGAGGCGCTGCAGCTCGGCCACAGCTACATCGGCACCGAGCACATGCTCCTCGGGCTCGTGCGCGAGGGCGAGGGCGTGGCCGCCACCGTCCTCGTCAGCCTGGGGGCGGACCTCGGCCGGGTGCGCCAGCAGGTCATTCAGCTGATGTCGGGCAGTCAAGGCAAGGAGTCGGTCGGTGCGAGCCAGGGTGCGAGCTCGGGCGACAACCCGTCGGGCTCCCCGGTGCTCGACCAGTTCGGTCGCAACCTGACCCAGCTGGCCCGCGACGGCAAGCTCGACCCGGTCATCGGACGCCATAAAGAGATCGAACGCGTCATGCAGGTCTTGTCGCGCCGAACGAAGAACAACCCGGTGCTCATCGGTGAGCCCGGCGTCGGCAAGACCGCCATCGTCGAAGGTTTGGCCCAGCAGATCGTGTCCAACGACGTGCCCGAGACGCTGACGGGCAAGCAGCTCTACACGCTCGACCTGGGCGCGCTGGTGGCCGGCAGCCGTTACCGCGGCGACTTCGAGGAGCGCCTGAAGAAGGTGTTGAAGGAGATCCGCACACGAGGCGACATCGTGTTGTTCATCGACGAGATCCACACGTTGGTGGGTGCAGGCGCCGCCGAGGGCGCGATCGACGCTGCCTCGATCCTCAAGCCGATGCTGGCACGGGGCGAGTTGCAGACGGTCGGCGCGACCACCATCGACGAGTACCGCAAGCACCTCGAGAAGGACGCCGCGCTTGAGCGCCGCTTCCAGCCGGTGAAGGTCGAGCAGCCGTCGGTCGCCCTGACCATCGACATCCTCAAGGGACTCCGGGATCGTTACGAGTCGCACCACGCGGTGAGCATCACTGACCAGGCGCTCGTGGCCGCGGCGAACCTCGCGGACCGCTACCTGGCTGACCGCTATCTCCCGGACAAGGCGATCGACCTGATCGACGAGGCCGGGAGCCGCCTGCGCATCCGCCGCATGGCGACCCCTCCGAGCGCCAAGAAGCTCGACGAGGAGATCATCCGGTTGCGGGCCGACAAGGAGGCCGCGATCGAGAAGGGCGCCTTCGAGCAGGCCAAGAAGCTGGCCGAGCAGGAGAAGGAGCGCCTCGACATCAAGGAGAGCCAGGAAGCCGAGCTGCGCGCCGAGGGCGTGGACCTCTTCGACGTTGTCGACGAAGAGGTCATTGCCGAGGTGCTGGCTGCGTGGACCGGTATCCCCGTCTACCGCCTCACCGAGGAGGAGACGGCGAAGCTCCTGCGCATGGAGGACGAGCTGCACAAGCGGGTCATCGGGCAGGAGGAGGCGCTCAAGGCGCTGTCGCGGGCGATCCGACGTACGCGCGCCGGCCTCAAGGACCCCAAGCGACCGAGTGGGTCGTTCATCTTCCTCGGCCCGACCGGTGTGGGGAAGACGGAGCTCGCCAAGACGCTGGCCGAGTTCCTCTTCGACGACGAGGACGCGCTCATCCAGCTCGACATGTCCGAGTACATGGAGAAGCACACCGTCAGCCGCCTGGTGGGGTCCCCTCCGGGCTACGTCGGCTACGAGGAAGGCGGGCAGCTCACCGAGGCCGTGCGTCGTAAGCCGTTCTCCGTCGTGCTCTTCGACGAGGTGGAGAAGGCGCACCCCGACGTGTTCAACACGCTGCTCCAGATCCTCGAAGACGGTCGCCTGACCGACGCCCAAGGCCGCTCGGTGGACTTCAAGAACACCGTGCTGATCATGACGTCGAACCTCGGGACCGCCGACCTGCGCAAGTCCAACATGGGCTTTGCCAAGACGTCGGAGGCCGTGACCTACGAGCGGATGAAGGCCAAGGTCGACGAGGCGCTGAAGGCGCACTTCCGTCCCGAGTTCCTCAACCGGATCGACGAGGTCATCGTCTTCCACGAGCTCTCGCGGGCCGAGGTGGCCGAGATCGTCGACCTGCTCATGGCCCGCACGGTCAAGCAGCTGTCGGACCAGGGCATCGGCCTGGAGTTGACGCCGGCCGCCCGCACCCTATTGGCCGAGAGGGGCTACGACCCGCAGCTGGGAGCACGGCCGCTGCGCCGTGCCATCCAGCAGATGGTCGAAGACCCGCTGTCGGAGCGCATCCTGTGGAAGGAGTTCCGGGTGGGCGAGACCATCGTCATCGACGTCGAGGACTCGCCGATCGAGGGTGAGGGACCGCAGCTGAGCTTCCGGGCTATCCAGGGTCTCGAGCCGCCGCCGCTCGAGCTGGCCGGCGCGGGCGCCGACCCCGAATAAGCGCCGGGCCCTCCTCTCCGACGGAGAAGGTGGCTACTCCCAGCAATATGTGAACATGCCGCGCAGACGCGCGTCGTAGCCGTCGAGTCGGCGCGCCTGGAAGTGCGGCGAGCCGACCCCGGCGGGTGCGTAGGTGAGCCCGAGCGGCCCCGCTGGCTCAAAGCCGAAACGCGCGTAGAAGGCGGGATCGCCCAACAGGACCAGCAATGGCCAAGCTCGCTCCGTTGCCGCGAGGACGAGTGACTGCATGAGGGTCGTGCCGATGCCTCGTTGCTGATGCGACGGCGCTACGCACACTGGGGCCACGCCGGCAACCGAGGTGGGTGCCCCGTCGATGCGGCCAGGCGCGGCCAACACGTGCGCAACCACTGTGCCGTTGTCGTCCGCGACGAGTTCGATGAGTTGGCCGGCGTTCTTTGCCGCCCAGGTGGCGCGCACGATGCCGAGCTCCTCACTGGCGTCACGGGTGGCGTCGGAGAACGCCGCGTCCACGACGGCGAGGATGCCTTCCTCGTCCGCGGGTCTCGCAGCGACGCGGACGATGGTCATGGCAGATGCACGCCAGCGGTGATCAGGTGATGGTCGGAGAGCCCGCCCGCCGGGATGACGGCGGGGCGGCGGGCCACGAGGCCGCGCACGAGCAGCCAGTCCAGCCGCATCGGTACGAGGTCAGGGAGCCCGGCCGATGCGCTGTCCATCGTCGGCGCCGCCACGTTGGCATCCGTCCAGACGAAACCGTGTGCACGCGCCACCTCGAACATGGACTCGTAGATGACCGGCCAGGTGAAACGCCACGGCTCGGTTTCGCGTAGGGCGCGCACGGCGGCTCGGTCGAGAAGTACGTCGATGTCTGCGCCCAGGGTGTTGAAGTCACCACCGACGATGGCGGGAGCACTGGCGTCGCGGTCGTCGATCGCGCGAAACAGTGCGTCGAGTTGCTCCGCCCGATAACCCGCGGTGGTCCGGTTCTCGAGGTGGGTGGAGGCGACGTGCACGGGGACGCCATCGATGGCGACGGTCGCGACCACGGCCATGCGCCCGCCGACCCGCGGCTGTGAGCTGTCCACAGCGAACCAGCCAGCGCCGGCGTCGGGCAGTCGCACGACGGTCGGCTCGTCGAGCGACGACCCGCTGACGATGGCGTTGCCGTGCAGGCCACGGGCGTTGGTCTGGCCGGCTGCCTCCTGCTGCTCCGACTCGTCACCGAGGCCAAGCTCGACGAATTCGATGCCGAAGGCGGAGGCGAATCCGAGCGCGCGGGCGATCTCGTCAGTCGTGTCGATGTTGTGGGTCCGTGCCATACCGTCGTCGAGCTCGGAGAGCAGGCCCAGCTGGACACCCGCCGATGCCAGAGTGGCGGCGAGAGCTTCGGGACGTCGACCGCGAAGGACGTTCCATGCTCCGACGCGGACCCAACCGGTGAGCGGCGTGGGCGTATCGGCGCGGCGTTGGGCGACCTGACGGAGACATGGCAGCTCGGCCAGAAGTTGCTGGTGGGTCTCGTGCGCCCCCAATTGATCGAGCCAATCGGCGCGCTGCTCGAGGCTCGGTGTGTCCACGCTCGTGAGCCTGTCACCACTCGGAGGAGTCTGCCGAGGTACGTGGTGTGACACCCGATTCGTAGGGTTCTCGCATGGCGCCGACTCATACGACCGCGTCCCGCGTCCGGACGGAGTTCGCCTGTGACGCGTGTGGTGCCTGTTCTCCTCGCTGGAGCGGCCGCTGTGCGGGTTGTGGCGAGTGGAACACGTTGGCCGCAGTGGCGGCGCGCCCGTCGACCGTGCGCTTCGGCGAAGGACATCGTCCCGGCGCTGTCGCTCTCCGCGACGTTTCGGCCGAGGGGGCGCGTCCGCTTCCGACGGGCGTGAGCGAGCTCGACCGCGTCTTGGGTGGTGGCGTGGTCGCAGGTTCGGTGACCCTGCTCTTCGGGCCGCCCGGTATCGGCAAGTCGACCCTGCTGTTCCAGGTGCTCTCCTCGCTTGCCGCTACCGGCTCCGACGTGCTCCTGGCCTCCGCAGAGGAGTCGCTGACCCAAGTCAGCGGACGCGCCACCCGACTGGGTCGGGTGCCGGCGCAACTCCTTGCTCTCGAAGGCCCCGACGTCGAGGCGATCGAGGCCGCGACCGAGCGCGGGCGACCCGCCCTCGTGGTTGTCGACTCGCTCCAGTCGGTGACCGACCCCGGCTTGGCACAGCCGGCCGGAAGCGTGGCGCAGGTGCGCGCCTGCGTCGAGCGCCTCACGCGTTTCGCCAAGGCGAGTGGTGTGCCCTTCCTGGTGGTGGGCCACGTCACCAAGGACGGCGATCCCGCCGGTCCGCGGGCAGTCGAGCACCTGGTCGACACCGTGCTCTCCTTCGACGGTGACCGCCACCACGCGTTACGAGTGTTGACGGCGGTCAAGCACCGGTTCGGCCCGGCCGGTGAGGTGGGAATCTTCGAGATGCGTGACGACGGCCTGCGGGCCGTCCCCGACCCAGGCCCACTCATGCTGGGTGACCGTATGGCGGGCGTCCCCGGCAGCGTCGTGGTGCCCGTGATGCAGGGACGTCGGCCCCTGCTCGTCGAAGTGCAGGCGCTCCTCGGCCCTGGGGCGGCTGGTCTGTCCTCCAGGCCGCACACACTCGGACTGGACCCGTCCCGGGCCAACTTGTTGCGGGCCCTGCTTGCATGCCGCAGCGAGATCGAGTTCTCCGCGTCTTCCGAGTTCTTCGTCGCCGCTGTGGGCGGCATCTCCGTGACCGAGCCCGCAGCCGACCTCGCTGTCGCGCTGGCGATGGCGTCCGTCGTCAACGGCACGCCCGTGGCGCCCGACCTGGTTGCTTTCGGTGAGCTCGGGCTGGGGGGCGAGCTACGAACGGTTCCAGAGGCCGACCGGCGCCTCGCGGAGGCGTGGCGTGGCGGGTTCGTGCGCGCGCTGGTTCCCGCGTCGATCGCGGACGACGCGGCCACCGTCTGCCCGCCGCACATGGCGGTTCACGGGGTGCGAACCCTCGCCGAAGCGCTGGTGGCGGCCCTTGGACCGGCCGGGACGCCGACTGCCGCGGGTACGATGCCCGAGTGGTCGACGGTCCCGGCGGCATCCAGCCGCTGAACGACGCGCTGGCCCTGATCGCGCCGGGCACCGCGCTGCGAGAAGGCCTCGACCGCGTGCTGCAGGCAAAGCACGGCGCTCTCATCGTCGTGGGTGACAACCCTGCGGTGCTCTCGATCTGCACCGGCGGTTTTCTCCTCGACGCCGAATACACCCCGCAGCGGCTGTCTGAACTGGCGAAGATGGACGGCGCCATCATCCTGGCGTCAGACGCCTCTCGGATCGCGCGGGCGAACGTGCACCTCGTCCCCAAGGCGAGCATCGCAACGTCGGAGACCGGTACACGTCATCGCACCGCGGAGCGGGTTGCCCGCTCCATCGATGTACCTGTTGTCGCGGTGTCCGAGGCGATGGCGACCATCGCCGTGTACCGCAACGATCGCAAGCACACGACCCAGACAGCGGGTTGGTTGATCGACCGATCGAGTCAGGCCCTGTCGACGCTGCAACGGTTCCGTTCCCGGTACGACGACGCCCTCTCCACGCTGACGAGGCTCGAAATGGAGGACTCCGTCTCGGTGCGCGACGTCGTCTCCGTGCTGCAGCCGGGCGAGATGGTCCGCCGGATCGCCGTGGAGATCGAGGGGCACCTGGTCGAGCTCGGTTCCGACGGCCGGCTCATCCACCTCCAGACCGAGGAGCTGTCGGCTGGCGTCGAGGAGAGCCTGACCCTCGTCCTGATGGACTACACCGACGAGAAGGGGATCGCCCGGCTCCGCTCACTGGAAGCCGACTCGCTGATGGACCTGCCGAGCGTCGTCGGCGCGCTCAACCTGCCCTCGTCCAGCGACGAGTTGCACGTCGCTCTGGCCCCACACGGCTACCGGATGCTGCACCGGCTGCCTCAGCAGCTCTCCGAGACACTGATCACACGCCTGGTCCAGCGGTTCGGCTCCCTCCCCGAGATCCTCTCCGCCTCAGCCGCCGAGCTCGAGTCGGTCGAAGGCATCGGTGCAGCCACGGCGCGCCACATCCGTGACGGCCTTGCCCGCCTTGTCGAGGCCAGCATCTTCGAGCGGTACGAATAGCGCCCGTATCTGGTAAAATAGATGGCCGTCGTCGGACGGTTCGGGCCCGTGCCGACAGCCACTTTCCAGCAATGCCCGCACGTCCGTGTGCCTGCGCGGGCCTACCCGTTCCCTCAAGGAGTTCTGAGTCCTGTGTCCTTCAAGGTCGGAGACAAAGTCGTCTACCCCCACCACGGGGCTGCCGTCATCGAAAAGCGCGAGACCAAGGTCGCCTTCGGCGAGAAGCGTGAGTACCTGGTCTTGCGTCTCGCCTACGGCGACCTGATCCTCAACGTTCCCGCCGATAACACCGAGGGCGTGGGGCTGCGTGAGGTCATCAATGACGAGGAGGTGGAGGAGGTGTTCGCCGTGCTGCGCAAGAAGGAAGCGCGCATGCCGACGAACTGGTCCCGCCGCTACAAGAACCACTCCGAGAAGCTCCGCTCGGGCGACATCTACCAGGTGGCCGAAGTGGTCCGGAACCTCTCCATCCGCGACAAGGACAAGGGCCTGTCCGCGGGTGAGAAGCGCATGTTGCAACGGGCCCGACAGATCCTGGTCTCCGAGCTGACCTTCGCGCTCAACGTGGACGAGGAAACCGCCGAAGAGCGTCTGAACGAGGCCCTGACCTGATCGCCCGGCCCGGTCGTACCGTGGCGCGGGTGTGGTCGATCGTCG
Source organism: Acidimicrobiales bacterium (assembly GCA_035569675.1). Taxonomy (GTDB): domain Bacteria; phylum Actinomycetota; class Acidimicrobiia; order Acidimicrobiales; family RAAP-2; genus Bog-473. The sequence goes on along the minus strand of DATMMN010000055.1, from coordinate 15,687 downwards.
TCGCTGCGGGATCCGGGCGGCGATTCGGCGAGCCGAAGCAGTTCTCATCCCTGGGCGGCCGCCCGGTCTTTTCGTGGGCCGTGGACGCGTGCCGCGCCGTGTCAGACGGCGTCGTCCTGGTGGTGCCGGCGGATGCCGCGCCGTCTGATCATCCCGGTGCCGACGCCGTCGTCACGGGCGGTAAGACCCGTGCCGACTCGGTCCGCTGTGGCATCGATGCCGTGCCGGCCGAGGCGGACATCATCGTGGTGCACGACGCGGCCCGCCCGCTGGCGCCACCCCCTCTGTTCACGGCTGTGCTCGAGGCACTGAACGAGGACGGCATCGTCGGGGCGGTGCCCGGCCTGGCTCCGAGTGACACCATCAAAGTCGTGGACCCGTCGATGAACGTCACGAGCACTCTCAATCGCGCCTCGCTGGTCGCGGTGCAGACGCCCCAGGCCTTCCAGGCCGCAGCGTTGCGTGACGCACACGCCCGGGCCAAAGGCGACCCGGACGCCGTCGCCACCGACGACGCCATGCTCGTCGAGGCGTCGGGCGGACATGTGCGCGTCGTCGCCGGCCACCCGGACAACATCAAGATCACGACGCCCGAGGACCTCGCGACCGCAGAACGGCTGCTCGCAGCTGCGCACGAGGCCTGACGTGCGGGTCGGCCAGGGCATCGACATCCACCGTTTCTCGGAGGACCCGCACCGGCCTCTCGTACTCGGCGGCGTCGTGATCGAGGGCGCACGGGGCCTTGCCGGTCATAGCGATGCTGACGCCGTGTGTCACGCGCTGGCCGATGCCATCCTCGGCGCGGCCGGCCTCGGCGACCTCGGACGCCATTTCCCCGACACCGACCCGAAGTGGGCTGGTGTCAACAGCGTCACGTTGCTGACCGAGGTTGTCCGGATGGCCTCGACGCAAGGATTTGGAGTCGTCAACGCGGACTGCACGATCGTCGCGGACACGCCGCGGCTGGCGCCGCACACGGACGCCATGGTCGAGCAGCTCGGCGGCGTCGTGAACGCACCGGTCTCGGTCAAGGCGACCAGGGCCGAAGGCATCGGCGCTCTCGGACGAGCCGAGGGCATCGCCTGCATGGCCATCGTCCTGATGGAACAGCGGTGAGCCCGCCAGCTCGGCGCGCCCGGCGCCAACCCGCCCCGCCCCCCGCCAAAGGCCGCGGCGGCCGCGTCAACAAGAACAGCGGCGCAGAACGTCACGAACGTCGTGGCCGATCGTCCGGTCCGCCCCTCGGCGAGCTGGGCGGCGACCAGGTCGAAGGTCGTCGCGCCGTGCTCGAGCTCCTCGCCACCAACCGCCGCAACGTCCGCCGCATCCTGATGGCCGAGGACCAGGACCCCTCCCCCCAGCTCGACCGCATAGAGGAGCTCGCCGCACAACGCCGCGTCCCCGTCGAGACGGTGCCCCGAGCCCGCCTCGATACCCAGGCTCGCACCGACGCCCCCCAAGGCGTCGTCGCGTTGGCCCGCCCGCTCGATCCCGTCCCGCTCCAGGACCTCTGCCGCCCCGCCCCTGACGGAACCCCGCCCTTCCTACTCGTGGCGGCGGGGATCACCGACCCCCGCAACCTCGGCGCGCTCCTCCGGAGCGCCGAATGCGCCGGCGTCGGGGGCGTCGTCCTCCCGCGCCACCGCTCCGCCCGGCTGTCGGCCACGGTGACCAAGACGGCCGCGGGCGCTATCGAGCACCTGTCCTTTGCCGTAGTGGGCGGCGTGCCGGCCGCCCTCCAAGAGATCCGCGAGCTCGGCGTGTGGTCGATCGGGCTGGCGGGGGAGGCCGACCAGTCGCTCTACGACCTGCCCCTCGGCGATGGCCCCGTCGCGCTCGTCGTGGGTAGCGAGGAGAAGGGCCTCGCGCCACTCGTGCGCCGCCGTTGCGACGCGCTGGCGGCCATTCCGCAGCACGGCGCTCTGCCCTCGCTCAACGTCGGCGTTGCGGGCGCGGTGGCCTGTTTTGAGGTGGCGCGCCAGCGGGCAACTCGCGCGTAGTACTCGCCGGATCCGCAGAGTCCGCCTTCCGGCGGCCCGCCGCCCGCCGTGCCGCAGGACCCGTCACTGCGGTCCACAGCGGCGACGGCCGCGATGTTATGACGCGTCCACTTGGCCCGACGAAGGTGAGTTCGTCGTTCGCGTTACCGGACAGGTCCAGTCACCCCGGTGCACCAAATGGTGATGATGGACGCACAACAAACACAAATTGTCGAGATCCGTCGGACCGCGGTCCGGTTTCCAACGTTTGATGTGATGGGTGTTCGTGAACGTCACGTTCACACAGCCGGGGAAGCGGCAATGTCGATCTCTCCGCCGCACTTCGCGGCGTTGAGGGCCGCTTGGATCGCGGCGGCTCCGCCCCTCGTACATGGTCCGTCCCGCGTGGTCGTCGACCGCCAACGCGACGGTGGCGTCGCAGGCGAGCTGTTGCACGGTGGCCACGCTGAGCAGGCCGTCTCGCTCGAGCTCCCCTGCGAGGTCTGAGGTCTCACCAGACTCTTCGACCAATGCCGCGATAGGCACGTGCACGACGACGAAATACGGGCTCTTGGTCGCAGCGTCGCCCCCGTCGCCGCCCTTCGACTGGGAGCGGATCAATCCCATGAAACCGTCACACATGCGCTGGTCCCAGGGGGTCTCGCCGTCCGAGGGGATGTCCCGGGCGATCGACTCGATGCAGCTACGGGTTTCGGCAAAGGACTCGGGCGGCAAGTGGACAGTCATCGTGCGGAAGGTGTCATTGAATCGCAACGACCTTCGGTCGTGATCCTGGGCCGCCTGGGACGGGGCGGGTGCCTCCCTGTGCGAACGAGCCACCTCGGCCAATTCGCGTACTGAGCGCTCCCGTGCCGCCTCGACCAGCTCGGCGTCGGTCTCGGGCGTAGCGACGTCTGCGACCGCCCGCAGCTTGTCGAGGGTGATCTCACCCTCCTCAGTGCTTCGGTCAATTGCGGCAGGTCCCAGGCCTTCTCGGCGATGTGCACGAGAGACCTCGCCGTCGGAAGGGCCACGCTGAACCTCTCGACGGCCCAGTTCTCGGCCGAGGTCGCGCCATCGTCGCGGAAGGCCTGGCGGCGCTCGGCCTCGCCTAACAGGACGACGATCCGCCCGTCCACCGCTGACCGAAGCCGGAACAGCCGGTCCAGATGGCCCGCCAGCTGCTCGTTCGACATCTCCGCGACGTCGGCCGTCGTGAGCGCCAGGCGGCTCAGGCCGGAATCCGTGTCCATCGAGAGACGAATGGTCGGTGTCGGCACCGCCGACGACTGCGTTCAAAAAAATTTCCGAGTCCGAGTCCTCTGCGCAGCAATGCCCTCCGACAGTTCGCTGTTATGCCGCCGGCGTCACCACCGACGTGCAGTACGCGCACTTGTGGGCCGCCAAGGGGATCTCGCTCAAGCACTCGGGGCACTCGCGTGTCTCGGGCTCAGGTTCTTCGTTCGGCAGCATGTTCAGCCGCTTCATCAACGCGTTGATTGGCAGAACGACCGCAAAGAACACCACCGTCGCGATGATGAGGAATGAGACCACGGTGTTGATGAACGAGCCGTAATTGAACCTCGAGTTGTGGACAGTGAAATACAGACTCGAGAAGTCACTCTTTCCAAAGATGGCCGCGATGAGTGGCGTGATGAAGTCCTTCACGAACGCCGCGACCATGGCGGTGAACGCCGTGCCGACCACGATCGCGACGGCCAGGTCGACCACGTTGCCGCGCAGCACGAATTTCTTGAAGTCAGACAGCATTGGGCGCCTCCCAGTAGATCCGGTTGTCCTGCGCCCTTTCCCAGCGAGCCGAACGGCAAAACCCCAGTGCGGAGCCCGTACCGAGCCCGAGGCAGGAATCGAACCCGCGACATCTTCATTACAAGTGAAGTGCTCTACCAACTGAGCTACTCGGGCGCAGCGGCCAGATTATCCCCAGGCCGACCAGGCCTTGCGACCACCGGAAAGGCTTGCACCGGCCATGGTGGCACGGCAGGCTTGATCCACAAATGAGTCGCACGAATGCCTGAAGACGGACCGCAGCACTCCGGGGGGATGACGGGTTCGCTCAAAGCGGCACGGGCCGCTGTCGTGCTCGTGGTCTTCGTGGTGGCGGTCGCTGTCCTCGTCGCCGTCGGGACGCGCTCGACTCCCACCACATCGTCCAGCGCGCAGACAACCTCGACCACAGCGGCCACAGCCAGCGGGTCGACCACGACGACCGCAGCGGCGGGCCACGCGGCCTCGTCCACGACCACGTCGACGACCTCGAGGCACGGAAGCGGCGGTCACGGCGCGACCACCACGACGACGACGGTGCCCCACGCCTCGGTGAGCGTCGTCGTGGCCAACGCAACGAACACCAACGGCCTGGCCGCGCACTTCTCTACTGTCATCGGCGCCGGTGGCTGGAAGATGGGGACCCCGATCGACGCGTCCACGACGGAGGCGACTTCCACTGTCTATTACGCGGCCGGTCAGCAGGCGGCCGCCCAGTCCATTGCGAACACCATCGGGGTGAAGCCGACGCAGGTACAGCCGCTCACGACGGCTGCGCCGGTCAACGGCGTCACGGGCACCGACGTCGTCGTCGTCGTCGGCCAGGACCTGGCGGCCGCCTCGGGCTCTTGACGCCGGCCGGGCCGGCCGACGCACACGGCGCACCGCTGCCCGACGCTCTCGCACCCTTGGCCGCCGCCCCCGCACGTACCGCGCTGTTCCTCGACTTCGACGGAACACTTGCCGCGATCGTTGCCGACCCCCGAGACGCTCGCCCGCTATCCGGAGTACCAGCACTGTTGTCCGACCTGGCCGAGGAATTCGGGCTGGTGGCGGTCATTTCGGGCCGTCCCACCTCGTTCCTGTCAGAGGCCCTCGGCCCGCCAGCTGGCGTCGTCCTGGCCGGCCTATACGGGCTGGAGCGGGCGCTGCAAGGCCCCGAATACGACGCCTGGGCCCACGTCATAGACGAGGTCGTCGCAGAAGCAGAGGCCACGGCGCCCCCCGGCGTTTACGTGGAGCCCAAAGGGCTGACGGTGACGCTCCACTGGCGCCAGGCCCCGGAGCAGAAGGAGTGGGTTGTCGCCTTCGCCGAGCGCGCCGCAACCAAATACGACCTGCTCGTCCATCAAGGCCGTCACGAGCGCGAGCTGCGCCCGCCGCTCGAGGTCGACAAGGGCACCGTGGTGCGATCCCTCGCCGCCGAGGTCACCGGACGCCTTGACAACGCCGCTGCGTTCGGCGACGACATCGGCGACCTGCCCGCATTCGAAGCGCTCGCCGACCTGACCGCGACTGACGGCACCCCGCTGTACACGGTGCGCGTCGCCGCCGTGGATACCGAGAGCCCGCGCCAAGTCGCCGACGCAGCGGATGTCACCGTCGCCGGCGCCACCGGTGCCGTCGCACTTCTCCGTGCTCTGAAGGACGCGGCACGGGACGCCGCGTCCGATCAGCCCTGAGCCGCCGCCAGCTGGTCCGCCCACCAGTCCGCCGCGGTCCGTCGCACCACGGCGCCGCGCACGGCCCCGGCCCGTGCCGCCCGCCCCTCCGACGACATCGTCAAGGCCGCATGCAAGGCGTCGGCCGTACCCGCCACGTCGAAGGGATTGACCCCGAGCGCGCCCTCGCCGCCCAGCTCGAGTTCCTCCCACGCCCCGGCTTCACGGGAGAGGACCAACACCCCGTCCTGCGTGTTGACCAGCGGACCCTCCTTGGCCACCAGGTTCATCCCATCGCGGACCGGGTTGATCAACAGCACGTCAGACAAGGTCAGCGCGGCCAACGAGCGGGGGCGATCGTCCGAGAGCGACAGCACGATCGGCGACCACCCGTCCCCGCCCTCGTCCCCGGCGCCAGACCCCGTCCCGAACGCATGGTTGATCCGCTCCGCCGTGTGCTCCACGTCCGCCGCATACGCCAGATACTCCGCCAGCCCCTGCCGCGACGGATACGCACACACGACATGCACCACCCGTCCGAGCCACTCGGGCCGCGCCACCAACATTTCCTCGAACGCCAGCATCCCCCGCACGATGTTCTTTGACGGCTCCATGCGATCCGCCCGGGCTACCACCCGTCGCCCCCCGACCTCGTCACGCAGCGCCGCCGCCGCGGCCGCGACGTCATCCGCCGCCGCCTCGTCGGCCACCCCGTCGACATCCAGGCCCAAGGGCGCCACGAACGTCCTGGGCGCCGCCGGCCCCCGAGCCTGACCGGGTACACGTCCACGTCCACGTCCCGCCACCTCGTAGCAGCCAAGAAAATCCGCCTCCCACTTGTGGCAGTGGAAACCGCACGCCCCGTAGCCCGCCATGCCGTCCAACAATTCGGCCGCCACGTCGTCGGGCAACACGCCCAACATCGCCGGCGCGGCGAACGGGGTGTGGAGGAAGTGCACCGTCCGCAGGTCCGGCCGCCGCTCGGCCAACATCCGGCCCAGCAGCGAGAAGTGGTAGTCCTGCACCAGCACGGTGTCGCCGTCGCCCGCCCGCTCCGATACGGCGTCCGCCATCGCCCGGTTGTACGCCCTGTACCCCTCCCACGCCTGCCGCCAGTGCCGGTCGAAGCGGGGCCGGTTGGGCAGGTCGAACAAGTGATGGTGCACGTACCACAACGTCGTGTTGGCGACCACGTCGTAGGCCTGCCGGTACGTCTCGTCGTCGACCACCACCGGCACGAGATCGAGGCCGTCGACGTGCATGAGCCCTTTGGAAACGGCCTCGCGGTCCGCCGCCCCCATCGTCACGGAGGCCCATGTCGTCCCGCTGCCCGCGAGGAGCCGGTGCACCGACGAAGCCAGCCCGCCGGCCGCGGGCACCGCGACCAGATCCCCGTCCGGCCCGGCGCGAAAGGTGAGGGGGCCGCGGTTGGAGACGACGATGGTGCGGCTCACGCGCGGCGCGGCAGCGAAGAGAGCGAGGAAGCGGGCGCCCGGTCCAGCGCGGCGCGCAGCACGTCGACGGCCTGGGGCCGCAGCTCGTGCAGCGGCCGGTTGCGATGGATGCGCTCGCCGAGATCGACCTGGGCCAGACGATCCGTCCCGAGCGCCTGGCACACGTCGATCAGCAGCCCGAGCTCCACGCCGTAGCCGTCCGCGAACCCGACCTTCTCGAAGACCCAACGGTGCGCGGCGGTCTCGCCGGCCAGCGGCTGGCGCACGTCGGACAGTTCGGGGAAAAGAAGCTCGAGCACCGGGCGCGCCACCAGCTCGGTGACGCGTCCACCGCCGGTCGGGTCGTCGTGCAGCGGCCTCGTGTAGAAGCCTTTGACCAGCGCGACGTCGTCGGTGGTCAGGAGGGGGCCCAAGAGGCCCGTCACGAAGGCCGGCGTGGTGTTGGCGACATCGGCGTCGAGATAGGCGACGACGTCTCCTCCCGCAGCCGCCAGGGCAGCCGCCATGGCCTGGCCCTTGCCGCCGGCGCCGCCCGGGCCGCTCACGACCCGGGCCCCGGCCTCGTCGGCCCGTACGGCGGTGTCGTCGGTCGACCCGTCGTCCAGCACGATGACCTCGTCGACGAGGCCGTTGCCTCCGTGCTCGGCCAGGAAGGGCTGGACCACCGCTCGGACGACCGAACCAACGGTCGAGCCCTCGTCGCGGGCGGGGATGCAGACCGACACGCTGCGCCCGGTGCGTGCCTTGGCCTCGAGGACCAGACCTACGGGGAAATCACCGTGGTGGAAGGTGTGTGCCACGACCACGATTCAAGCAGTCGGGGTGCGTTGAGGTGACGGGCCGCCAGGCGCTACCATGGTGGACATCATCCAGAGCGACTGAGGGACGGGCCCGTCGAAGTCGCGGCAACCAGTGCAACGCACCAGGTGCCAATGCCCGATCGATGAGGAGGACCGATGGTCGATTTTGTCACTGGGCTTCGTTGTCGTGAATGTCAGCGCGCCTTTCCTGCCGAAGCGCTCCACGTTTGCGACTACTGCTTCGGGCCGCTCGAGGTGGCCTACGACTACGAGCGGATCGCGGCGACGGTCAGCCGTGAGCGCATCGAGAGCGGGCCACGGACGATCTGGCGGTACCGAGACCTGCTGCCCGTCGACGACGAAGCGCCGGTCGACCTGGGTGCCGGGTTCACTCCCCTCGTGCGGGCCGACCGGCTGGCGGCCGAGCTCGGTCTGGGCGAGCTGTGGATCAAGGACGACACAGCGAACCCGACGGGGTCCTTCAAGGACCGCGTCGTCTCCGTCGCACTGACCAAGGCGCGGCGCCTGGGCTTCAAGGTCGCCGCGTGTGCCTCGACCGGCAACCTGGCCAACTCGGTGGCGGCGCACGCCGCCCGGGCCGGCATGGAGTCGGTCGTGCTGATCCCACACGATCTCGAGGCCGCCAAGGTCACGATGACCACGGTCTACGGCGGCACCGTCGTGGCGGTGGAGGGCACGTACGACGACGTGAACCGGCTGTGCGCCGAGCTGACCAGCGAGCGCCCCAGTTGGGCCTTCGTCAACGTCAACGTGCGGACCTATTACGCCGAGGGCTCCAAGACCCTGGCCTTCGAGATCGCCGAACAGCTGGGCTGGCAGGCGCCGGACCACGTGGTGGTGCCGATCGGCTCGGGCAGCCAGTTGACCAAGGTGGCCAAGGGGTTCGCCGAGCTCGGGAAAGTGGGGCTGTTGCCGGAAGAGCCCGCCGTGCGGGTCTCGGGCGCCCAGGCCGAGGGGTGCTCGCCGGTGGCGACGGCCTTCCTGGAGGGCGCCGACGCCATCCGGCCGGTCAAGCCCAAGACGATCGCCAAGTCCCTGGCCATCGGGAACCCGGCCGACGGCTGGTACGCGCTCGAGGTGATGAGGAAGTCGGGGGGCTCGTGCGCAGCGGTGACCGACGACGAGGTGCGCGACGCCATCGGGCTGTTGGCTAGGACGGAGGGCATCTTCGCCGAGACGGCCGGTGGGGTGACGATCGCCACCCTGGGCAAGCTCGCCGCAGCGGGCGTCATCCGCCCCGACGAACGGGTGGTCGCCCTGGTGACGGGGCACGGCCTGAAGACGGTGGAGGCCCTGACCGGCAGAGAGGGCTCAACGCCGACCGCCACCATCGCCCCGACCCTGGCAGCCTTCGACGCCGTCGTCGACAGCCTCGAGGAGACACCGAGCCGATGAGCGTGACCGTCCGCATCCCCACCCAGCTCCGCACCCTCACGGGGGGCGCCGGCGAAGTCGGCGTCGAGGGGGCGTCGGTGGGCGAGGTGCTCAAGGCCCTGGACGCCGCCCATGCGGGGTTCGCCGACCGCCTGTTCGACGAGGGGGGCAACCTGCGCCGTTTCGTGAACGTGTTCCTGGCCGACGAGGACGTCCGCTTCCTCGACGGCTTGGCGACGCCGGTGACGGACGGGCAGACGCTCTCGATCGTGCCGGCGGTAGCGGGGGGCTAGAGGGGCTGAGCAGGCCCGCCCGCCGGGAGAAGGTCCGGCGGGGAGGGGGCGGCCGGCTGACCGGCGCGCTCGCCCTTGCGCACGACCCTTAAGGTGGGTACCGTTAGCACTCAGACGACGAGAGTGCTAATGGAGGAATAGAACCAGATGGCCAAGATCATCGCCTTCCACGAGGAGGCCCGCCGCGGGCTCGAGACCGGTATGAACAAGCTGGCCGACGCCGTGCGCGTGACCCTCGGCCCGAAGGGCCGCAACGTGGTGCTCGACAAGAAGTGGGGCGCCCCGACGATCACGAACGACGGCGTCTCGATCGCCAAGGACATCGAGCTCGAGGACCCGTTGGAGAAGATCGGGGCCGAGCTGGTCAAGGAGGTCGCCAAGAAGACCGACGACGTGGCCGGCGACGGGACCACGACGGCGACGGTGCTGGCGTGGGCCATGGTCCACGAGGGGCTGCGGAACGTGGCGGCGGGGGCGAACCCGATGTCGCTGAAGCGGGGTATCGAGGCCGCGGTCGAGACCGCGGTGAGCTCGATCCACGCGCTGGCGAAGGAGACCGACTCCAAGGAGCAGATCGCGCAGGTGGCGTCTATCTCGGCGGCGGACACCGAGATCGGCGGGATGATCTCCGAGGCCATCGACAAGGTCGGGCGTGACGGCGTCATCACCGTCGAGGAGTCGCAGACGTTCGGGATGGACATGGATCTCGTCGAGGGCATGCGCTTCGACAAGGGCTACATCGCGCCGTATTTCGTGACGGACCCAGAGCGGATGGAGGCTGTCCTGGAGGACGCCTACCTGCTGCTGGTCGGCTCGAAGATCACCGCGGTGCGTGACCTGCTGCCGGTGCTCGAGAAGATCATGCAGAGCGGCAAGCCGCTCCTGATCATCGCCGAGGACGTCGAGGGCGAGGCCCTGGCGACGTTGGTCGTGAACAAGATCCGTGGGACCTTCCGCTCGGTGGCGGTCAAGGCGCCCGGGTTCGGCGAGCGGCGCAAGGCCATGCTCCAGGACATCGCGATCCTGACCGGTGGTCAGGTGGTGACCGAGGAAGTCGGCCTGAAGCTCGAGAACGTGACGCTGGACCTGCTGGGGACGGCGCGCAAGGTCGTCGTCACCAAGGACGAGACGACGGTCGTCGAGGGCGGTGGGACCGAGACCGACATCAAGGGCCGGATCAACCAGATCAAGACCGAGATCGAGAACACCGACTCCGACTACGACCGGGAGAAGCTCCAGGAGCGCCTGGCCAAGCTGTCCGGTGGTGTCGCGGTCATCAAGGTCGGCGCGGCGACCGAGGTCGAGCTCAAGGAGAAGAAGCACCGGATCGAAGATGCGGTGTCGACGACGAAGGCTGCGATCGAAGAGGGTGTCGTGCCGGGTGGTGGGGTCGCGCTGCTGCGGGCCCAGACCGCCGTGCTCGAGGCCGCCGAGAAGCTCGAGGGTGACGAGGCGACGGGTGCCCGGATCGTGGCGAAGGCCGTCGAGGAGCCCCTGAAGCAGATCGCGGTGAACGCCGGGATGGAAGGCGGCGTCGTGGTCGAGAAGGTACGTGGGCTCAAGGGTGCCCATGGACTGAACGCGGCTACCGGCGAGTACACGGACCTGTTCAAGGACGGCGTGATCGACGCGGCCAAGGTAACCCGCTCGGCGCTGCAGAACGCGGCCTCGATCGCGGCTTTGTTCCTGACCACCGAGGCTGTCATCGCCGACAAGCCCGAGGACGACGCTCCGGCGATGCCCGGCGGCGGGATGGACGACTACTAAACGTCGGCTGGAGGTAAACGGCCAGGTCGGCCTGGCCGTGGGAGAGGCTGTCACTCCGATGACACGGGCGTGCAACAGGCCGGTGTGACACTGACAGCCGCCTCACCCCCAACCCGAGGCTGAACAGTGCGCCCGGCTTCGCCAGCCGGGCGCACTGTGCTTTATACGTACACTGACCCCGTGGCTCTGTCCCCGACGACCGGGTGGGCGGTCCTCCACCTCTTCTGCCGCCTGGCCCCGGGCTTCGACGCGAACGCCCTGCGCAAGGCCGTAAGCGCGGCGGAGGCCGACTCGTACCAGGTCGTGCCGCTGGCGCTGCTCGGGCACAAGGGCGACCTGGCGCTGATGGTGCTGGGACCCGACCAGTGGCGCCTGCGGCAGTTCCAGACCGAGGTGGCCGCGGCGGGCGTGCTGCCTATCGAGTCGTACGTGTCGCTGACCGAGGTGTCGGAGTACGCGGCGGGAGTGCCCGAGGAGCTGCGCCAGGCCCGGCTCTACCCGCAGCTGCCGCCGGCCGGAAAGGCGGCCTTCTGCTTCTACCCGATGAGCAAGCGGCGTGGCGGCGGTGAGGGCGACAACTGGTACCGGCTGGGGTTCGACGCACGCAAGGAGCTGATGGTGGGCCACGGGAAGGTCGGCCGGACCTTCCACGGCCGGGTTCTCCAGGTCATCACGGGCTCGACGGGACTGGACGACTACGAATGGGGCGTGACGTTGTTCGGTGTGCACCCCGACGATCTGAAGGACTGCGTCTACGAGATGCGTTTCGACGAGGCCTCGGCCCGCTACGCCGAGTTCGGGCCGTTCTACACCGGCATGGTCGGCACGCTCGACGAGGTGCTGACCTCTCTTGGTGAGTGACGTGACGTGACGGCAACGGCATCGCTCGATGACCTGCGGGGTGAGTTGCGCGGCCTCGGCCGGGTCGTGGTCGCCTTCAGCGGCGGGGCCGACTCGTCCTTGTTGGCGAAAGTGGCGCACGACACCCTCGGGCGCTCGGCCGTCCTGTGCGCGACGGCCCTGTCGCCTTCGCTGGCCGGCTCCGAGGAGGCCGACTGCCGGACGCTGGCGGAGGAGTGGGGCCTGCGGTGGGTGGGCGTGCCCACAGAGGAGATGGACGACCCCGTGTACGTGGCGAACGGCGCGGACCGCTGCGCCCGCTGCAAGACGGCTCTGATGGACGTGCTGGGGCCGCTGGCTCGTGACGAGGGTGCCACGGTCGTGCTCGGGGTGAACGTGAGCGACCTGGGCGACCACCGACCCGGCCAAGAGGCTGCGGCCGGCGCCGGCGCCGTGTTCCCCTTCGTCGAGGCCGGGTTCACGAAGGACGACATCCGGTCCTGGTCGCGGGCGCTGGGGCTCCGCACCTGGGACAAGCCCGCCGCCGCCTGCCTCGCCTCACGTCTGCCGTACGGCACACCGGTGACGCTCGGACGGCTGGCCGCAGTCGAGTCCGCCGAGGCCGCACTACGTGGTCTCGGGTTCGGGCAGCTCCGGGTCCGCCACCATGGCGAGGCGGCCCGGATCGAGGTGGACGACGACGAGCTCTACGAGGTGCTGGCGCGACGGAACGAGGTCGTCGACGCGGTGCGCCGGGCCGGCTTCACCTTCGTGGCGCTCGACCTCGAGGGCTTCCGCTCCGGCAGCCTCAACCGGGTGCTCTACGCGGAGGGGTCGGCGCCGTGAGCAAGGTCTCGGTCAGAGTCAAGCTCACGTTTCCCGAGTCGGACGTGCGTCGCCCGGTGCTCGCCACGATGGTCCGCCGCTTCGACGTGGAGCCGAACATACGGCGTGCCGACGTCGAAGAGCACCGGGGTTGGATCGTGTTCGAGGTAGAAGGTGAGGCGGCCCAGGTCGAGGCGGCGCTCGACTGGGCGCGGGGCGAGGGGATCACCGTGGACCTGCTGGGGGACGTCCTCGAGGGCTGATTCCCTTACATGAGGCCGGCGCCCAAGGCCGGCCCGGCCTGTCGGATCAGCCGTCTTCGGGAGTTCGTGGCACGTGCCAGCCGGCCGAAGACACCTTGCGGGGCTCGTAGAACACGCAGCCCTCGGGGCAGGCGAACGGCAGGGGTTCGTTCGCGTCGACCTTGCAGCGCTCGAGGCGCTCGCCACGAGGCGTCGTCCGCATCACGTAGTGGCGGCAATCCTCGTTGACCGGCATGCCCCATTCTGGCGCAGCGGGCGGCCCGCGGTAGCGTCACCGCCCGTGGACCCCACCGACGATCGTGCCGTCCCCCTCAAGACGTTGCTGCGCTGGAGCGAGTCCCTCGCGGGCATCGCGCGGACGGGACTGGGGTTCACCGAGAGCCTCTACGAGCGGGAACGCTTCGAGGAGATCCTCAAGGTCGCGGGCGACATCAGGGCCGAGGCGGACGGGGAGCCGGGCGCCGAGGATGCGGACGGGCTCGTCCAGGAGTGGATGGACACGGTGGGGAAGGGCGTCCCCGGCTACGTCACCCCCAAGGTCGCGGTGGGTGCCGCCGTCGGCAACGAGAAGGGCGAGCTGCTGCTGATCCAGCGGGCCGACTCGGGCATCTGGCTCTACCCGACGGGGTGGTGCGACGTCGGCTATTCGGCGGCCGAGGTCGTGGTCAAGGAGGTCGAGGAGGAGACGGGGATCATCGCCGAGCCCGTCCGCCTCATCGCCGTCCTCGACGGGCTGCGCCTCGGCTTCACCCGCGTCCCGCTCTATTCGCTCCTCTTCTACTGCCGCGCCGTCGGGGGGGAGCTCGCGCCGCACCCGCTCGAGACCCGCGACGTGGGGTGGTTCACCCGTGACACGATGCCGCAACCGCTCGTCGGATCGGAGCGTTGGGGCGATCACGTCTTCGCCGCGCTCAACGGCGAACGACGCGACGTCCTCTACGACAACGTGCGCCAACCGATGTGGCGGGGCGGCTCGACGACATCGTGATCTCCGTCGAGGCGGTGACGTCCGTCGACGACGACCTCGTGGTGGCCGTCAGCCGTCTCATCCCTCAACTGTCGACGTCGTCGGCGCCGCCGTCGCAAGAGGCGTTGGCACGGATCGTGGCCGATCCCGGCGCAACGCTGTTCGTGGCGCGCGACGACGGGCGCGTCGTGGGGATGTTGACCTTGGTCACGTTCGAGATACCGACGGCGGTGCGCGCCTGGATCGAGGACGTGGTGGTCGATGAGACCGCACGCGAGCAGGGTGTCGCCGGGTCGCTCGTGGAGGCGGCACTCGAGCGCGCCGGCGCGCGCGGCGCGCGGACGGTCGATCTGACGTCGCGTCCCGATCGTGAGGCGGCCAACCGCCTGTACGTCCGCATGGGTTTCGAGGCCCGTGCGACCAACGTGTACCGGCGGATGCTCGTCGAGGGGGACTGAGCGACCTAGGCCTCGAGGGGGAAGGCAGCGGGCAACAGACGCATCAGGGTGGGGAACCAAGAACTGAACCGGCCTTCGCCCCAGGCCAGCTCCGGCTCGTTGGCGATGGCCTGACCGAGTGCGCCGGCGATGAGAGTCGAGACGAGGTAGATGGCACTCTCTTCGTTGGCGCCCGGGCCCAGCTCTCCCTTGGCCACGGCGTCAGCGAGCGCGCCACGTTGGAGCTCCACCATCTCCATGCTGACGGCGAACGCCTCCGGCGAAGGTGTGAAACTCGGGACGGGCCGCCAGAAGAGCAACTCGGCGAGCGCACGGTTGTCCAGTCCCCACTGCCCGCTCGCCTCGAGGCCGGCGATGAGCGCGTTGAGCCCGGGTTCGACCCCCTGCATGCCGTTGCGCATCACCTCGAGGTTCTCGCGCTGGCCCTGGAGGAACAGCGCGTCGTAGATCGCCATGAGCGAGGAGAAGTACTTGTAGAGCGACGGCGGCTTGACGCCCAGGCGACGTGCGACCTCCGCCAGGCTGAGACCGTTCACCCCCTCCTCCGTCATGACGTCACGGGCGATGTCGAGGATCTCGCGGATGGTCTCCTGCCGGCGGCGGGCCCGGCGGTCGGGCCGCAGCGCCTCGTCCGACGTTACTGTCATGGTTAATAAGTATAGCTTAAAGAGGCCTTGACAGCAATAGCTAATGGTATTAGCTTTACGACACCGGCAGCGAGGAGGTACGACAAATGACCCTGATCGACAAGGCGGTAGATGGCATGACCGAGAACGCGGATTCGAAGGGAAGCACCAGGTGGTGGCTCCGCCACGACAGCTGCTCGGTCGTGATCGAGTCCCCGGCGGAGCGCCTCTACGGCATGGTGGCCGACATGCCCCGCATGGGGGAGTGGAGCCCGGAATGCCAGCAGGTGGAGTGGGTCGACGGTTCGACCGGGCCGGCCGAAGGCGCCCGGTTCGTCGGCCACAACCGCACGGGCCCCCGTGGCCTGATCAAGTGGTCGCGGGGCGGCCGCGTGCTCACCGCCGATCCGGGCCGCGAGTTCGCCTTTGCGACCGAGGAGGGTGGCAAGGAAAGCGTCGTGTGGCGGTATCGCTTCGAGCCCATCGAGCGCGGCACCAAGGTGACCGAGTCCTATGAGATCACTCGCATCCCGACCTGGGCGCGCATCGTCGATGTCCCGACCAACCGAGT
>DATMMN010000054.1:0-5763 GCA_035569675.1 Acidimicrobiales bacterium | reverse complement strand
ACCGCCGCGCCGCCGCACGAGTTCCACGGACGGGTCGCGCAGAGCGGCCGGCGACACCAGGTCGGGCGGCTGAGTGCTCCCCAACACCAACGTGGGGTGGGCCACCTCCCGGACGACCGCGACACGCCCGCGCTCCGCGCGGAACTGCTCCACGTCAAAGAGAGGTTGGGAAGAGGGAGAAGACGAAATCGGAGGAGAGGACGCGGCCAAACCTCAGGAGGCGGCGGCGAGATACGGCTCCCACAGCGGATCGACATCAGAGAGATGCCGCAACCGCCAGAGGTGCCCGTCGGGCGGTGCCGGCTTGACCCGCAGCGTCCACCCCAACTCGGAGAGCAACTGGTCGGCCTTGACCAGGTTGTCCTTCTTGCATGCCGCCACGACGTTGAACCAGTCGTGCGTGCCGCCACGGCTGCGCGGGATCACGTGGTCGATCGTGTCGGCCGGCTGTGAGCAGTACACGCAGAGCCCCCCGTCGCGGCGGAGCACCGAGCGACGGGTCACCGGCGGCGTCCGGGCCCATCGTGGGATCCGCACCATGTGGCTCAAGCGGACGATGGACGGGACCTCGACGTCCATGCGCGCCGAGTGAAAGACCTTGCAGTCGTCACGGATGGCAACCGGCTCGGCCCGCCCGGACAGCACGAGCACGACGGCACGACGATCGGAGACGAGGGCCAGCGGCTCGTAGGTCGCATTGAGGAGGAGCACCCGCTCCATACCCCGAGAGGCTATCCGCCTTGCGGGCGTGACCTTTGACACCAGCGGAGGTAAGCCACCACGTCGGCCGGCTGCAGCGGCTCCGATACGCCGTCGCCGCCGTTGGCCGTCACGAGCCGGAAGCGCCAGTACGCGTCGCCCGGCACCGGCAAGAAGGGTGGGCGGCGCCACCACCCCCGACGGGCCAGCCGCCAGAGTGCGCCCAGCGCAACCCACCACAGGCCCGGGCGCGGCAGCACCGCCCGCACGGCCACCAGGCCGTCCCGGCCCCATCTCCCCCGGCCCGGCCGGCCGCCGCTCACCTCGCCGCTCACCCCGCCCGCCCCACTCGGTCCAGCCCCACGCGCGCCGCGCCGACCAGAGGGCCCGCGTCACCCAGTCCACCGGGCACGACCCGCGCCCCCCGCGCGAAGTCCAGCCGGCAGCGAAGATCCATCTCCGCCTGCGCCGCGCGGAAAAAGGGCACGCCGTAACCGAGCGCGACCGAACCACTGACCACCGCCAAGGGAAGATCCAGCAGATTCACCACCGACGCAATCGCGCGTCCCACCAAGGTCCCGACGCGTTCCACCAACGCCGCGTCAGCTTCACGCGGCGGGCGGCCCGTTATCGACGCGATCGCCGTCCCCGACGCCTCCGCCTCGAGGCAGCCTCGTCCCCCGCACCGACACGCGCGACCCTCGGGCTCCACGATGACGTGACCGATGTGCCCGGCGTTCCCCAACCGCCCGTCCAACAACCGCCCGTCCAAGACGATCCCGCCGCCGACCCCCGTCGACACGACCATCGCCAAGAAGTTCGCGCACCCCGCTGCGGCGCCGAGCCACCCCTCACCCAACGCCAGCGCCTTGGCGTCGTTGTCGACGAACGTCGCCAGCCCCGTCAACGCCGCGAGCCGCGCCCGCAACGGGAACCCCCGCCACGCCTCGATATTCAACGGCGACACCTCTTCGCCCCCGAAGCTCATCGGCCCGCCGCACCCCGCACCGCACACCACCAACCGGTCCCCGGGGCCCGCGCCGGCCGCCACCCGCTCGACCAATACGGCCAGGTCACCCCACAGGAGCTCGTCCGCGCCCGGCCTCGCACCCTCGTTCCGGGTCGGCACCGACGCCCGCTCGACCAGGGTCCCGTCCAGCCCGACCAGCCCGGCCGCCAACTTGGTCCCTCCGATGTCGACCGCCAGCGCAAGGTCAGCCACGGATCAACCCCGCACGAGTCGACACCACGAAACGCAGACCGCAGAGGGAGCCGGGACGAACGCCCCGAGAAGGTGGGTTCAGTCCTCGCGCCGGTGGAAGCGCGAGCGGAACCAGTCGCGCGCTCCGCTGACCGCGCCCTCGATCCCACTCGATCCCCCGCCGCCGGCCCCCGACTCGCCGTCCTTCGGACGGGTTAGGTCGTGCCAGCCGGCCTTGCCCATGCGCCGCAGGTTCCGCTCGAACCACACCGCAGAGGCGAACATGATCACGACGCCGACGAACCCGGCCACGACGGATTTCGAGTAGAACGCGACGAGGATAACGACACCGATCACGAACGTGACGGCGGCCCACTTGCAGTACCGGCCGGCGTGCCGATAGACGGTCTCGGACCGGACGCGCTCGGCGAACTCGGGGTCCTGCTTGACCAGTGACTCCTCGAGCTCGGCGAGGATGCGCTGTTCGTGGTCGGAAAGCGGCACTACCACCTGCCCCCTGGGATCTCCACATCCATTCGCGAACCATGTTGGCACGCCCCGAGGACGCGGACAACGAGGATTCCGCCCCTCCAAGGTGCCCGAGTAGTGGTCTCCACCGGGCGTCAGCTTAGGGCCGCCCCGTCGAGCACTGGACGCGGTCACGGACTTGTAACGACCGAGCCTGCCTGCCCGATCCTCCAACCGTCGGCCGCCGGCTCGCCGACGGTCCGGGGCGCCGGGACCGGACCTCCTACTCCTCCCGGCCCCTGCGCCGCAGGACCAGCGCCGTGATCAGGGCGCCCAAAAGGCCCGAGATCAAGATGACGAGGATCAAAGGGGCCTGGCGGTTGTAGAACCAGAAGTCGATCCTGACGTCCCGCAAGTTGGCCAGCGCGAACCACCCCAGCAACGCGCCGGCGATCGCGACGCCGATCAACGTCGCCTGGTGCCGGCGGTCGAGGCCCTTCTTGTCGTCCTCGGCGACATGCTCCGTCAACGGATCGCGGTGCACGGGCTTCCTGGCCATCGCTTCATTCTGCCGCTTCCCCTGCCGGCTTGTTGTCACCCCAAGCGCAGCTGCTAGTGAAGGGGCCGGAAAGGAGGGCAATGAGCCCGAGCCCGATCGAGAGCGAGAGCGAGAGCGAGATCCTCACCGGCGCCCGCACCATGTGGGAGCTCGTCGACCGGCGCGCCGATGCGTCGCCCCACCAGCCCATGTTGATCGCCGCCGACGGCGAGACGGTCACGTTCGGCCAGTTCCGCCGCCGGGCCGAGCGCGCCGCCGCTGGTCTTCACGGCATGGGCGTCACCACCGGCACGGTCGTCTCGTGGCAGCTCCCTTCCCGCATCGACACCGTGGTGCTCTCCGCCGCCCTGGCCCGCCTCGGTGCCGTTCAGAACCCGATCATCCACCTCTACCGCGAGCGCGAGGTTGGCTTCGCGCTGCGCCAGACCGGCGCCTCTCTCTTCGTCATCCCCGGCACCTGGCGCGACACCGACTTCGCCGCCCTCGCCGCCCGCGCGCTGGCCGACGCACCCACGCGTCCCACCATCCTCAACCTCGAGGCCGGCCTTCCAGAAGGCGACCCCGCCGTCCTGCCCCCACCTCCTCCGGGGACCTCACCCGACGACGCCCCGATTCGCTGGATCTACTACACGTCGGGGTCGACCGCCGACCCCAAAGGTGTCCAGCACACCGACCAGACACTCATCGCCGGCGGCTGGGGGCTCGCTCGCGCGCTCGACATGAAGCCCGACGACGTCGGGTCCATCGCCTTCCCCTTCGCACACATCGCGGGGCCCGACTACCTCGTGTGCATGCTCGCCATCGGCTTCCCGGCCATCCTGCTCGAGGCGTTCGTCCCGGCCGAGGCGCTCGAGGTCTTCCGCACACACGGCGCGACCCTCGTCGGCGGCAGCACCGCCTTCTACGTCGCGTACCTCGCCGAGCAGCGCAAGAATCCCGGCGTTCCAATCCTTCCCACGCTCCGTCTCATGGCGGGCGGCGGAGCGGCCAAGCCGCCCGAGGTCCATTTCGAAGTGCGTGACGAAATCGGCGGTCGCGGCGTCGTGCACGGCTACGGCATGACCGAGGTGCCGATGATCTCGAACAGCTCCCCTCATGACACCGACGAGCAGCTCGCCAACACCGACGGCAAGCCGGTGGAGGGCGCCGACGTGCGCATCGTCCGGCTCGACGGCGTACCGGCCGGCCCCGAGGAGGAGGGCGAGGTCCGGGTCAAAGGGCCCATGGTGTTCCACGGCTACACCGACCCGGCGCTCACGAAGGAGGCCTTCGACGAGGACGGCTACTTCCGCACCGGCGACCTCGGAAAACTCCGGGCCGACGGGCACATCACCCTGACCGGGCGCCTGAAGGACGTGATCGTCCGCAAAGGCGAGAACATCAGCGCCAAGGAGATCGAGGACCTGCTCTACACGCACCCCAAGGTCGTGGAGGTCGCCGTGGTCGGCCTGCCCGACCCCGAGCGTGGCGAACGGGTCTGCGCCGTCGTCCAGCTCGCGGACGATGCAGGCGCGCTCGAGCTCGCCGACGTCGTCGCCTTCTGCCGCGAAGCGGGCCTCATGACCCAGAAGATCCCGGAGCAGCTCGAGGTGCGCACCGACTGGCCGCGGGCGGGCACCGGCAAGATCGTCAAGAAGTCCCTCCGCGAAGAGTACGCGTCCGCATGAGCCCGCCCACACCGAGCCGCGTCGTGCTCCCCGGACCCATCGGGGACAGGCCCTATCGCGTCCTCTTCATCTGTACCGGCAACATCTGCCGCTCGCCGATGGCTGAGGTGATCACGCGGTCGCTCGCACGGACGACTCCCCTCGCGGACGGCTCGACGCTCGGCGACCACCTCGAGGTCAGCAGCGCGGGCACCGGTCCCTGGCACGAGGGTGAGCCGATGCACCCTTCCGCCGCGGTCTCGCTGGACCGAGGCGGCTACCCCCAAGAGGACCACGTCGCTCACCAGTTCGTCGCGTCCGACCTCGGCCGGATCGACCTCATGATCGCCCTCGACCGCCGGCACCGCCAGATGCTGCTTGGGCTCGGCGCCGATCCCGACCGCCTCGTCCTGCTGCGGTCCTTCGACAAGGCGGCCGGTGCCGCTGCGGACGTACCCGACCCCTACTACGGCGACCAGGCGGTGTTCGACGAGTGCCGCGACATGATCGCCGCCGCCTGCACCGGCCTCGTCGCCTTGCTGGCGGCCAACTGGGACAGCCTCTGGGCCGCTTGAAAGCGGCGCCGTCCCAGCCCTCGACGCACAAAAGGGCTGGTCAGCGACCCTCCTGCACGGGACCGAACGCAGCCTGTGTGACATAGTGCCCCGTGGTCTCACGCAGGGTCAGGCGTCGGCGCACGGAATTTGCCTTCGGGGGCTTCCTGTTTCTCGTGCTGATCATCTATCTCGCCGGGTTCTCGGGTGGCTCCGGCAAGCCGACCGCGTCGACCTCGACAACCTCGTCGTCCTCGTCAAACGGGCATGCCACCCTGGCCGCCCAGCACTTCCCCAAAAACTCACCGCTCAATCCCGACTGGAAGGGCAACGGGCACACGGTCACGCTCGGTTTCGGCGGTGACGTCCACTTCGAGGGCGTGGTCGGTGCGAAGCTCGCCCAGAACGCCTCCACTGCCCTCGGCACCACGATCCCCCAACTCTTCTCGGGATCGAACCTGAGCATGGTGAACCTGGAGAGCGCCGTGACCGACGGGACGTGTCCCGAACCCCAGAACAAGCCGTATATCTTCGACGCGCCGGCTTCTGCCATCACGGCACTGAAGAGCGCTTCCATCTCGCTCGCCACCGAGGCGAACGATCACGGCTTCGACTGCGGCCCGCAGGGGCTCTCGC
>DATMMN010000053.1:0-23944 GCA_035569675.1 Acidimicrobiales bacterium | reverse complement strand
CGCCGATGTTCACTACGACGGACCCCACTTGTCCATATTGCCTGGCGACGCGAACAGAGTTCGCGATGCTTCGCAACATCCGACACACCTGATCCGGTTCGTGGCGGTACAGCACCGTCTGAACAGTGACCGCGGTCAACGGGCCCTTGATCGTTGTCATCGGAGATCGATTGCCGCATTTGCGCCGACGCGTGCGTTCGGGCGCTCACCACCATGCCGAGTCATCGTTCGTCCTCCATCCACGTCACAAGCTGCTTGAGGCCGTCCTCCAGAGTCACGGAGGGCGAGAAGCCGATGGCCTCTTTCGAGAGGGTGATATCGGCCCAAGCAGCACGGACGTCGCCATCTCGGAATCGCCCGCTGATCATCGGTTCGGGGGCACCGTAGATGTTCGCCACGAGTCTACCGAGCTCGAGAACCGTGGTGGCCGAGCCCGACCCGATGTCCAGCAATCGCTCATCGTCGGGCGGGAGCTCGATACATCGCTCGAGTGCGGTGGTTACGTCATCGATGAAGACGAAGTCTCGAATGATCTCCCCGTCTTCGTAGATATCGATGGTCTGGCGGTTCTTCGCTTGTTGCGCGAAGAGCGTGACGATTCCCGTATACGGATTGGCGATGGACTGCCCTGGTCCGTAGACGTTCTGAAATCGAAGGATCGACAGTTTCGAACCTGTGGATGCAGCCCATACTCGCATCAGTTGCTCCTGGGCGAGCTTTGTGGCGCCATAGACGCTCGTAGGGTTCGCGGGAGTACGGTCCTGCCGAGCAGCAAGTGGCAGCGCCTCTTTCAGGCCAATGGGCAACCAACGCCCCGCCGCGAGGTCGCTGTGACGGCGCACACTAGGAGCGTGCACCTGCCCATCCGAGCTCCACAGACCTTCGCCGTAAACCGCCCTGCTGCTAGTCAAGAGCAGGTGATCGGGGATGATTGCGGTCCTAGTCAGAGCATCCAGGAGTTGAGCGGTGCCAACGACGTTGACAAGAGCATGACGGGACGCTTGAGTCAGAGATTGACCAGTTCCCGTTTCTGCAGCGAGATGGACCACGCATCGAGGACGAACCAGATTCAGCACGGCCTCCCACGGGGCATCTTGGCTTACGTCAAAGGGAAGGAAAATCGCTTCTCTCGGGACGCGCTGCGGCAGTCTTCTTGTCGGGTGTACTTGCTGGTGCAGGTTGTCAGCGATGTAGATTGGCCCCCATCCGCGCTGCACCAATCGACGCGCAAGCGCACAGCCGATAAAACCTGCACCTCCTGTCAAGAGAAACGGTCCGTTGGAAGAGGTCCTCATATTTGAGGATCCACGCGGACGGTGCGATGTTCCACGACAGCATCGACCAGCCTCGCCATGAGCGGAGCGCGTGTGAGCGAAGCCCGAACCCATCTCGTGGGCCGTTTAGCCGTCCTTCCGCTACTCGATGAGCATCGCGCCTCTCGACTGTCGACAGTCAGCGTCGCCACCCGCTGACCAGCCGCAGACTGTTGCCGGGTTCGATGCTCACGATGTGCTTGTTGCCCGTGTGTCGTCACTAGGGCTGATGTTGGGCGTTCGCTCGCCTTGACCGATGATGCTCGATTGCCGCGAGTAGCTCAGAAGGCAGGGCATCGCTGCTCCAATTGGTCCAGTCCTTGCGGGCATGGTGCCGGTAATACGCCTCCTCATCCGAAAGGTTGGAGGAATCGATGTACCACGATATGTGCCGTGCTACATAAGGAAACCCGGTCCGCAATGCGGTGAACGTTCGAGTCCGGACGTGAGATCTATACAGCGCAAACGTTGTGTCGAGATCCGCTCGGAACACACCTGGCTCAATCTCGTCCTCCCAGAACTGTGACTCCCAGTCGATCACATCTGCCCTGAACCCGTATCCGGAGGGAAGATCGTCGATACGCAAGCCGAACCCCACCTTGTCGACATCCTCATAGCGGTCGAGGAGATCGCTGAAGCGATCAACGGCGTCAACGGGGGCGTCGTCGTCTGGCACGACATCACTGTCCGTCAGGACGTACCGACAATTCGGAAAGAAATCGGTGAGGCGAGCTGTCCAGACGGCCTGAGGTCCGAGGTTTGCCCCCAGTTTCACGACCTCGTGAGGTGTCTGGTCGTAAAACTCCAATAAGGGAGGATAGGTGGACGCATTGTCCACCAGGACGATCCGCTCATGTCCGGCGCGCTCGAGCCACGAAACAAGCGCGCGTAACGGCGTCACACGGTCTCTGCAATTGATGAAGACTGGAGTGGCCACAGCACCCTCGGTCATACCGACCCGAGAGCTTAGGAGATGGCCGAAGAGCTCCTAGGAGATGGCCGAAGAGTTCACTGTCGACGGCCACATCCCTTCCGCCGGCGTGTCCGCGAAAAGCGGGACACGTTCTGCTGCAAGGACGGCCGTGATGTTGTTCCCCGACCATGTGAGCGCGCTACCCGGTCCTGAATCGGGCCCGCTGGTCCTAGATCGAGCCGGCTAATCGGCGATGAGCTCGATCCGGTTGCCGAAGGGGTCGTCCACGTAGGCCCCCCGGCCCGCCTCCGCATCGGGGTTGGGCCGCACCGCGACCCCGGCTTCCTCACACCGGGCCTGCAGCGCCGCCAGGTCGTGGACGACGAAGGCCGGGTGGGCCTTGCGGGCAGGCCGGAAGTCCTCCTCCACCCCCAGGTGCACCGCCACGTCGCCGTGCCGGAACCAGCAACCGCCGCGAACCGCCAACGGAGGTGGCTTGGGCACCCGCTCGAGCCCCAGCACGCCCGCATAGAACGCCTCGGCCTGCGCCTCGAGTCCCGGCGGCATGGCCAGCTGCACGTGGTCCAGGCGCACAATCTCGAACCCCACGGGCGGCCTCCTCCGGCGTCCCCGGTTGCCGCGCGACCTGGCAGTCGAGCACGGGGACCGCTAGCCTGCCGCACGAAATGGGATCACTGATCAAGAAGCGCCGCAAGCGGATGCGCAAGAAGAAGCACAAGAAGATGCTGAAGGCGACCCGCTGGCAGCGCCGGGCCGGCAAGTAGCGCCGAGACCCCTCTCGCCGATCGGTCAGTCCCCTTCCCACCCCGCCGGGACGGTGTGCACGCGCACCAGGCGGCCCGATTCCGCACCCACCTTCAGCGTCGGCGCGTCCGGGGTGCCGGCCTCGGCCGGCCCGCCCTCGACGAACCAGGTCGACCCGCTCCCCGCCAGGCGGGGCTCGCGTCCCACCAGGTCACCCAGCGCGTCGCGCCAGATGGCCAGCCGCGGCTCCACCGCCAGTGCAGCCGCCGCGAGCTCGTTGGGCCCCTCGTGGGCCGGCTCCTCGTCCCAGGCCCGGTAGACGGCAGCGGTGTCGACGCCGAAGGGTGGCAACAGCAACACGTAGTCACGGTGCTCGAACTCGAGCGGGGTGACCCGCTCGCCCACCCCGCCGACCCGGGCCCGGCCGCCGACCACGCAGAAGGGGACGTCTGCGCCCAGACGGGCCGCCAGGGCCGGATCGGTCGCTCCCGCCCACCGCAGGATCGACGCCGCGTCGGCCGAGCCGCCGCCCAGGCCGGCCCCGAGCGGAATCCGCTTGAGCAGCCGGACCGCGGCGTGGCGCCCGCACGCGGCGAGCGCCCTGCCGACGAGGTTCTCCTCCATCCGCTCCAGCGCACCGGCGCTCGTCAACCCGTCGCCCTCGACCGTCAGCCCCGTTCCGCCCTCATCGAGGACGAGCTGGTCGGCCAGGCTCAGCGTCACCATCTCGGCGTCGAGCTCGTGGTAGCCGTCCGCGCGGACCCCGGTAATCCGCAGCGAGACGGTGAGCTTGGCCGGGGCACAGAGCTTCACGACGCCGCCAGTCTCCCCCACGCTGCGATATCGAGCTCTTCTGCCCTCGCCTCGGGTCGCACGCCGGCGCGGGCGAACGCGTCCGGCTCCACGACGCCCGCCAGCGAGCGCCGCAGCATCTTGCGGCGTTGACCGAAGCCGGCCCGCACCACGGCATCGAGGCGCTCGTACGAGACGACGGTGGGGTCGACCGCGGGCTCCGGGAGACGCACGAGCCGTACCAACACCGACTCGACCCGTGGCCGCGGAATGAACACGGACGCCGGCACGCGCCCGACGACTTCGGCCGATGCGAAGTACGCCACCCGGACGGAGACAGAGCCGTAGCCGTCGTCGCCCACCGCGGCGGCCATGCGCTCTCCCACCTCGCGCTGCACCATCACGAGGAGGCGCGTCACGGCGGGCACCTCGGTGAGGGTGCGCATGACGAGCGGCGTCGCCACGTTGTAGGGCAGGTTCGCCACCAGGCTCCACGCACCGTCGCCGGGCGCCGCCAGCAGCGCCGCCAGGTCGAGCGCGAGGGCGTCGCCCTCCACCACCTCCACACCGGCGGGCTCCACCACCGAGCGGAGCACCGGGACGACGTGGCGGTCGGTCTCCACCGCCACCACCCGGGCCCCGGTCTCGGCCAGAGCGAGGGTGAGGGAACCGAGGCCGGCGCCGATCTCGAGTACCCGGTCGCCGGGTCCGAGGCCGGCCAGGCGGGCGATCCGGCGCACCGTGTTGGGATCGGCGACGAAGTTCTGGCCCAGGGCCCGGCTGGGCCGCAGCCCGTGCGCCGACAGCAACTGGGCGATGTCGGCGCCGGAATGGGTCACCAGGAGATTGTGACCTGCACCACTCCCTGGCTCGTGTCGGCGATCTGGTCGAAGCCCTCGGGCGAGAGGTCGACCACGCGCGGGTAGCCCGCACCCTCGCGGTCGTCGACGGTGCAGAACGTCGTGGCGCCTGTTGCGTCGTTCACGACAGTCAGCTCGGTCCCGAACGGGAGCGTCGGGCTCGCGCAGTAACCGGCAGGCGCGGCCGCGTACCACGTGGCGTAGCCGACCTCGCTGTTTCTCGGGGCCGGGCGTGTGGTCGTCGTCGTGGGCGGCGGCAACGTCGTCGTCGTGACCGGCGCCGTCGTGGTCGTCGACGGCGGCGACGTGGTCGTTGTCGGCGGCGCAGTCGTGGTCGTCGTCGGCCCGGGCGCGTGGTACGCGACGAGGTGCGACGGCAGGTTCACGGTGTCGAGATGCGACGACGGGTACACGACCGTCTTGTGCGCACCGTGGTCGACACGCGCCGCGGCCTCTGACCGCGACGCATTGGCCGCATTGCTGTGCAACAACAGGAGAGGCGCGCCGAAAAGCGCACCGCAAATGATTGCGGCCACGCCGAGGCGCCTCCCCCCAGTGCTCTGGTTCCGCAGGGCTCCACCCTTCTCCGGGGACACAGTGCACCCGCGCCGACACACGGGTGGCGAGGGGTTTCGAAGAACTTAGATAACCATTCGCGAGCCGTGCAAACCGAAAAAGTCGGAGAAAGTTTCTTCGCTTTATTTCCGCAGGTCACAGCCGGTGCGGCGTGTGATATTTGCGTTAACTCCCAGCTCAGAAGCTATTTCTGGCCGAATTCAAGCTAAAAGTTCCTGGTCAGAAGGTTCTCGTATTTTGCACAGAAACGGGGGGATTAGCGCGCTGTGGAAAACACCATGGCTGTGGAAAAAGCCGTGCGCTCCCGCACCTCGTCGACGCTGCACCCTTTGACGGCCGCGATGGCCTCGCCGACCAGCGGCAGGTACGACGGCTCGTTGGTGCGGCCGCGGTGCGGCACCGGCGCGAGGAACGGGCTGTCGGTCTCGACCAAGAGCCGATCGAGCGGGCAGCGTTCCGCGGCGGCGCGCACGTCGGTCGCGTTCTTGAACGTGATGATGCCGCTGAACGAGACGTACATGCCGGCGCGCAGGCAACGGTCGACTTCGTTCGTGCCGCCGGTGAAGCAGTGCAGCACCGTGCGCTCGGGTACGCCTTCCGCGTCGAGCACGTCGAACAGGTCGTCCCACGCGTCGCGCGCGTGGATGACCAACGCGAGACCGTGCGCGTGCGCCAGAGCGATCTGCGCGGCGAACACCGCGCGCTGCGTGTCCCGCGGGGAGTGCTCGTAGTAGTAGTCGAGGCCGCACTCCCCCACTGCGACCACCGCACCGTCCTCCTCGCCCACCGCGCGCGCCAGGAGCGCGGCCACCTCGTCGACGCCCTCGCTCGCCTCGTGCGGGTGGAGCCCGACGGTGGCCCATGCCCGAGGCACCGAACCGCGCCGCGCCGTCTCCCTCGCCACGCCGAGGGCCTGCTCGGAGGTCGCCGCCCCCGTCCCGATGCAGATCAGCCGGTCCACCCCCGCCGCCGCGGCCCGGGCCAGCACCGCCTCGACCTCCGCCGCTTCGGCGGGCCGGCCGGCCTCGCCCGGGTCGCCCGAGGCCTGCCCGCTGACGTATTCCTCCTGCACATGGCAGTGCGAGTCGAACCAGGCCCCCACGTCAGGCTTTGCGTCGCGGGAAGAGCGGCTCGCCCTTCAGGACGGCGGTGCCGCCTCCGTACCCGCCCCAGGCCGCGGCCTCGGGCAGGCGGGCGGCCCCCGGGTCGCCCGCGACGCCGATCCGACGCCACACCTCGGCCGCCGTCGACGGCATGGCGGGCGCAACGAGGACCGCCACGATGCGTAACACCTCAAGCGCATCGCCGAGCACGGCCTCGACGGCGGCGCCGGGCTCCATCTTCCATGGCTCCGCAGCCTCGAGCTCCGCGTTGGCGGCGCCGATGAGCCGCCACGTCTCCTCGAGCGCTTCGTGCGGGGCCCAGCGCGCCCACGCTGCCGTCGCCGCCTCGAGTACGGCGGCCGCCACCGCGGCCAGCTCGCTCGACGGGTTGGACGCCGGCCCGGTGCCGCCACACTTCGAGTGCACGACCGTCGTGACGCGCGACACAAGGTTGCCCAAGTTGTTCGCCAGGTCCGCGTTGTACCGCGCGACGATCCCCTCGTAGGAGAAGTCCCCGTCCCCACCGAGGGCGACGTCGCGCAGGAGGTGGTACCGCACCGGGTCGACGCCGAAGTCCTCGGCCAGCGCCAGCGGCGAGACGTCGGTGATGTTGAGGGACCGGGCGTCGTCGCCCGTGCCCGCCACGCCCGAGGCGATCATGGTCTTGCCCAGCTTCTGCCCACCCATCAACAGGTAGCCGTGCACGAAGATCTCCGCCGGCGGCTCTATCCCCGCCGCCATGCACATGGCCGGCCACCACACGCAGTGGAACTTGAGGATGTCCTTGCCGATCAGGTGGTGCGCCGCACCCCACCGCGCCTTGAACGTCGCCTCGTCCGCGCCGTAGCCCGCCACCGTGAGGTAGTTGATGAGCGCGTCGTACCAGACGTAGAACACGTGCCCGCTGTCCCAGGGGACCGGCACGCCCCACGTGAACGAGGTACGTGTGATGGAGACGTCACGCAGGCCGCCCCGGATGAAGCCGAGCGCCTCGTTGCGCTTGGAGACCGGCCGGACGAAGTCGGGGTGCGCCTCGTAATAGTCGAGCAGCCGTTGCTCGAAAGCGCTCAGCTTGAAGAAGTAGTTGTCCTCCTGCATTTCGATCACGGGCCGTCCGTGCACCGGGCACTTGCCGTCGACCAGTTGGTCCTCGGTGTAGTAGTCCTCGCAGGACACGCAGTAGAGACCCGAGTAGAGGCCCAGCTCGATGAACCCGTTGTCGTAGATCCGCTGCAGGAACTCCTGCACCACCTTGTAGTGCCGCGGCTCGGTGGTCCGGATGAAGTCGTCGTACTGGATGCCGAGCGCCCGCCACGCCTCGACGAAGCGCTCTGACGTGCGGTCCGTCCATTCCTTGGGTGTGGCGTCGTTGGCCTCCGCCGCCTCGACGATCTTCGCCCCGTGCTCGTCCGTGCCCGTCATGAACCACACGTCGTCCCCGAGCAGTCGGTGCCAGCGCGCCAGCGCGTCGGCGTTGACCGTCGTGTACGCCGTGCCGACGTGCGGCGCGTCGTTGACGTAGTAGATCGGCGTGGTCAGGTAGTAGTGCGGCACCGCAGGAAGCGTACCGGTGTGCCCCGCCCGACCCTGACGTCAGGGCTTGGCGTCGTCCGCGGCGCGCACCCGCAGTGCCGCCTCGTACACGCGCCGCTTGGGCACGCCGAGGCTCGCCGCCACGCGCTCGGCCACCTGCCGCGGGCCGGCAGCGGGGTCGTCCCCCATCGCCTTGCGCACCGCGGTCTCAACGTCGCGCTCGTCCGCCGGCGCCGCCGCCGGCGCACCACCGACCACCAGAACCACCTCGCCCCGGACCGGGTCCGCCCCGAACGACGCCGCCGCGTCACTGAGGGTGCCCCGCCAGACCTCCTCGTGCACCTTGGTCAGCTCGCGCACCACCGCCACCGGCCGCGCCGGATCCAGCGCGGCCAGCTCGGCGAGTGTGCCCGCCACGCGCCCGGGCGCCTCGAGGACGACGCAGGTGCGCTCGTCCGCCATCAGTGCGGCCAGGCGGCGCCGTCGCTCCGTTCCCTTGCGGGGCAGGAAACCTTCGACGCTGAATCGGTCGGTCGGCAGGCCGCTCACCACCAAAGCG
The DNA here is from genome assembly GCA_035569675.1 of Acidimicrobiales bacterium. Taxonomy (GTDB): domain Bacteria; phylum Actinomycetota; class Acidimicrobiia; order Acidimicrobiales; family RAAP-2; genus Bog-473. The sequence continues at coordinate 15,530 of DATMMN010000053.1, read as the reverse complement.
GCGAGCACCGACGACGCACCCGGCACGACGGTGACCGTCTGACCCCGGGCCGCGATCTGCCCCGCCAGCCACGCACCGGGGTCCGAGATCCCCGGTGTCCCCGCGTCGCTCACCACGGCCACCGTGCCGCCGCCCGCCACGCACTCCGCCACCCGCTCCAGCCGCGACGACTCGTTGTGTCCGTGCAACGACAGCAGCCTGTTGCCGGCGCGTATCGCGAACGCGGAGAGGAGCGCCCGCGTGCGGCGGGTGTCCTCACAGCAGATCAGGTCGGCCTCCTCCAGCACCGACCGCGCCCGGGGCGACAAATCCCCCAGGTTCCCGATCGGTGTCGCGACGAGAACGAGCGCCCCCCGACCCCCTCCGGCCTGGGCCGGGCTCACGGCCAGCGGCCGAAGGCGGCTCGCGCCCTCATTTCGCCTCGCGCACCTCGAGTTGGTCCCCTTCGCGCACGCCCCAACGATCGAACGAGCCCGCCTGCGCCGCCACCACGCTGCGGGCGCCGGGCCCACCCACGCTCATCCGCCTCGGTTTGAGGCTGGCCACCCGCAGGACGGTGAGGTCGGACGACAGGAACGCCACGTCGATCGGGAAGCCGACCCCCAGCGTCTGGACGGTGCGGACGCCCTCGAGATGCAGCGCGCCGTCCAATCCCTCGCGCCCGCGCAGGCCGTTCCGGCGCTCCTCGGACGATTCGGCCATCTCCAGAGCGCAGACGACGTCGCCGTCACGCAACAGCCAGCCTGACCGCACGGACCGGGAGGCTACCGGATCACCCCTGGTGGTCGGCTACGATCTCGTCCCCATGTCGAAACGAACGGTCAAGCGCAAGCTCCGCACGAAGCGGAAGGCCAACCACGGCAAGAAGCCGAACTGCGGGCGGGGCTAGCCGGGCCTAGCCGACCCGTCAGCCCGTACTGACACAGACCGCTACTCCTACAGTCCGCTACCCCTACAGCCCGCCCCACGCCACGCGCCGCGCGGCGAGGACACCGCACAGCGTGGTCGGCAGGTCCGAGATGATCCCGTCGACGCCCAGGTCCAGCAGGCGCTCCATCGACTCGGTGTCGTTGATCGTCCACACGTGGACCGCCTTACCGGCCGCGTGCGCCGCCGCCACGAACCGCTCGTCGACCACCACCTGGTCGCCGAACCGCTCGGGCACCTGGAAGGCGACCGCCGCCATTTCGGGCATCGCCTCACCCGCCTGCACCGCCCGCCAGGCCTCGGCCGTCGCCATCGTCCCGGCCGACGTCGGCACCTTCGGTGCGAACCCGCGGAACGCGTCCGTCGCCGGGTCCAAGAACGACGCCACGATCACGTCGTCGACCCGGTCGTACTCGGCCAGCAGCCGGGCCAGCGCCTCCTCGTACGGCGCCACCACCGGCGCCGTCTGCTTGATGTCGAGGTTCAGCACGACACCGGGGAACCGCTCCAAGACCTCGCGCAGCGTGGCGATGCCGAACGCCTTGTCCCCCGGCGCGCGCCCGCGGAACGGGTACTCCTCCGCCGGCCGGCCCGGCGACACGTCGGCCCCGGGGATCCACCAGTACGAGAAGTCCATTTCGCGCAGCTGGGCCAGCGTGAAGGAGTCGATGGTGCCGCTCGATGCCGTCGTGCGGTCCACCGTGGCGTCGTGGCACACGACGAGCTCGCCGTCGGCGGTCGCGTGGACGTCCAGCTCGATCGCCGTCGCGCCGGCCTCCAGGGCGTGCGCAATGGCATGCAGTGTCGAGGAGGGGGACTCCCAGGCTCCCCCCTGGTGCGCGTAGGCGATCACACGGCGTTCCAGCCACACCCACCCCTCGTTCCCCAGACTCACCAGGCCTGACGGTAACAGCCGCCGTGCCCGATCCGGTGCACGTCACCGCCGGGGCGAAGTCGGCCCCTCGCCACGCCGCCTATCCTCGATCGGCGTGTTCGACCATCTGCTCGTCGATGTCATCGGCACCATCCGTGACTCCTTCGACCGCGCGCTGCTCCAGCGCCAGGCCGTCGAGGAGCGCTTCCAGGTCGATGTCTTCCTCGGCGACGTGTCGTGGGAGACCTCCTACAGCCTCCCCGGCGAAGAGCAGCCGCCCCGCGTCCGCGCCGACGTCTCGGTCGACTGGCCGACCTGGAGCCAGACCTCGTACCGGAGTTGGTCGATCGGCGAGTCCCCTGACGAGATGCCCGAGGTCGTCATCGAGGTCGCCCTGCGCGTGCAGCGAATGGCCGAGGCGCCCGACACCGAGAAGGTCATGGCCGCACTGCCCCTCGGCGGGCCCTTGGGTGACCCGATGGACCTGATCCGTACCGCCACCACCATCGAGCAGGTACGGACCGACGCGGACGAGAATGCGGCCGCCGGCGCGCCCGGCGGCACGCGTTGGGCGGCCGAAGCGACCTACGAGGGCTCGTTCCGCTTCAGCGAGCACCAGCTGGACGAGCCCTCCTCCATCGCGCCCGTCTTCGACGGCCTCACCCGCTGGATCGCCTCGACGCTGATCACGCTGGCCGACCTCCCCTTCACGTTCTTGCCGCCCGGGGAGGACGACGACTGAACCGTCGAATGGGCCGTGCGTCGCCCCGCCGCATCCTCGCTCCTCTCTTCTTCGCCCTCGGCGTCCTGCTAGCCGCCTGCGGCTCGTCCGCGCCGCCGGCGCCGCCCGCCAACCAGGGCCTCGTCCTCGATCGGCCCACGCCCCAACAGCTCCAGCTCGTCGACCAGCACGGCCAACGGGTCTCGCTCGCAGCGTTGCACGGCAAGGTGGTCGTCCTGGCGCCCTTCCTCTCTCTCTGCCAAGACGAATGCCCGCTCATCACCGCGGCCTTCATCTCAATCCAACACGACGTGCAAGCCGCAGGCCTCTCACCCCGCGTGGCCTTCGTCGAGGCGACGGTCGACCCTGTCCGCGACTCCGTCGCCCGTCTCGCCGCATACCAAAGGGAGTTCGGCGCGGACTGGGATCTCTGGACGGGTACACCGGCGCAGATAGCGACTTTCTGGAAGCCGTTCGGCGTGAGCTACCAGTTCGTGCCCGAGGAACAACCGGCCAAGACGGACTGGTGGACGGGCAAGCCCCTCACCTACGACGTGGTTCACACCGACGGCTACATCCTCATCGACGCCAGCGGGCGCGAACGCTTCGTCGACGCCAGCGCGCCCAACATCCCGAACCTCTCACCGAAGCTCAAGGCGCTCCTCAACCAGGGCGGCGTGCAGGCCCTCAGCCATCCCGAGCCCACCAGCTGGACGACCGCCGATGTCCTCACCGCGCTCAGTTGGGTGCTCGGCACCAACGTCACGGCGCCGGGATCTTGATGGGCTGGCGACTGCGCCGTCCCGCCTTCGTCGTCCCGGCAGCCCTCGTCCTTTCTTCCCTGGCCGTGGCCGCCTGCGTCAACGGCGGCAATGTCACGACCTTGTCCGCCCCACCGACGACGGACCCCTCGCTCACGCTCACGCTGCAGAAGTCACCCGGCGGCGCCATCCTCGCGACCGGGAACGGCAACACGCTCTACGACTTCGTCCCGGACACGCCGACCCACAGCGCCTGTGTCAACGACGGCTGCGTCTTCCAATGGCCACCCCTCGTCGTGAACGGTCCCGTGCATGTCGAAAAGGGCCTCGACCCGTCGCTGGTAGGGACGCTCAAGCGGCCGGACGGCTCGACGCAGCTCTCCTACGGCGGGCACCCGCTCTACACGTACGACCTCGACGTCACGCCCGGCACGGTGACGGGTCAGGCGATCGACCAGAACGGCGGCCTCTGGTACGTCCTCAGCGCGCGGGGGAGGCAGATAACGACGTCGTTCTCCGTCCAGAGCCCGAACCAGAACGGCTGAACGTTCCTGCTGTTCAGGTGTTGAATCTGAACTCCGCAGGCTTGAGTGATTGTTTTGGACAGTTTCGGACTGTTGTGCTTGACCTGGTCTATTGCTGGTGACTGGCGTTGAGTGACTTCGGTACTTTTGGAACGTCTTGCGGACTCTTCGCGGACCGCAGACTCGCGCTACGCCACCGCCCGCCGACGGCTCAAGGCTAGGCCCGTCGATCCCGACGCCGGAGTTCTTGCTCGACTGCGTTTTCCTGAAGCTCGAGTCGGATGCTGAGATTGAGACTGAGGATCTCGTTGGCGATGGCGACCACTTCATCCTTGGACATCACCTTGAAGCTGGTGTCGTAGGTCCCGTCCATTGTCACCCTCTCGGCCAAAGCGGCCACCGCTGCCTCGAGCTCGGGTGAAGGCTGAGTCGCTGCTGGCGGATGCTCTACGACCACAACCTGCAGGCGACCCACTGCCGCGAGGCTCCATCATGGACCGGCCGGTGGTTCTCGCCCCGCGGCGACCGATGGTTCCGGGTGTGGGCGTGTCCCGAGCACCTCGAGGGGCTGACGGGATTGCGTCGACGACAGCTTCGAGCTTTCAGCACCACTGGCGACGTACCAATCGACTAAGTGCACGCAGCGGCGCCGTGGCTCGCCAGCTTGTCGACGAGAGTATTTGCGTGACCTGTTCCTCCAGCGTCCCAATGCTCTTCTCCAGGGCTTCGTGCTCGGCGTTGATCTGCTCCACATCAGCCCGTAAGGCGGCCGCCTCCTCTCGGGCGAGGATCAGGTCGTAGCTCACGAAGCCATCGAGCACGTTTGCTGGCGTGAAAAGGACGCTGGCGAGCTGCTCGTCCTCTGTGCGCACATAAAACCGATTCACCCCAGTGGTTCCTGCGGCGATGTAGCCCTGATCGAGGATGAACGGCTCCCATTGCGATGAGGAATCTTCCGTGATCGGGGCGTCCGTGTTCACGTCGACGCCCACCTGCTGGAGGGCCTCCATGATGAGAATTCGGGGCCGGTACGATTGCCAGTCCGCACCGCGGATAACTCGCTCTTCGAACCCCTCCACATCGATCTTCAAGAAGTCGATCTCGACGTCCGCTGGGACGTGCTCAGCGCACACCGCGGCCAAAGTCCGCATGGGAAGATCGATCTCCGAGCTCAGAAACCCATCCTGGGCGAGATCGCGACGGAATCCCTCATCCATGGGTTTGGCCGTCGAGAGTTGGCTCCCGGCAACGACGGTGAAGCGAACCGTGCCTTCGCTCTCACCCACCACCAGTTGGAGATTGATATCGCGAGGACGCGCACGCTCGAGCAACTCGTAATACTGAGGCGACGGCTCGACATTGATACCGGACCACCCCTTCTGTGAGAAGTGGTAGGTCACTGAGTCGAGAACGGGGTGCCATGCGCCCACGTCAATGAAGAAGCCGTCCGCTCGTTCGGCGAAGCAGCGTTCGAGAAGCACGTCCTCGTGGTTCTGAGCGTAGGAGATCAGATCCGTGACCCTACCGATGGGCCTCGTCTACCGGCAAGGATTCTGGACTTGGTCCGACGCGAAGCTCCATGGATGGAGCCCTCCCTCGGCGACCCCTGTCGCGGCTTCATCTCGGTGCAGCGCCGCGCCGGGGGCTTCGAGATTCGGGCGCCCAAGTATGGAAGTGAGCGCCAGGTGTTCCTCGCCCCGTCGCTCGTCGCGATGCTCTCGGAGCATCTGGCCAACTCGATCCCCGAGGGGGAGCAACAGAGCCCGACCCGCTGGCTCTTCACTGGAGAGGGTGACGGACCACCCCCGCCGAACACCGTCGACCACCGCTGGCGGACGCTGCGAAAGGGCGCGGGCGTCGGAGACGGCATCAGGCTCCACGACATGCGCCACTTCTACGCCAGCGGCCTCATCGCCGCCGGGTGTGATGTCGTGACCGTGCAGAGGGCGCTCGGCCATGCCAGCGCCACCACCACCCTCAACACCTACAGCCACCTCTGGCCGACAGCCGAGGACCGGACCCGCAACGCCGCCGAGGGACTGCTCCAGCAGACGGCGGGCGAACTTCCCGCGGACTCTGTGCGGACTTCAGCGCAGGATTAGTCTCCGACCAGGGCGCACTTCGCTGCTCAGGTGTTGAATCTGAACTCCACCACGTCGCCGTCGCGCATCACGTAGTCCTTCCCCTCCATACGCGCCCTGCCCGCCGTGCGCGCCGCCGCCACCGACCCGGCCGCCATGAGATCGTCGAAGCTGATGACCTCGGCCTTGATGAAGCCCCGCTCGAAGTCCGTGTGGATGACACCGGCCGCCTTGGGCGCGGTGTCCCCGGCGTGGATGGTCCAGGCCCTCGCCTCTTTCGGTCCCGCTGTCAGGAACGTCTGCAGCCCGAGCGTGTCGAAGCTCACGTGCACGAGCTGTTCGAGCCCAGACTCGTCCTGGCCGTAGCTGCGCAACAGCTCCTTGGCGTCCTCGAGTTCGAGCGGGGCCACCTCCGCCTCGATCTGGGCGCAAAGGACGACCGACCGGGCCGGACGAACCCGCGCCGCCAGCTCCTCGGCCAGGGCGGCATCTCCGAGCGCGCTCTCGTCGACGTTGAACACGTAGATAAACGGCTTCGCCGTCAGGAGGTGCAGGTCGCGCAGCAACGTGGCGTCCACGTCTCCGGTCGTCGCGGCGCTGGAAATCGTCCGCCCCTCGCCGAGGATGCGCTGCGCCGAATCGACCGCCTCGGCCACTGGCTTGAGCGACGGGGTGGCGCGGGCCTCCTTCTGTAGGCGAGGCAACCGGTTCTCGACGGTCTGAAGATCGGCCAGGATGAGTTCGGTGTTGACCGTCTCGATGTCGCCCGCCGGGTCCACGCGGGCGTCGACGTGCACGACATCGTCGTCGTGGAAGGCGCGCACCACCTGACAGATCGCATCCGTTTCGCGGATGGCCGCCAGGAATTGATTGCCGAGCCCTTCGCCCTGCGACGCCCCGCGCACCAGTCCCGCGATGTCCACGAACGTCACCGTCGCGGGCACGATTGGCGCGCCGTCGTACAGAGCCGCCAGTTGCGCCAGCCGCGGGTCGGGTACCGCCACCACCCCGACGTTGGGCTCGATTGTCGCGAACGGATAGTTCGCTGCGAGCACGTTGTTGTGCGTCAGCGCGTTGAAGAGCGTCGACTTGCCCACGTTGGGCAGCCCGACGATGCCGATCGAAAGGCTCATGATCGCTACACGCTGAACAGTCCGGCGGCCTTGGCCAGCGCCTTGAGGTCGGCCTCGGGGCGCGCACCGGTGTGGGAGATCACCTCGGCGGCACACAGCCCTCCGAGACGCGTGCTGTCCTCGGGGCCCATGCCGTGGGTGAGACCGAACAGGAAGCCGGCGGCGAAGAGGTCACCCGCCCCGGTGGTGTCGATGACACGTTCCACGGCAGCAGCAGGCACGGCGACCGGACCCCGCGCCGTCTGCACCACTGCGCCCTGCGGTCCCCTTGTCATCACCACAAGCAACCCGGTCTCTTCGGCGGCCTCGAGCGCGGCGTCGGCCGAGTCGGCGCCGAAGAGCATCGTGAGCTCCTCTTCGTTGCCGAGAAGGATGTCCACGTCGTCGAGCAACAGGTCCAGGAATTCGCGTTGATGCCGGCTCACACAGAAGGGGTCCGAGAGCGACAACGCGACCGAGCCGTCGCCGGCATGGGCGGCCGCGGCGGCATGGCGCATGGCCTCCTTGGCTGCCGGCACGTCCCAGAGGTAGCCCTCGAGCAACACGATGGATGCCCGCCGGACGAAGGACTCGGGCACACCCGCCGGCGTCAGCGTCGATGCAGCACCGAGATAAGTCCCCATTGTGCGGTCGGCGTCCTCGGTGATCAGGACGACGCAGCGTCCGGTGCCAAGGGCGTCGGCCGCCGCCTCGCTGTAGTGCGGCTCGAACTCGACCCCGGCCGCGCGTAGGTTCTCGGCATAGGCGTGCCCGACCTCGTCGTCGGCGACCGCGCCCACGAAACCGGCGGTTCCGCCCAATTCTGCGATGCCGGCGGTCGTGTTGGCGACGGACCCCCCGGATACGTGACGCGCCGTCACCATCAGGGCCTGTATTTCCTTGGCCTTTGCCAAGTCGATCAGGGTCATGGATCCCTTGACCAATCCCGATTGGGCCAGCTGCTCGCCGCTCGCCAGCTCGATCACGTCCAACAGCGGGGACCCGATCGCCACGACGTCAAGGTCGTGCTGGACCGCTTTGTCTTGCACCGGGGATGAAGCGGGTTCGGCGCCGATCGGGCTCTCTGGTTCTGGCACGGAGCGAGAACCTACTCGGAGCGCGGCAGGTAGCCTTCCCCGGATGCACCCCCCCACGACGACGTCCTCTGACGTGCCGGCCAGCGCTGCGTTTCGCCTGCCCCGTACGGTCGAGCCCGAGACGTATCGAATCGAGATCGAGCCGGACCTCGGTGCCGCCAGCTTCTCGGGCACAGTGGCGATCGACGCGGTGATCCACGAGCCGGTCCGAGAGATCGTGCTCAACGCGGTCGAGCTCGCGGTCAGCGACGTCGAGGTCAGATTGTCCGATGGCACGGCCGTTGCGTGCGCAGTTGCCTTCGACGACGATCTCGAGTGGGTCACGTTTCAGGCGCCCTCCGAGCTGCCTCCGGGTCCGTGCACGCTGAGCTGCCGGTTCACGGGGACCCTCAACGACAAGCTTCGTGGGTTCTACCGCTCGACCTACACCGGGCCGGATGGGGAGACCCAGACGATCGCCACCACCCAGTTCGAGTCGGTCGACGCACGGCGCTGCTTTCCCTGCTTCGACGAGCCCGATCGCAAGGCCGTGTTCGAGGTCACGCTGATCGTCGACCCCGACCTCGATGCCATCTCGAACTCGCCCATTGTCGCGGACGAAACCGTTGGCAAGAAGCGACGGGTCAAGTTCTCGCCCACGATGAAGATGTCCACCTACCTGGTGGCGTTCGTCGTCGGCAAGTTCGACACCACGGAGACGATCGACGTGGACGGGGTGCCGCTCCGAGTCGTGTGCACACCGGGCAAGCGGGCATTGGGCGAGTACGCACTCGAGGTCGGCGCATTCGGGTTGCGCTTCTTCACCGAGTACTTCAACATCCCCTATCCGGGTGAGAAGGTCGACCTCGTCGCCATTCCCGACTTCGCCGCCGGCGCCATGGAGAATCTCGGCTGCATCACGTTCCGCGACACGGCGCTCCTCGTCGACCCCGCGCAGGCCGCTCGCACCGAGCTCGAGCGCGTCGCGGACGTGGTCTCGCACGAGCTCGCCCACATGTGGTTCGGCGACCTCGTGACAATGGGATGGTGGGAAGGCATCTGGCTCAACGAGGCGTTCGCTACGTTCATGGAGATGATGTGTGTCGACGCCTTTCGGCCTTCCTGGGACCGCTGGGCCGGTTTCGCCCCCTCGCGCGAGGCGGCGTTGGCAGTCGACGGTGTGCACTCCACGCGCCCGATCGAGTACCCGGTCGGTCCGCCCAAGGAGGCGGAGGGCATGTTCGACCTCCTGACCTACGAGAAGGGTTGCGGCGTCCTGCGCATGCTCGAACAGCACATCGGGCCCGAAGTCTTCCGGGACGGGGTGCGCAGCTACCTGAAGGCACACGCCTATGCGAACACGGTGACGACAGACCTGTGGGACGCGCTGGAGGACGCGAGCGGCGCGCCCGTTCGCGACATCATGAACACGTTCATTCTCCAGGGCGGTTTTCCACTCGTCACGCTCGATCGCGACGAGTTGCTCCAGCAGCCCTTCGCCTACGGGCCCGTACCCAAGGGCACCGAGTCGGCCATCGGTACCGCCTGGAACGTCCCGGTTGCCGTCCGCGCCTTGCCGCACGGCAACCAACCCGGTGCACCCCTGCGCCGGCTTGTGCTCGGAACAGACCCCGCGCCGGCGCCCGAGGTCGCACAAGGGACCGTCGTCGTCAATGCGGGCGGCTGGGGTGTGTTCCGTGTTGGCTACGACACCGACCACCGCTTGTCCCTCGCCGAACACCTCGGCGAGCTGACGCCACTCGAGCGTGCCAACCTGATGGGCGACACGTGGGCCACCACACTGGCGGGTCACACGCGGCTCGAAGAGTTCCTCCGCGTATCCATGAAACTCGGAGTCGAGTCAGACCCGGGGGCGTGGGCCCCGGTGGGCGCCGCACTGACCCTGTGCAACCGGATCGCCGGTCCGGACGACCGCCAAGCGCTGTACGACGCGGTGGCAAGCCTCATCGGCCCGCTGCATCGCCACCTCGGCTTCGAGGCCGTGCCGGGCGAGGGTGAGCGCACCCCCACGCTGCGAGCTCTCGCCATCAACCTGCTCGGCACGGTGGGGGCCAACGATGAGATAAGGGCGGAAGCCGCTCGTCGTTTCGATGCCTCACCGATCGCGGGCGGCTCGGTCGCGATCCCGGCAGACATCGAGGTCGCCATCCTTGCCGTGGTGGCGCAACTGCTCCGAGCCGGTGACTACGACACGGTGCTGGCGCGCTACCGATCTGCCACGACGCCACAGGAGGAGATGCGCTCGCTGGGGGCGCTGGCGGTCTTTCCCGACATCGAGCTCTGTATGCGGACGTTCGACCTGGCCATGACCGAGGTGCGAAGCCAAAACGGGTTCGCCGTCCTCAGCACCCTTTTGGCCAACCCGGTGGGATGTCAAGCGGTCTGGATCCGGATCACCGAGCAGTGGGACGCCATCATCGAACGGTTCCCCAAGAACGCACCTGTCCGCGTCGTCGAGTCGGTACCGGCTCTCTGTGCCGATGCCGACTTCGCCGAGTCTGCGATCGCGTTCCTGAACGCCCATCCACTGAGCTCGGGTCCGCGCCGAGTCGCCCAATCGATCGAGCGTCTGCAGGTCAATGTCGCCTTTGCGTCGCGGGAACGAGCTGAATTGTCTCGAGTCCTCACGACTGCGACCCGTCCTTCGTGAGCGCACCCTCCACAGACAGCGGGCACGACTCAACCCGCATCGAGGCCCTCCTCGATGCTGCACGTCGGACGCGGGGGTTCATGCCCGAAGACGAGGGCCGGGCGCTGTTCGAAGCGGCGCGGCGTGCCGGCCAAGCCGATCTCCCCGACGCGAAGCCCGCAACCTTCGTCGAGATCGGCGCCTGGTGCGGGAAGTCGACGGTCTTTATCGGCGCGGCGGCCGAATCCACCGGCGCCGTCCTTTTTTCGGTGGACCACCACCGCGGTTCCGAGGAGAACCAGCCCGGGTGGGAGTACCACGAATCGGATCTCGTGGACCCCGAAGTAGGACACATCGACACTTTGATGCACTGGCGGCGCACGATCACGACTACCGGCCTCGAGGCGACCGTAATGGGCGTCGTCGGCGACTCGCCCACTATCGCCACGCGCTGGGACCGGCCCCTGGCCTTCTGCTTCATCGACGGTGGGCACGGCGAGGAGCCGGCATGGGCCGACTATCGCGGTTGGTCTCCCCACGTCGCAGTTGGCGGCTGGCTCGCCATCCACGACGTCTTCGCCGACACGGCCGACGGAGGGCGCCCACCCTACGAGCTGTACTGCGCCGCGCTCGAGTCGGGCGAGTTCGTAGACGACGGCGAATGCGGCAGCCTGCGCGTCTTGCGCCGCGTGGCGACCTGGGGCTAGCCGATACTGGCGAGACCTTGTGATTCGTTGGCCCAAAAGCTAAAGCTCCCAGGAATGTGGCATGTGCCGACAGGAAGCCCAGACGCCCTTAAGTCGCTCCGTAATTCTCAGCTGACCCTGAGAGGTCGGCAGATCTCGTTCGTGCGGGCGATCTTGGTTCTGGGATGGCACGTCAAGTGAACTGCGACGGACCGAAGGCCGAAACACGATGAAAGTCACGTTCGACGACCAGATATTCCGCCTGCAGTCCCGTGGCGGTGTCTCCCGCTACTTTGCCGAGATCATCCGCGAGTACCGCCTATCGCCCGACCTCGGTGTTCAACCAGTTACGCCTTACAAACTCGTTGCGAATCACCACCTTGTCGAATCCGATTCGCGATACCGCCTCATTCCGAAAGAAGTCGCTATCCGGCATCCTCGTGGCGTTCGGACGATCAACCGCCTCATGAATCCATTCCTCTCACAAAGTGAGGTCGTCCATCACACCTTCTACGAGCCGCGTTCTCTGGCCATCCGCGCCAAGGCGAGGATCTGCACTATCTACGACATGATCCCCGAGAAGTTCCCAGAGCTCTTTCCGGAAGGAAGTCCTCACGCCGGCAAACGCCAGGTTGTCGAGGAGTGCGACGGACTCCTGTGCATCTCGGAGACGATCAAGGAAGATCTCGAAAACTGCTACGGAGCCATCGATAAGCCCGTCATCGTTACACCACTCGGTGTCTCGAGCCGTTGCTTTCATGTTGGTGCTACTTGGCCGCAAGACCCCCCATACGTGCTCTGTGTGGGTATGCGTGGCGGCTACAAGAACTTCTGGACGCTCCTTCTCGCCTTCGCACGAGTCGCCAAGGCACGCGCAGACCTGAAGTTGCTGTGCGCAGGCCCACCCTTCCACTCCGAAGAACGCGGACTCTTCGAACAGTGGAATATCACCGACAGGGTCGAGCGAGTCGAGTTGTCGGACAGCGAGTTGCCTGCCGTGTATGCGGGAGCCCTTTGCGCCGTCGTCCCTTCGCTATACGAAGGATTCGGTCTGCCGATTCTTGAGGGGTTCGCTGCCGGATGCCCGGTAGTCGCAGCCGAGACGCCTGCTCTCTGCGAGACCGGTGGGGACTGCGCACTGTACTTCGATCCTCATGATGACCTTGCTCTCGCCGAGACGATCATCGCTCTCATGGAGAACCCGTCCATGAGTGAGCAGAACGTGATCCGCGGTCGCGAACGTGCCCGTCGATACTCCTGGCAGCAAACCGCCCGGCTGACAGCCGAGGCTTACCACGCCATCGTTGGCAGCACTTAACCTGCCGGTTCCGGAGAGCCGGGACCGACGGCGCACTCCGTGCGCGCTAGCCGAAGGCGGCGCGGCCCGTCGCGCCCGACACCGTGCAGCCGTCGGTCGCGTCGCCGCAGTGTGGCTCGGCCAGGTCAAGTGGGGCCGGCAGGCACTCGCCGCGGAACAGGCCGGCGGCTGGTGTCGTGTCAGACAATGCGTCGGCCGCCAACACCATGGCCGCGAACGTGTACGTCGTGCGCTCGTCCTTGGGGAACGTCTCCTGCTCGGGGTACACCATTCCCGTCCAGTAGGAGCCGTCCGGAAGGCGCAGGTTCTGCCCGGCCACGAAGAGTTCTCGCGCCGCGTGGTCCAACCCCAAAGCATCGAGCGTGAGCACGCATTCGGCCGTCTCTGCCGCCGTCACCCAGTCCCCCGTCGACACGCAGCGCACGCCGAGGCCTTCCATGACGAATGTGGACCAGCCCTCCGCGACGCGGCGCCGGCCCGCTTCGCCCTCGAGCGCCCCCGACAACATCGGGTAGTACCAGTCCATCGCGAACTCCACCTTCGGCGCGAAGGCGCCCGGGTGGTGTGCCACGGCATGACCGAGCCGCCCAGCGGCCAGCTCCCAATCTGGACGGTCCTTGGCCAGGCACTCGGCGATCGCCACGGCGCAGCGCAGCGAGTGGTAGATCGACGACGATCCCGTCAGCAGTGCGTACCCCTCGGGTCGGCCAGAAGAGTCGAGCGACCACAACACCGATCCGTCGGGCTGTTGCAAACGCAGAATCCAATCGATGCCGCCCTCAATTGTCGGCCACAGCTCGCCCAGGAACTCGACGTCGCCCGTGATCAGGTGGTGGTGCCACGCCCCGGCCGCCAAATACGCGCAGACGTTGGTGTCCAGACGCGGGTCCTTCACGGCGTCGCGGCGGTAGTAGTTGAACCAGGACCCGTCGGGCAGCTGACGGTCGACCAGCCAGCGGTACGCGGCCATCGCCTCGTCGACCAGGCCGCACACGGTGAGCGCCATTGCCGCCTCGACATGGTTCCACGGGTCGCAGTGGCCGTCCTCGAACCACGGGATCATCCCGTCGTGCCGTTGCACCTCGGCAATGGCGTGCGCGGTGGCGAGAACGTCCGAGGCCGTGAGGATGCCTGGCACCTCGGGGATGGTGACCTGGGCAGCACGTATAGAGCGCATCGAGCGGATCTCCTCGGTCGTCATGCCGCGGCCCCTTGCTTCGGCGACGTCGGTCCGCGTCGGCCCGGCACCCCCCGGGGCAGGGACGGGCGCGCGTCGGGCAGCCCGGCGACCGCAACGGCGGGCTTGGACAGGTACACGACGAGGCTCTTGCCGATGAGCGGGCTCAGCACCCGGTCGGCCGCGCGCGTCACAAAGGGGGCCCTGACGATGTCCCACACCAGCACCTTGTGGTAGGCCGCCACGGCCGGATTCGAGTCGTTGGACGGCCCCACGAGGCAGCGCAGCCACCAGTACGGCGAGTGTAGGCCGTGGGCGTGGTGGTGCCCGGTCGGCTCGAGGCCGACCGAGGCGAGGCGCCGCTCCAACGTGGAGCGGCGGTAGATGCGGACGTGTCCTCCGGGCGTGTCGTGATACTCGTCCGACAGCGCCCAGTTGACCGCCTCGGGCGCGCAGCGCGGCACCGTCACTGCCATCGCGCCGCCTGGCTTGAGGACGCGGGCCAGCTCGCGCATCGCGGCGACGTCGTTTGGGATGTGCTCGAGCACCTCCGACGCGATGACCCGGTCAAAGGTGCCGTCGGCAAAGGGCAGCGCCAGCGCGTCCCCCTGCACGGCGGTGGCCGGATGGTCGGGCGCCAGCTCCCCCGCGTCGACCATCGCCCCGAGCGTGGCGCGCACCTGGGCCACCTCGTCGGGACCGGCGTCGAGCGCCACGACCGAAGCGCCGCGGCGAGCCGCCTCGAACGCGTGGCGCCCGAACCCACAGCCGAGGTCCAGCACCAGGTCCCCCGGACCGACACCGAGGCGGTCGTAGTCGACGGTCAGCACGGGCTCGGCGACTCCGGCAGCGCAGAGGAAGTGGGCGCGCCCGGGAGCGGACGCCCCTCGAGCATCGCCTTGTAGCACTCGGCGGTTCCGGACGCCGTCACCTGCCAGGTGAAACGGCGCACGACGCGCTCGCGGCCGGCCGCACCGAGTCGCGCCCGCAGGCCCGGATCGTCGAGCAGCCGCGCGATCGCGCCGGCCAGCGCACCGGGGTCGTCCGGCGGCACGAGCAGGCCCGTCTCGCCGTCGCAGCCGACGACCTCGGGCAGTGCGCCCCCTGTCGTCGCCACCACCGCCACGCCACAGGACATGGCCTCGATCGCCGGCAGCGAGAAACCCTCGTACAGAGACGGCACCACGGCCACCTCGGCCTGGCCGTAGAGGCGGGCCAGCTCGTCGTCGCTGATGCCACTGACGCATCGCACCGCGTCGGCAAGGCCCAGCCGCGCGATCGCCCGGTCAACTCGGCCCCCCTCGGTGGGGCGCCCGATGACGGTGAGCTCGACATCGCGTTCGGTGCGCAGCTTGGCGACGGCCTCGAGGAGGGGAACGAGTCCCTTCATCGGCACGTCGCTGCTCGAGGTGACCATGATGCGGCCCGGGACCGGCGTGACATCGTCGAAGGGGCGGAACACCGTGTCGTCCACGCCGACCGGGACGACCGTCATCCGCTCGGGCACCACTCCCATCTGGGCCACGATGTCCTGGCGTGAGTTCTGCGACACCGTGACCACGGCCGGCAACGCGCGCGCCACGCGTACCTGCATGCGGAGGAAGCCGAACCAACGGCGCTGCG
>DATMMN010000052.1:0-30895 GCA_035569675.1 Acidimicrobiales bacterium | reverse complement strand
TAACGAACCGCCAAGGAGGCCCCTCCCGATGAAGCTGCAGCCCCTCGATGACCGTATCGTCGTTCGTCCCGGCGAGTCCGAAGAGAAGACCGCATCAGGCCTGGTCATCCCCGACACCGCCAAGGAGAAGCCCCAGTCTGGCGAGGTGATCGCCGTCGGCCCGGGCCGGCGCTCCGAGGACACCGGCGAACTCATCCCCATGGACGTCAAGACCGGTGACACCGTCGTCTACTCCAAGTACGGCGGCACCGAATACATCCTCGACGGGGAGGACGTCCTGATCCTCTCCAGTCGGGACATCCTGGCCAAGCTGGCCTAGTCAAGTCACGCAGTCCCCAGAGGTCTGCCCGAAAAGGGTCTGCCCGCCGCCCCGGTGATTCCCGGGCCGACGCGGCGGCCTCAAGAAATTCAGCCAACCCCTAGAGGAGTTCGAGAAGTTCCATGCCCAAGATCCTGAAGTTTGACGAGAACGCACGGCGCGGTCTCGAGGCCGGCGTCAACAAGCTGGCCGACACGGTCAAGGTGACGTTGGGGCCCAAGGGCCGCAACGTCGTGATCGAGAAGAAGTTCGGCGCACCGACCATCACGAACGACGGCGTGTCCGTCGCCCGCGAGGTCGAGCTCGAGGACCCGTTCGAGAACATGGGTGCGCAGTTGGTCAAGGAGGTCGCCACCAAGACCAACGACGTCGCCGGTGACGGCACGACGACAGCGACCGTGCTGGCGCAGTCGCTGATCAGCGAGGGCCTGCGCAACGTCGCGGCCGGCGCGGCGCCGGGCGACCTCAAGCGCGGCATGGACAAGGGCGTCAAGGCCGCCGTCGAGAACATCGCCAAGCAGGCGACCGAGGTCGGCGGCAAGACCGAGATCGCGCAGGTCGCGTCCATCTCGGCGGCGGACACCGCGATTGGCGACGTACTCGCCGACGCGATCGACAAGGTCGGCAAGGACGGCACGGTGACCGTCGAGGAGTCCAACACCTTCGGTATCGAGCTCGAGCTCACCGAGGGCATGCAGTTCGACAAGGGCTTCCTGTCGCCGTACTTCGTGACGGACGCCGAGCGCCAGGAGGCGGTGCTCGACGAGCCCTACATCCTGTTCTTCAACTCCAAGATCTCGGCCGTGCACGACCTCGTGCCGGTGCTCGAGAAGGTCATGCAGTCGGGCAAGGCCCTGCTGATCGTGGCCGAGGACGTCGAGGGTGAGGCGCTCGCCACGTTGGTCGTGAACAAGATCCGTGGCACCTTCACTTCCGTCGCCGTCAAGGCGCCGGGCTTCGGCGAGCGCCGCAAGGAGATGCTCCAGGACATGGCCGTCCTCACCGGCGCCCAGGTCATCAGCGAGGAGATCGGCCTCAAGCTCGAGAACGCGACGGTCGACCTCTTGGGGTCGGCGCGCCGGGTGATCGTCACCAAGGACGACACGACGATCGTCGAGGGTGCCGGCAAGAGCGAGGACGTCAAGGGGCGCGTGGCTCAGATCAAGCGCCAGATCGACGACACCGACTCGGACTGGGACCGCGAGAAGCTCCAGGAGCGCCTGGCCAAGCTGGCCGGCGGCGTGGCCGTCGTCAAGGTCGGGGCCGCCACCGAGGTGGAGCTCAAGGAGAAGAAGCACCGGATCGAGGACGCGCTGTCCGCGACCCGTGCGGCGGTCGAGGAAGGCATCGTCGCCGGCGGCGGCACGGCGCTGATCCGGGCCCGCAAGTCGGTCAACGATCTTGCCGACACCTTGGAGGGTGACGAGGCGACGGGGGCGCGGATCGTGGCCCGTTCCTTGGAGGAGCCGCTGCGCTGGATCGCCTTCAACGCCGGCCTCGAGGGCGCCGTCTTGGTGGCCAAGGTCGAGTCGGCCAAGGGCAACACCGGGCTGAACGCGGCCAACGGCGAAATGGAGGACCTCGTGAAGGCCGGCATCATCGACCCGGCCAAGGTCACCCGCTCGGCGCTGCAGAACGCGGCGTCCATCGCCGGGTTGCTGCTCACGACCGAGGCACTGGTCGCCGACAAGCCCGAGAAGGGTCCGGACCCGGCCGCCGCCGCTGCCGCCATGGGTGGCATGGGCGGAATGGGCGGGATGATGTAACTCCGCACCTCGCTCGCGGGCGACCGCGAGGGGTGTCGTCCTTTCTCGGCGTCTCAGCGGTACCGTTGAGAGCACACGAGATCGTGTCGGGTGTCGATGCCGGGCCTGCGGGCCCGGCATCGGCGCGTCTCAGGGATGATCCGTCGGGGTATTGCGCCAAAAAGCCCGGTGACCCTTCGTCGCAATTAAAGCCCGTTGACCCTTCGTCCCAATGGGCGAAAGCTGGGAACCAATCGCTCACGATGAGCGTTGTACCAGGTGATGCCCGCTGACTCGAGGTCGGTTCCCTCGATCGGCGAGGAGGAGATGCCAGTGCCCGACCATCGCAAGCCCGACACCAGAGGCGATACCCACTCGGCACACGCATCCGAGGAGAGGCGGGTGGAGCTCGTGCGGCTGCAACCGATCGAAGCCGAGATCGTCGCCGCTCGCCTCCGCGCCGCTGGGTTCGACGTCGCGCTGGGCCCGATCCCGGTGTACGAGTCCGTGGGCTTCACCGAGGGGGTCCCGGTCCTCGTCTTCGAGTCGGACGCCGAAGCCGCCTCGGCGCTCCTGAACGCCGACGACGGCTCGCAAGGGCAGGGAGCTTAGAGTCGAGAGTGAGGAGATGACGATATGACTGACACCTATCAGAAGGACGACGGGGCGGTAGCCCAGCTGACGCCACGCCAGTACGCCGTGACCCAGGAGAGCGCCACCGAGCCTGGCTTCGACAACGAGTTCTGGGACAAGAAGGAGGCGGGGATCTACGTCGACATCGTCTCGGGTGAGCCGCTGTTCGCATCCCTCCAGAAGTTCGACAGCGGCTGCGGCTGGCCGAGCTTCACCATCCCGCTCGAGCCCGACAACGTGGTCGAAAACTCGGACATGACCCACGGGATGATCAGGACCGAGGTCCGCTCGGTCCACGGCGACAGCCACCTCGGCCACGTGTTCAACGACGGGCCGCCCGACCAAGGCGGCCTGCGGTACTGCATCAACTCGGCCGCCTTGCGCTTCATCCCCTACGAGGATCTCGACAAGGAGGGCTACGGGCAGTACAAGGCCCGCTTCGAGGAGTTTGCAAAGAACAAGGAGGCAGACAGATGAGCCAGAGCCAACGGACCGAGAAGGCGATTCTCGCGGGTGGATGCTTCTGGGGCATGCAGGACCTGATCCGCAAGCGCCCGGGCGTGATCTCGACGCGCGTCGGCTACACCGGCGGCAACGTCGCCAACGCGACCTATCGCAACCACGAGGGCCACGCCGAGGCGATCGAGATCGTCTTCGACCCCGACCAGATCTCCTATCGCGACATCCTCGAGTTCTTCTTCCAGATCCACGACCCCACGACGCTCAACCGCCAGGGCAACGACCGCGGCACGAGCTATCGCTCGGCGATCTTCTACGTGAACGACGAGCAGCGCCGCGTCGCCGAGGACACCATCGCCGACGTGGAAGCGTCGGGGCTCTGGCCGGGCAAGGTCATCACGGAGGTGACGCCGGCCGGTCCGTTCTGGGAGGCCGAGCCTGAGCACCAGGACTACCTGGAGCGCTACCCCAACGGCTACACGTGCCACTTCCCGCGTCCGGGCTGGGTGTTGCCCCGGCGCAGCGAGAGCGTGGGCTGACGCACCAACAGGATCAGCCCACCCCGGCGGCCCGGCCGGCCTTACGAAAAGGCGTGCACCACGGCGCGGTAATTGACGCTCGGCGCGGACGCCGGCGGGATCGGCAGCCCACCAACCCGAGACCCCACCTTCTGGCGTAGCGACGGCCCGCCATCAGAACCCGCCGGCGGCGCCGGCGGCCCGAGAACCGTGCGCACCTCGCTGAACCCCGCCGCACGGCACAGGTTGTGCAACGCCTCGATCGTGGGCACGTACCAATTGCCGAAGTCAACGCGCAGGTCGCTGCCCGCGTGGAACTGCATCAGCACCTCGCGGTCGAAGCCCTGGATGTGCACCGCCTCCGTCTCAATCACCGCCACCTCCTTGGTGACTGCGCGCAGACGCTCGAGACAGGTGAGCGGCTCCTTCATGTGGTACAGCACCCCGAGATACAGCACCACGTCGAACACCCCGAGCTCGTCCAGGTCGATCTTCTGGAAGTCACCGACCACCGGCTCGACCTTCGAGTCGAGAGCCGCCTTGGCGAAGTTGAAGCCTCGCTGTCCCGGCAGGTCAGGCCGCCAGAAGTCCGTCTCGTCCCTCGACTGGTCGGGCAGCGTGCCGTTGGCGATGCACTCGGCCCAGTACGCGCCCCGCGCCACGAAGTCGACGCCCCAGGCGTAGTGGTCGAGCGCCACGACCCGGCTCGCCCCGGCCTGTTCGGCGGCGAAGGAGAACTTGCCATCCCAGGCCCCGATGTCGAGCACGCTGCGGCCGGTCACGTCGGGAATGACGCCGGCCGAGGTCTCCTGAACGCTGATTCCCTTGGTGACCACGCCGTTGCCCAGGTCGACCGTGTGGTACCACCCGAACGCGTCCGCCTGGGCCTGCAACTCTTCGGGTGTCGTCACGGCCCGAGAGCGTAGCGAGTGCGGCGTTGCCCCTAAGTTGGCCTGGTGGCGCCCCCCGTCCCTCCCCAGGTGATCCCGCGTCCGGTCGATTGGCGGCCTGGCGGCCCACCGCCCTGGGCCGGCCTCCCATCGGAGCGGCGGACACCGATCGGCCTCGACCGGGTGCTGGCCGCGCTCGCCGCCGCCGGGCAGTCCGGCGCGGTGCCCGACGACGTGGGCAAGGACGGGATCTTCGAGGCGCCTGTCGTCGGCGAGATGCCCGCCCCGCCCCGCGAGGTCAACGCCGGCGTGCTCGGCGTGCTCTTCGAAGAGGACGGCGAGACCCGCGTCGTGCTCACCAGGCGCTCGGCGCAGCTGCGCACGCATCAGGGACAGGTCAGTTTTCCGGGCGGCCGTCTCGAAGAAGGTGAGGACGCGTCGTCGGCCGCGCTCCGCGAAGCCTGTGAAGAGGTCGGCCTCGACCCGGCGCTCGTCACGACCGTGGGCTGGCTGCACCCGTTGATGACCATGGTCTCGTCGTCGTTCATCCTGCCGATTCTCGGCACGGTGGCGGCGCGCCCACGCCTGGTGCCCAGCCCCGCCGAGGTGGAGCGGATCTTCGACGTGTCACTCGCGGAGTTGGCCGACCCCGCGATCTTTCACGAGGAGCGCTGGCGCATCCCCGGACGCGCCATCGCGGGCTCCGAGGACAACTCGTTCCCGGTGTGGTTCTTCGAGGTCTCCGGCGAGCTGATCTGGGGTGCGACGGCCCGCATGCTCTACGAGCTGTTGAGCGTCGTGCTCGTGGGGGCCGGGATCACTCCTCGATGAATTCGAGGATGTCCTTGTCCAGTGCGTCCTGATAAGCGCCGTAGATGCCGTGGGGAGCGCCGGAATACACCTTGAGCGTTCCCCGCTGGACCAGCTTGATCGATTTGTCGGCGGCGGCAACGATCGGCACGATCTGGTCGTCGTCTCCGTGCGCAATGAGAATGGGCACCTCGATCGCCTCGAGGTCGGCCGTCTGATCGGTCTCGGAAAACGCTTTGACGCAGTCATAGGCAGCGGCAAGGTTGACCAACATCCCCTGACGCCAGAAGTCGTCCTTGGCGCCCTGCGACACGTTCGCGCCCTCGCGGTTGGCGCCGAAGAAGGGCTCCGAGAGGTCCTTCCAGAATTGCGAGCGGTCCTTCAGCACGTTGCGTCGGATGTCGTCGAACGCCTCGATGGGAGTGCCCTCGGGGTTGCTGTCTGACTTAACCATGATGGGCGGCACGGCGCCGGCGGTGACTACCTTGGCCACCCGGTCCTTCCCGTAGGTCGCCGCGTATTTCACCGCTTCGCCGCCGCCGGTGGAGTGTCCGATGACCACGATGTCGCGGAGATCAAGGCTGTCGACGAGCTGGGCGAGATCCTTCGCGTAGGTCGCCATGTCGTTGCCCTTGTAGGTCTTGGACGACCGCCCGTGACCCCGCCGGTCGTGGGCGATCACCCGGTACCCGGCGTCGGCGAAGACCTTCAACTCGACCTGCCACGCATCAGAGCACAGGGGCCAGCCGTGGCTCAGGACGATGGGCCGTCCTTCACCTTGTTCGGTGTAGTACAGCTCGGTTCCATCAGACGTCGTGATGTGGGGCATGGCCTCTCCTTCAGCTCTTGTTGGGTGTCTCCTTCGTCGCATCGGACCGCCCGTGGCGGTCCACGGCAGTGGGCAGCACGCTAGACCTCTTCTTTCCACGCCGCCCGTGGGACAAACGTCGGTTGGCCCGAGGGACGGCGAGGCGCCCCAGCCGGGGGTACGGGTCAGTCCGAGAACGCGACCCGGAGGACGCCGAAGGGGCCGAACGACACGTCGAGCGCGTCGCCCGGTGCGACGGCGACCGGCGGGACGACCGAGCCGCAGATGATGCGCTGGCCCGGCTCGAGGGCGCTGCCGTGCGCGGAAAGGTATGCGCGCACGAAGTCGACCGTCACGGCCGGGTCTTTGGTCAACCTGCCTTCGGCGACGACACCGCCGTCCTTGGTCACGGCCGCCGCCATGGCCATGGGGTCGGCGCCCGGTACCTCGGCGCCGAAGATCACCCCGCGGTGGCAGATGTTGCCGGCGAGCACCGGCTCGATGTCGTCGAACGAGATGTCGAGGTCGACCAGCTCGAGCGCCGGGCCGAGACCGGCGATGGCGCCGTTGTCGCCGACGCGGACGGCCAACTCGACCTCGACCGCGGGCGCCACCCAGCCGGCGAGTGAGACGGTGGCAGCAGGCTCCACGAGGCGGGTGTCGGTGAGGTAGCCGACGACAGCTTCGCTCAGTCCGAAGTGCTGCTGGATCGCCGGCGTGTCGAACCCGATCTTCCAGCCGATGCCGGTGGCGCCGCCGGCCAGGTCGTCGGCCCGACGGGCGAGCAGCGTCTGCATACCCCGGCTGACGGCGGCGGAGGCGTCGGAATCGGGCATGGTGGGCAGTCTCGCGCCGGCCGCCGGGAGGGGTCCGGCGGACCCGCGCGGTGGGCGGAACAGAGGCCAATGGCGGTGCCGGGAGGGCCTGAGCCGAGGCACCGGCGGAGTAGGATAAAGGATCGTCGGCGTGTCGGGCCCGGCGTTCGCAATCGAGTCCTAAGAGACTGGCCGGCGGTGGTGGAGCCGTCCGGCCACCCGAATGCCGGAGGGCGAACAAGTGGCAGACATCGAGATCGGCATCTTCAAGTCGGGACGCAGGGCCTACGGGTTCGACGACATCGCGATCGTCCCCAGCCGGCGGACCCGGGACCCCGAGGACGTCGACATCTCCTGGGAGATCGACGCCTACAAGTTCGGGCTGCCGCTGCTCGGGGCGGCGATGGACGGGGTGATGAGCCCGGCCACGGCTATCGAGCTGGGGAAGCTCGGCGGGTTGGGCGTGCTCAACCTCGAAGGGCTCTGGACCCGTTACGAGGACCCGACGGCTTTGTTCGACGAGATCCGTGAGCTCGACGACGAGAAGGCGACGTCGCGGATGCAGCAGATGTACCAGGAGCCGATCATTCCCGAGCTCGTGACGGCTCGCATCCGCGAGATGAAAGAGGCAGGGATCACGACGGCCGCCTCGGTGACGCCGCAGCGGACCGAGCAGCTGGCGCCGGCGATCCTGGGCGGCGAGCTCGATGTCCTGGTGATCCAGGGGACCGTCGTGTCGGCCGAGCACGTGTCGAAGACGGTGGAGCCGTTGAACCTGAAGCGCTTCATCCGTGAGTTCGACATCCCCGTGATCGTCGGAGGGTGTGCGTCGTACCAGGCCGGGTTGCACCTGATGCGCACCGGCGCGGTCGGTGTCCTGGTCGGGGTGGGTCCGGGGAACGCGTGCACGACACGTGGCGTCCTGGGGCTCGGTGTGCCGCAGGCGACGGCGATCGCCGATGTCGCGGGCGCCCGGATGCGGCATCTCGACGAGACCGGCGTGTACGTGCACGTCATCGCCGACGGCGGCATGTCCAAGGGCGGCGACGTCGCCAAGGCCATCACGTGCGGCGCCGACGCCGTCATGCTGGGGTCGCCGTTGTCGTCGGCGTTCGAGGCGCCGGCCCGCGGGTTCCACTGGGGCATGGCCACGTTCCACCCGACGCTGCCGCGGGGCGCAAGGGTGCGCACGGGGGTGCGCGGGTCGATGCGTGAGATCCTGCTCGGCCCGGCCCACGAGAACGACGGCCGCATGAACCTGTTCGGTGCGTTGCGGACCGCGATGGCCACGTGTGGCTACGAGACGGTCAAGGAGTTCCAGAAGGCCGAGGTGATGGTGGCGCCATCGCTGCAGACCGAGGGCAAGCAGCTGCAGCGGGCGCAGGGCGTGGGGATGGGGCACTGAGCGTTGTGTTGCGCGCTGCCGTGAACCCCTCTCGGTGACCGACACCGTCCTGGTCGTCGACTTCGGTGCGCAATACGCCCGGCTGATCGCCCGCCGGGTGCGCGAGGCGCACGTCTACTCCGAGATCGTCCCGTCCTCCATTTCTGTCGACGAGATACGGGCGCGGGCGCCCAAGGGGATCATCTTCTCCGGCGGGCCGAAGTCGGTGTACGAGACGCCGGCGCCGTCCATCGACGCGGGGATCTACGAGCTGGGGATCCCGATTCTGGGTCTGTGCTATGGCGCGCAGCTGATGGCGCTGCAGCTGGGTGGGACCGTCTCGCGCACCGGCGCGGGGGAGTACGGGCGCACGGCGTTGTCGTTGACGGCCTCGGGTGGGAAGTCGCCGCTGTTCCCGGACTGGCCGGCGACGTCGTCGGTGTGGATGAGCCACGGTGACGCCATCACCGAGGTGCCGCCGGGCTTCGTGGCGACGGCGTCGTCGCCTGCGGCGCCGGTGGCCGCCATGCACGATGTCGAGCGCCGGTTGTTCGGGCTGCAGTTCCACCCCGAGGTCGTGCACACCGACCGGGGTGGCGAGGTGTTCGACCACTTCCTGATCGATGTGTGCGGCTGTGCGCCGGGGTGGACGCATGTGTCGATCATCGAGCAGCAGGTCGAGGCCATACGGGCCCAGGTCGGTTCCGACCGGGTGCTGTGTGCGCTGTCGGGCGGCGTGGATTCCGCGGTGGCGGCGGCGTTGGTGCACAAGGCGGTGGGCTCGCAGCTGACGTGCGTGTTCGTCGACACGGGGCTGATGCGGGCCGGCGAGGCGGACCAGGTCGAGGACACGTTCCGGCGGCAGTTCAAGGTCGAACTCGTGCACGTGAAGGCGGCCGACCGCTACTTCTCGGCGTTGGCGGGCGTCACCGACCCCGAGCGCAAGCGCAAGATCATCGGCGAGCTGTTCATCCGTATCTTCGAGGAGGTGGCGCGGGACCTCGGGGCCGGCGGGTCGGGTTCCGACGGCGGGGGCTCCGGTGACGGCGGCGGGGTGGCGCACGGCGACGGGCCGCGCTTCTTGGTGCAGGGGACGCTGTACCCCGACGTGATCGAGTCGGGGAGCGACACCGCGGCGAACATCAAGTCGCACCACAACGTGGGCGGCCTGCCCGAGGACCTCGACTTCGAGCTCGTCGAGCCGCTGCGGCTGCTGTTCAAAGACGAGGTGCGGGCCGTGGGCGAGGAGCTCGGCCTGCCCCACGAGATCGTGTGGCGCCAGCCGTTCCCCGGACCCGGTTTGGGGGTGCGCATCATCGGCGAGGTCACGCCGGAGCGGGCCGAGATACTGCGCGCCGCCGACGCCGTCGTGGTCGAGGAGATCCGCCGGGCGGGGTTGTACCGCGAACTGTGGCAGTCGTTCGCCGTGCTGCCGGCGGTGCGGACCGTCGGCGTGATGGGTGACGGCCGCACCTACGCGTATCCCGTCGTCATCCGCGCCGTCACGAGCGACGACGCCATGACGGCGGACTGGGCCCGCCTGCCCTACGACCTGGTCGAGCGCATCGCCTCGCGCATCATCAACGAGGTGGAGGGCGTCAACCGCGTGGCTTTGGATGTGACCTCGAAGCCGCCCGGCACGATCGAGTGGGAGTGACCGTCGCGCCGGGGAGCGGCGGGCGCGGAGCGCAGGGGACGGCGCCGGAGGGCCCTGGCTCAGAGGCCGCCGACGGCAACGGGCAGCTGTTCGACGACTCCGACGAGGGGGTCGGGGCGTCGGCGGCGGCCGGCGTCGGTGCTGCAGCTGGTGCCGGCGACGAGGACGTCGACCCCGAAGCCGATCCCGGCTCCGCCGAGGGCGCGGACGATGGCCGGCGCCGCCGCCGGCGTTCGGCCACCAAGGCCGGCGCGTTCTCGGGCAACCCGGCCGCGCTCCTCGATGACCTGACCCTTCCCCAGCGGGCGGCGGTCGAGCACCGTGGCGGGCCGCTGCTGATCGTGGCCGGAGCCGGCTCGGGCAAGACCCGGGTGTTGACCCGGCGCATCGCGCACCTGCTGGCCACCGGCGACGCCGCACCCTGGGGCATCCTCGCCATCACGTTCACCAACAAGGCGGCCGACGAGATGCGCTCGCGCGTCGTCGACCTCGTCGGCGACGCGGCCGAGAAGATGTGGGTCTCCACCTTCCACTCGGCGTGCCTGCGCATCCTGCGCATGAACGGTGACCGCCTGGGGTACCGCTCGGGCTTCACCGTCTACGACGACACCGACAGCCGGCGCCTGGTTGAGATGATCACGGCGGAGCTCGGTTTCGACCAGAAGCGCCTGCCCTCGCGCGCCGTGCAGGCGGTGATCAGTCAGGCGAAGTCGGAGCTGGTGGACTTCGAGACGTTCCGGGCAGACGCCCAGGACGGCCCGGACCCCTTCCGCAAGCGGATCGCCGACGTGTACACCCAGTACCAGCAGCGGCTGCACGCGGCCAACGCGATGGACTTCGACGACCTGCTGATGGTCACCGCGAACTTGCTGCAGGCGGCCGACGACGTTCGGGCGAAGTTTCAGGAGCGCTTCCAGCACATCCTGGTCGACGAGTTCCAGGACACGAACCACGCGCAGAACGAGATCGTCAAGCTGCTGGGCGAGGCGCACGGCAACGTGTGCGTCGTCGGCGACTCCGACCAGTCGGTGTACCGCTGGCGGGGGGCCGACATCCGCAACATCTTGGAGTTCGAGCGGGCCTTCCCCAACGTGACCACGATTCTGTTGGAGCAGAACTTCCGCTCGACGCAGACGATTTTGGACGCGGCCAATGCCGTGATCGCCAACAACATCGGGCGCCAAGCCAAGGAGCTCTTCACCGTCGGCGACACCGGCGGGCCGGTCAAGCGCTACCGCGCCGAGGACGAGCGCGACGAGGCGAACTGGGTCTCGAGCGAGATCCTGCGGATGCACGCCTCCGAAGGGCTGTCGTGGGGCGACGTCGCGGTCTTCTACCGCACGAACGCGCAGTCGCTCCCGCTCGAGACGTCCATGAAGTTCAGCGGTATCCCCTACAAGGTGGTGGGGGGCGCCAAGTTCTACGACCGCCGTGAGATCAAGGACGTGCTGGCGTACATCCGCGTGCTGGCCAACCCCGACGACGAGGTGTCGGCGCGCCGTATCGTCAACGTGCCCAAGCGCGGCATCGGCGACGCCTCGGTGACGCGGCTGGCGGCCTGGGCCCAGGTCGAGGGCGTGCCCTTCTCGGTGGCGATCGACCGGGCGGAGGACGCGGGGTTGAACGGCAAGGCGCTGAAAGGTGCCGAGCAGCTGGCCAAGACCCTCGGCGAGCTGCGGCCGCTGGTGGACACGATCAACCCGGCCGACTTCGTCCAGCTCGTGGCGGACCGGACCGGCTATCTGGCCGAATTGGTGGCCGAGCACACGCACGAGGCGGACGGCCGTATCGAGAACCTGGCCGAACTGGCCACGCAGGCCGGCGACTTCGACGACGTGATGGGGTTCCTCGAGACGGTCGCGCTGGTGGCCGACTCCGACGAGCTCGAGTCCGACGGGACGAAGGTCTCCTTGATGACGCTGCACACCGCCAAGGGACTCGAATACCCGGCGGTCTTCGTGGTCGGGCTGGAAGAGGGGATCTTCCCCCACTTCCGTGCGTTGTCCGAGCCGACCGAGCTCGAGGAGGAACGCCGTCTCTTCTACGTCGGCATCACCCGGGCCCGCCAGCATCTCGCCATTTCGCACGCCTGGTCGCGTACGACGTGGGGGCGCACCCAGCCGGCCATGCCGAGCCGTTTCGTGACCGAGGTGCCGTCGCATCTCGTCGAGGACGTAGGGCTGGGGTCGCCGCGACGCGGCACCGGCTACGACTCGGTGTCGGGCGACGACCACCTGGCGGGGGCGATCTTCACGCCGGCGGTATCTCTGGCGGCCAAGGCGGGCGCGGCCAAGTCGAAGGGCCGGGGGAGCACCGGCGCCGAGGACCTCGAGCTCGTTGCCGGCGACGAGGTGGTGCACGAGCACTGGGGCCGCGGGGTCGTGATCAGCGCCAAGGGCGAGGGGTCGCGGGCCCAGGCGACCGTCGACTTCGATTCGGTGGGGAAGAAGAACCTGCTGCTGTCGGCGACGCCGCTACGCCGGACCTGAGACCGCAGGTACGCTCGCAACCTTCGACGCGGCGGGACCCAGGAAGAGAGGGCGGCAATGAGTGACAAGGCGATCGAGGCGGGCGCCTGGATGTTGGAGCACGGACATCGCGCCCTGCTGAAACTCAGCGGCGGCCGCTTCCCCAAGAAGGTCGGCGGGATGCAGCCGGTCGAGCTGCACACGATCGGGCGCAAGACCGGGCAGCGCCGGGGCACGCTTCTCACGTCGCCCATCTACGGCGAAGACCGTGTCGTGTTGGTGGCGTCCAAGGGCGGCCATTCCGACGACCCCATCTGGTACAAGAATCTCGTCGCCAACCCCGAGGTCGAGATCACGGTCGGGGAGCGCATCCGCAAGATGCGGGCACGGACGGCAACGCCGGACGAGAAGGCGACGCTCTGGCCCGAGCTCGTCAAGGCCTACAAGGGTTACGACTCCTACCAACGCAACACGACTAGGGACATCCCCGTCGTCATTCTCGAACCGTCGCCGGCCTGAACCGTTAGCGCTCGGCCACCCCGATCCCTACGAACTCGACGATCTCACTAGTCGCATCGGCCATACGCGGATCCGTCGTCACGAGGGGTGCGCCAATCGACAGGGCCAGTTCAAACGACAGCACGTCGACCAGCCATCGCGCGTGTCGTCGTCGCCACGCTCCCGCCAGTACATCGGAGACTGGGTGTCGCTGGATCGGCGCCGCGGCCAGGGTCGCAAGATGCTTCTCGCACACCGACGATCCCAAGACCCCGTCCAGCTCCAGCCGGCGCACGCCCGAGAACAACTCGGCTTCGACGTGGGCGCACACGTGCAACTGGGCACCGGCCACCCGTGACTCGACGAGGTAACCGAAGTCGCGTGCGACCAGCAGGTCCAGCAACGCCGCGGCGTCCAGCACGACGTGCCGCCGGTTCACGCGTCACCTCCCGCTGTAGAAGCGTCCTCCATCAAGGCCCCTAGGGCCTCCTGGTGCGACACGTTCCACCCTCGCTGCACGGTGACGCGCCGAAGCCACATGTCGGTGTCCCACCGGGCCAGCTCCCGCCGGATGGCGTTCTGGGTGATCTGAGAGAGGTTCGTCCTCCCCGCCGTCCGCCACTCATGGGCGAGATCGTCGGGCAGGTAGACGTTTACTCGTGACATATACACACCTCCATACACACATGCGCGAAAAGAATGGTCGCCCCGCGATCGGGTGTGGTATCCGGAGATCCGCCGAACAATGACGCGTCCAACCTGGTCATCCCTGTAAAAGTGGGTTTCTACCTGCGGTCGGCCGCACCGGACCGCCGGAACCGTCACTGCGGGCTCCCATCTGGCGCCTGAGCAGGGCCGTCCGTATCCTGGGACCCCGATGAAACGTCCCTACAGGGTGGTCGTGGCCAAGCCCGGCCTCGACGGGCACGACCGGGGGGCCAAGGTCATCGCGCGCGCCCTCCGCGACAGCGGATTCGAGGTCGTCTACACGGGGCTCCACCAGACGCCCGAGCAGGTCGTCCAGGCCGTGGTGCAGGAGGACGCCGACGCCGTCGGGCTCTCCCTGCTCTCCGGTGCCCACCTCACGCTGGTGCCCAAGGTGGTCAAGCTGCTGGCGGACGCCGGCCGCGGCGACGTGCTCGTGATCGTCGGCGGCATCATCCCCGAGGCCGACATCCCCGCGTTGAAGGCAGAGGGAGTGGCCGAGGTCTTCACCCCGGGTGCGCACCTTGACGCCATCGGCTCGTGGCTGGGCGAGGCCCTCGACGCGCGCGAGGAGGCCCTCCAGGGCTGATTGCATTTCCGGCGCCGTCCCCGGCGCCACTCCCGGCTCGCCTCGGCGGTCGGAACCCCGAAACCCGACCGCGACACCGACGACAGCGATCGCACAGCGAACAGGCACAAAGGAGACAGCACCCAAAGTGGACCTCTACGAGTACCAGGGCAAGCAGTACTTCGCCCGTTTCGGCATCCCCGTCTCACCCGGCGGGGTGGCGGACACCGTCGACGAGGCTGTCACCCAGGCCGAGGCCGCCGGCTACCCGGTGGTGATCAAGGCCCAGGTGAAGGTCGGCGGCCGCGGCAAGGCGGGCGGCGTGAAGCTGGCCCACGACGCCGACGAGGTGCGCCTCCATGCCGGCAACATCCTGGGCCTCGACATCAAGGGCCACGTCGTGAAGCGGCTCTGGGTCGAGCACGCGTCCGACATCGCCAAGGAGTACTACGCCAGCTTCACCCTCGACCGTGCGGCCAAGCTCCACCTGGGCATGCTCTCGGCCGAGGGCGGTGTAGAGATCGAAGAGGTGGCGCAGACCAACCCGGGCGCCATCGCCAAGATCCACGTGAACCCCGTCACCGGGCTCAACGAAGGAGAGGCCCGCGAGTGGGTCGACCGCGCCGATCTCGATCCCGAGGCACGGGAACAGACGGCCGCGCTGCTGGTGCGGCTCTACCACTGCTACGTCGAGGGTGACTGCGACCTGGCCGAGATCAACCCGCTCATCCTCACCCCGGAGGGCAAGGTGCACGCCCTCGACGCCAAGGTGACGCTCGACGAGAACGCCGCCTTCCGGCACCCCGAGTGGGACGAGTTCGAGGACGACTCCGACATCGACCCGCGCGAGAAGATGGCGAAGGAGAAGGGGCTCAACTACATCGGCCTCTCCGGCGACGTCGGCATCATCGCCAACGGCGCCGGCCTGGCGATGTCGACGCTCGACGTCGTAACGCAGGTGGGCGGCGAGGCGGCCAACTTCCTCGACATCGGCGGCGGTGCCAATGCCGACGTGATGGCCGCCGCCCTCGAGGTGATCAACGCTGATCCAGCGGTCAAGAGCATCTTCGTCAACATCTTCGGCGGGATCACGCGTGTCGACGAGGTGGCCAAGGGGATCATCGAGGCGATGGGGCGGGTCAGCCTGAGATCGCCGGTCGTGATGCGCCTCGACGGCACCAATGCCGAGGCGGGCCGGGCCCTGCTCTCCAACCACTTGTCGGACACCCTGATCGCCGAGCCCACCATGCTCGATGCCGCCCGGCGCGCCGTCGCGCTGGCCAAGGCCTAACCCCGAGTCACCGGACCGAGAGGAACGAACGTGAGCATCTTCGTCGACGAGACGACCAAGGTCGTGATCCAGGGCATCAGCCCGACGAGCCAGGGGCTCTTCCACGGACTGCGCAACAAGGCCTACGGCACGAAGGTCGTGGCCGGCACGAACCCCAAGCGAGGTGGTGAGGAGATCGAGGGCATCGCCGTCTACGCGTCGGTGGCCGAGGCCGTGAAGGAGACGGGCGCATCAGCGTCCTTCATCAGCGTGCCCCCCCGGGGCGCGGCGGATGCGATCATCGAGGCGGCCGAGGCCGGCATCACCTTCATCGTCTGCATCACCGAGGGCATCCCGGCCCAGGACGAGGCCGTGGCCTACAACCGCCTCGTGGAGGAGTTCCCGAAGACCCGCCTGCTCGGTCCCAACTGCCCCGGGATCATCAGCCCCGGGAAGTGCAACATCGGCATCACCTCGGGCGACATCGCGCTGGCGGGAGGGCCGGTGGGCATCGTCTCGCGGTCGGGGACCTTGACGTACCAGGCGCTGCACGAGCTGTCGCAGCAAGGGATCGGGCAGACCACCTGCGTCGGCATCGGCGGCGACCCCGTTCCGGGCACGAACTTCATCGACTGCCTCGACGCTTTCGAGAAGGACCCCGAGACCAAGGCGATCATGATGATCGGCGAGATCGGTGGCTCCGAGGAGGAGCGGGCGGCCGAATTCATCGCGACCAACGTGAGCAAGCCCGTCGCCGCCTACATCGCGGGCGTGACGGCGCCGCCAGGGCGCAAGATGGGCCACGCCGGCGCCATCATCTCGGGCTCGGCCGGCACCGCCCAGGCCAAGATGGAGGCGCTGTCGGCGGCCGGCGTCGCCGTGGCGCAGAACCCGACCGAGTGCGGCGAGAAGGTGGTCGAGATCGTGAAGGGGCTCAGGCTGACCTGAGGGCTTCGGGCGGCGGAAGCCGCATCACTGCGATGCTCCGCGTTCTGTAGGGGCGGCATCGTTAGCGTTTGGCCCATGGAGGAGCCACGCCCGCTGCGCCTGACCGACCTCGACCCGGATCAGCGGCGCCGGGCGATCGGGGGGTCCGGCGCGATCATCGTGGTCGCGGTGGCGCTGATCCTCGGCGCGTTCTACGCACTTCCCTTCGACCATTTTTCGAGTGAGCGCTCGGTGCTGCGCCTGAGCGCTGTCGTCGCGCTCATCGTCGCCGTGTTCATCTGGCAGATCCGCCGTATTTCCCTCGCTGAACTCCCCGAGTTGCGAGCCGTGGAGGCGCTGGGCATCGTCATCGGCGTGTTCCTGGTGGGCTTCTCGATCGTCTACCTCTCGATGTCCAACGCCAACGCCCACAGCTTCAGCGGTTTCAACCGCCCACTCGACCACACCCAGGCCCTCTACTTCACGATCAGCGTCTTCTCCACCGTAGGCTTCGGCGACATCACGGCGAAGACCGACACGGCCCGGCTCGTCGTGTCGGCCCAGATGCTCCTCGACCTCGCCATCATCGGCGTCGTCGTGCGGATGATCCTGACGGCGGCGCGTAGCCGAATCGCTCCAGAACCGAACGGCGGACGCGACAGCAGGCCCGCACCGGCCGAGTAGCCAGCGCGGACCTGCTGTTCGCGTGCTGTGAGGCTTCGCGTTCCTACGCCGCGACCGCTTGCGCCGCTGCCGCGCTGACCGCAGCGCTGCCGCCGGGGCCCTCATCCCCACCGAGGGTGCCGCGGCGGGTCTTGACCGCGATCACGATGCCGGTCGCCACGATCCAGATTGGGAACCCGAACAGGAAGGCAAAGAAGCTGAACGGCCCCGCAATTCCGACTACCGCCACTAGAATTGAGTACCACCCCAGCCGCTTCGGCAGCGGGCTCGCACCGCGGTTGAGCAGCATCGCCAGGCCGGCGGACAGGGTCAGGAAGACCATTCCGGCGAGCAGGAGCAGCTCGTTGTTCTGGCTGTAGAAGTTGATGAAGTGCACGATCGCAAACTGGTGGTTGTGAGCCGCCAGCAGGATCGTCATCTCGAAGCTGCCGTCCACGATCACGCTCGCGACAAGCAGGATCCCCGACGCGAAGGCGATGTTCGGCCACAGACGTTGCCCACCGGCCTGTACCAGCACCGTTCGCAGGTGTGTCACGTAGACCAAAATCAAGAACAACGCCAGACCGACCAGCCAGACCGTGAGCCACTGCTGGTTCACGTGGGTGTTGTACCAGTGCGCCACGGTGACGCCCGACGCATTTTCGTCCGGCTGACCGCTCGAGAGCGGTCCGAACGAGACGAAGAGCAGCGCGATCGCCGCCAATCCGATCAGCCACATCCAGCGGTTCAGTGCGGAATCCTTCATTTTTGCCCCTTTCATCGAGGATGCAGGAGCACGAAGACCGGCACCGCACTGGAGACGATCGCCGCGCTCCAAATCAATTCGCACCTTCATTGTCCTGCTGGGGGGGACAGCCGGACAGTGCGCTAACACCTAACCGGGGAGGGGGGTAGCACCCCTATGCCTAGAGCCGTGCTGGGCGGGACCGACGCTGGGTGTCGGCGCCTGGGAGTCGTCAGGCTCGGGATCTCCCGGGCTGGAACGATCGCAGGGACCCCGTCGACGCCCGGGCCCGGACGTGTCCCCGACCGCCCGCCGAAAGCGAGGGCGAGGTGTCCGCCGGCCGTTTGGTTCGACGATCGAAGTTCCGGGACGGCGCCGCCGATCAACAGGGTCCAGTTCGTGGTGTTCAGGCACGTGCTGCTCGACGTAGCCACTCGGTACCGTCGCCCGCAACGCACTGAATCGGCGCCCCGGCAAGCTGGGCCCGCGCCGACCCGTCTTGCAAGCACGACAGAGCTTCCGAGATAACTCTCTCGTCACCAAGAGTTCAGTTTGAAGAGGGTCTCTCGTCACTGAGTAGTTCATTTGCGTCAGTAACGTGCCGCGCGTCAGCAGGAACCCCCCTGTGGCTTGAGGTACTTGGCCGGAAGTACTTGGCGACGTAGCGGATAGAGGGATTGGGAATAACGACATGCCGCTCCCGCGGTCTCGCGAGAACGAATACTGCACTCGCGGCGTGTTGCGTCCCACCGTTGCATACGTGCGCAAACCGTGCACTGTGTCGTCCACATCCAAGTATTCGATGGCGCTCGTGGACCGGGTCACGATGCGATGACCGATACGACCGTCACGGCCCAGACCCCGCCGTCCGGTCCGGTACGGACTCGTCGCACCATCGTCGACAAGCCCAGCCGCTCCGACCGCCTCTTCGACCTGACCACGCTCGGAGCGGGGCTTCTCGTCCTGGTGTTGCTCACCCTGGTGGGTGTCTTCCTGCTCTACCAGGGTCGCCATGCCTGGGCGTACGCCGGCTGGCACTTCTTTACCACCACGGAGTGGAGCACGAACACCAAGCATGTCGTCATCGGCGTGGCGGGATTGTTGTTCGGCACCGTCATCGTCGCACTGATCGCCGAGTGCATCGCCGTGCCGATGGGCGTCTTTGCCGCGCTCTTTATTTCGGAATACGCGCCACTGCGCCTGCGCAAGATCTTGCAGGGGCTCATCGACGTCTTGGCTGCCATTCCCAGCCTGCTGTTCGGCCTGTGGGCATTCCTGACGCTCCAGTACCAGATCGAGCCGCTGTCCCGCTGGCTGACGACCTATTTCGGATGGATTCCCATCTTCGCCACGACGAAGGGCGCCAGCCTCCTGAGCTCCATGTTCATTGCGGGCATCGTCGTCTCGTTGATGTGCGTCCCGATCGTGGCGTCCATCTGCCGAGCGGTCTTCGCGCAGACGCCGCCGGGCGAGAAGGAGGCGGCTCTCGCCCTCGGTGCCACCAGGTGGGGAATGATCCGCACGGTCGTCTTGCCTTACGGCAAGGGCGGGATCATCGGCGGCTCCATGTTGGGTCTCGGGCGGGCCCTGGGCGAGACCATCGCGGTCACGCTCATCCTCCCCCAGGTGCCGCACATCTCACTCCACTTCCTCGAACAGGGAGGCGGGACGATCGCAGGCTTCATCGCTCAACGGGCCGGCAGCGATCCGTTCACCGTCTCCGGACTCATGGCGGCCGGCCTCGTCTTGTTCTGCCTCACTCTGGTCACCAATCTGATCGCCTCCACGATCGTTTCGCGGAGCCGATCAGGGGCGGCCGTCGACCTGTGACAAACGTCCTCGACGCCCCGAACGCCGATCTCGCTCCGGACGCGAACGCTGGCACGCCGCTGGCGCCCGGAGACTCGTCACGCCAGGGTCCCGCCCCCCGTCGCCGTCCCCGCCGGCCAACGAACATGACGAAGCTGGACCTGCTCGTCATGGCGGCGTCCGCAGTGAGCTCGGTCAGCCTGTGCTGGCTCGTCTTTGCGGTCCTCACCGATGGAGTGGGCTGGTTGCTGTTCTGGATCGTGGCTTATTTCGTCTTTCTTGCGATCTACTTCGTGGCCTCCTACGACAGGGTCGGATGGCTGGGTGCGGTGGACCGGGTGGTCACGGTGGCCGTGTCCAGCGCCATGGTCATCGTGCTCATCCCCCTCGTCTGGCTGGTCAGTTACATCATCATCAAGGGGCTCCCGGCTCTACGGCCGAGCTTTTTCGTCCACGACCAGCGGGGCGTCACCCCGACCATGCCGGCCACGGCGGGTGGTGGCTTGCACGCCATCGTCGGGACGATCGAGCAGGTCGGGCTCGCACTGCTGTGGTCGCTGCCCTTGGGTGCGGCGACGGCGTTCTTCCTCAACGAGAGTCGCTCGAAGTTGCGTCGACCCGTGCGGATCTTCGTCGACGCCATGAGCGGCATGCCGTCCATCGTGAGCGGCCTCTTCATCTACGCCACCTTGATCATCCCGCTCGCCAAGGACAACTCCCTGTTCTCGTTCAACGGCTTCATGGCGTCCTTGGCCCTGTCGATGACGATGATGCCGACAATCTGTCGCGCCATCGAAGTCGTCCTGCGCCTCGTGCCCAACGGGCTTCGAGAAGCAGGCCTCGCGCTCGGGGCCTCACGGGCGAAGGTCGTCCTCTCCGTCGTCCTTCCGACGGCATCGACCGGCGTGGCCACCGCGGCGATCCTCGGCATCGCACGGGAGGCAGGTGAGACGGCGCCCCTGCTGTTCACGGCCTTCGGGTACAACCTCATGAACGCCAACCCGTTCCACGGGCCGCAAGAGAGCCTGCCGCTCTTCATCTACCGCTTCGTTCGCACCCAATCGACGGCTGACATCCAGCGTGGGTACGCCGGCGCCCTCGTTCTGCTGATTCTGATCCTGAGCCTGTTCATCGTGGCCCGGATCATCGGGCGTGACCGGTCGGTGGCCAACAAGCGTCCGATCCGCCTCCCCAGCCGATCGTCGACGCCGGAGACCGCAGAACCGAAGCTCATCTCGTCAACCTCGGGGCGGAGCGGTGCGATCAGGGCGGCGGGGGGACCATGACCAACCTCAATTTGAACCCGCCCGAAGTGTCCATGAACCACCGAGCCATCGCCGACGACAACAAGATCGCCGACGCCAGTGCAAAGGAGAAAGGCGAGGCCGCTGCGGCCGACGGCCAGAAGGCAGCACAGACGTTAATCGGAGGCCCGCCGCCTGGGGCGGCGACTCTGGAGGCCCGCGAAGCGTGTGCATGGTTCGGCGAGCACTTGGTTCTCGAGGGCGTGAACCTGACCATGGTCGCGGGGGAGGTCACCGCACTGATCGGGCCTTCAGGGTGCGGCAAGTCAACGTTCTTGCGTCTCCTCAACCGGATGCACGAGCTGGTTCCAGGGTCGGCGATGGCCGGGGACATTCTCCTCGATGGCGACGACATCTACGGCGCCAGCATGCGTGCCCAGATCATCCGCACCCGCATCGGCATGGTCTTCCAGAAGCCCAACCCGTTCCCGGCCATGAGCGTCCGGCAGAACGTCCTGGCCGGACTGAAGCTCACCAAGATTCGCTGCAGCGACCAGGACGCCCTGGTCGAACAATCACTCCAGAGGGCCGGCTTGTGGCGGGAAGTGCGCGAGCGGCTCGACAGCCCGGGCGGCGCTCTGTCCGGTGGTCAACAGCAGCGTCTGTGTATCGCGAGGTCACTGGCGGTCGCGCCGAACGTGCTGCTCATGGACGAGCCCTGTTCAGCCCTCGACCCCTCGTCGACCAGACGCATCGAAGAAACCATCAAAGAGCTGCGCAACGAGGTGACGGTCGTGATCGTCACGCACAACATGCAGCAGGCGCAGCGCGTCTCAGACAAGTGCGCTTTCTTTCTGGCGGCGGAGAACCAACCCGGGCAACTGGTCGAGCAGGGTCCGACGACGCGGATATTCAGCTCTCCGGAAGACCTGCGGACCGCCGACTACGTCGGGGGCAAGTTCGGATGAGCGTGGCCCGGCGCATGACGACGCGTGTCGTGTTCATGCTTGCCGTCTCCCTGACGGCCGTGTTGGCGGCGCTTGTCGGCGGCGCGAGCGCGCCCGCAGGAGCGGCGAACGCTCCGGCCAACGGTCAGGGGTCCACCTACGCCGCCCTCGCCTTCCAACAGTGGACCCAGAGCGTGCAGAACCAGGGACTGAACCTCAACTACACGCCTACGAGCTCGCCCGCCGGCCTGGAGGCCTACAGCCAGAACACGGCCGACTTCGCCGGGACCGAGGCTGAGTTCTCGGAGCTTCTTCCCGGATCACCGGTCAACGTGCCCCGCGGCTTCGAGTACACGCCGGACGCCGCCGGGGCGACGGCCATCATGTACAACGTCGCGCTGACCCCGAGCGGGCAGGATCCCATCAACTCGCTGCGCCTGGCGCCGATGACCATTGCCAAGATCTTCCTGGGCAAGATCAGCAATTGGGACGACCCGGCGATCAGTGCCGACAACGGCGGGGTGACCCTCCCCAATCAGCACATCACGGTGGTCTGCCGGACGGGTCAGTCGGGAACTACGGCGCTCTTCTACGACTTCGTCGCCCACACCGACCCGGCTGACTATGCAGCGTGGGCAGCGCAGAACGGCTTTTCGACGAGCACGAGGATCCTCGAGGTCGACAATGCCAGCGCGCCCACCAACATGGCGTGCCAGTCGGGCTCGGACACCGAGGCCAACTACATCGCGGCCAACCGGTGGACGATCGGCTACGACGAATTCGGCTACGCCAAGGTCTACAACGACAATGTCGCGTGGGTCCAGAACGCATCGGGCAACTGGGTGCAGCCCTACGCAGTGAACATCAGCGCGGCGTTGGAATCGGCGCAGCTGGCTCCGGACACCTCGCAGAACCTCACGGCTGTGTACACGAGCAGCAACGCAGCGGCCTATCCGATCTCCGCCTACTCCTACATCCTGGTGCAATGCGCACCGAACTCAGTGCGTTCCACGTGTCTGTCCGTCTATTCCAATCAGGGCATTGCCAGCACGTTGGGCCAATTCATGAGTTTCGTGGCCTGTGCCGGCCAGATCCACATGGCTGCGATCGGCTATGCCCCACTTCCTCCGCAGCTGTCGCAATTCCTGGCGGATGCCGTCGGCTACATGTTGAACCAACCGGCGCAGCAGCTCAACGCATCGAACTGTAGTAATCCAACGTTCAGCGGGAGCCTCGGCGCAGGTGCGTCTCCGCCCCCACTTCCCCCGATCGGGAACGCGGCCGGCGGTTCGGCGGCGACCGGAGCGGGCGGCAATTCACGAGCGTCAGGTACCGGCTCCTCGAACGCGACCAACACCAACACCGCGTTGGCCGCCGGAACGACCGGCGGGACCGGGTCCGGAAGCGGAGCGGGTACGGGCACCACTGCTCGCAGCCAGGCCAATTCGGAGTTCAAGCCGGCTGCACCAGCGGCCCTCAAGGGTGGCGAGTTGCCGAAGAGCCCGTTGCTGCCGCTCCTGGCTCTTCTGCTGCTCGTGGCCGTGCCCGTCGTCATCTTGTCAATCAAACGAAAGCGTGGAGCCACATGACTCGATCGCCCTTAGCACTTCGCATTGCAACGTCACTGTTCAGAAAGGGAGCCGTTGGCACTCGTCTCACCGCACTCGATCACAAGCCGCTGTTACGGAAGGAACCTCACGAAGGAGCGAAAGTGAAGGACAAGCAATCAATATTGAGGCGAGGCCTCCTGGCCGGAGCCATGGTGCTCGCTGGATGCGGCGCAACCGTCGTGCTGGCTGCGGCGCCTGCCGGAGCCAGCAACACCGAAATGACGGCCGTCGGCTCGTTCACGACGTACTTCATGATGCATGCGCTCTTTCCAGAGGTGAACTTGATCAATCCGCTCCCCGAGAGCGGGTCGTTGACCCAGTCGATCTCCTCGGACACCCTGACGTGTTCGGGTGGAGTCACGTACAGCACGTCGCTCCAGCCTCCCAATGGCTCGGGCCAGGGGAAGACGGCGTTGGCGACTGAA
This sequence comes from Acidimicrobiales bacterium, assembly GCA_035569675.1. GTDB lineage: Bacteria > Actinomycetota > Acidimicrobiia > Acidimicrobiales > RAAP-2 > Bog-473. Next base: position 6,978 of record DATMMN010000052.1, on the reverse strand, counting down.
GAGACGGCTGCCGCCAACCAACAGGGCTGCATCGACTTCTCGCGGTCGTCCTCGCCTCCCGCTCCGCACGCGGAGACGCTCCCGAGTGGCAGCACTGAGTCCGGTGACCCGAGCCCCTCACACCTCGACTACTACGCCTACGCCCTTGACGGTGTGGCCCCGCTCGTGGGTAGCGACGCTCCGTCGACCGTGACCACCGCCGGCTCCAACACGGGGCCGAACAATGGCTTGACGTTGGCCCAGGTCCAGGCCATCTACGAGTGCGTGGACACTAACTGGAACCAGATCACGGTGAACGGAGTGACCGGAGCGAATGCGCCGATCGTCCTCTTCTGGCCGCAGTCTGGATCCGGCACTCGGGCCGTCTACACGGACGTGCTCGGGTTCGACCCGACCAAGCAGGTCGCACCGAGCACGTGCACGACGACCACCCAGCCGATCACAGGCTTCACCTTGAGCACCGCGACCGCGCCAAACGAGGAGAACACCGAAGACGGCATCGTCTACGAGAACAGCGTCGGCGACCCGAACGCCGCAGGGGGTGCAGTCGCTGCGGGCAACGTCACCGCGGCCGCCATGTACATCTACTCGGCCGGAAAGTTCAGCTCGGAGTGGAACGACACGACGGACAACAAGTCGACGGCGAACAACCTGGTCGACCAGGCCCTCACCGGTAGCACCAACACCCTGGGGAATTTCGAGGCAGGCACTCTGACCATGGCGACGATGCAGAACAATTCCGGGACGGGCGAGGCCTACGTCGACCTGACACCTCAAGTCGGACCTTTCAATCAGAACACCAACCGCGGCACCTACGCCGTCGACGGCAACACCGTGGCGGAGGGGAACGAGTGGTATTCCAACCTCCCGTCGAACACGGGCGGCAACCCCTCGGATTCGAACGCCTCCATTCCCGGTGTCCGCTACGTCTACAACGTCGCCGACACGGTGCTGCCGGGCTACAACGGGGCCAAGACGCTGATCGGCTTCGACAACCAGGCGAATGGCACGAAGAGCGTGCTCTGCAACGGTGGCGACGCCAGCACCATCACCGCGCAGGGCTTCCTGCCGCTGACAACCGGCTCGACCGCGCCCTCCGGTTCGGATGCGGCCGGTGCAACGTGCCGGGAGTTCGCGGGCCTGTCGTTCCCGAGCCAGGGGACGCCCATCCACTGGACGACGCCGACGTTCGACGGCAGAAGCTCCTAGGCGTGTCTCAGTCGGAGGTCTGGGCCCAACCGGTCCAGACCTCCGGCCAGAGGCCCGGATCCATCGGACGAAAAGAAGAAGACACACCCGACACCATGAGACAGAGCACGAACGAGCGATGAGCACGGCTCAGCAGCATCCACAGCGATGCCCTCTGCCAACGTCGCGCGCCGCCTGGCATCGCGCCGCCGGCGCGGTTCTCGTCGCGTTCGGTCTCGTCGTTGGGCTGGTCGTCGCACTGACCGGACTCGGGGGACTCGGCGGTGTCGCCCGTGCGGACACGACACCGGACAACAACAACAACCCTTACTTCACGCTCTCGGTGAGCCCGTCGGCCACGCAGAATCTGGCCGACGGACAAGCCATCCCGTTCACGGTCAATCGCTCGGCACTGGGGACGAGCTCAGGGCTGGAGATCGCAGCAGTCGGAACGGGCTGGTGCGCATCCGACGTCCAGCTTCCCGTCTCGGAAGATCCCGGAAACCAGAGCTTCAACTCCTTGACCACCGGGTTCCCGCTGGTCAACGCGACCACCCCTGGGGCACCTCCCGAGAACTGCCTGGATTACGTCAACTCCGATCTCAGCGCCATCGTGTCCAACGGTTCGTCGCTGCCGACCATCGCCCCTACGGCGAACACCAACACGAACGTCGCCGGAACCCAGGGCGACTATCCCACGGTGAGTGGCCAGGCTCTCGCCGAGGAGGGCCAAGGGGGCCAGCAACCGGTGCCGTTCAACGGCATCTCAGTCAACTGCCTACCGAGCCAGCCCTGCACGTTCGCGGTCGCGGTCTGGACCGAGAACGTCCTGACGCCAGGACAGGTCGTGGTCTACTTCGTCGGGGTTCCTGCGACGTTCGTGGACTCGTCGGCGGGACTCGCCTGCAGCAGTCCCGCAGCGGGACAGATCAACAGCGAGAGCCCCGACCGTCTCGGTGAGACCATCACCAAGCTAGGCATCGACGCCTGCCAGAGCAGCTATGCCGGCGGTCAGGGGCTGACGTTCAACCTCGGTTCGGGCACCAGCGACGACGAGGCGCTGTGCGCATTCGCGAGTGGAAGCGTCGACCTCGCCTACAGCGGGGTCGGTTACGGGCAGCAAGGGTCGCAGTTCACGCCTGCGAACTGCGCGGGGGGTGCGTCACCGGACCGCTCGTACGTGGCAATACCGATCGCACTGAACGCGGTGGTCCTCGCGCATTCGGCCAACTTGGTCCAGTCACCCCCGTACCGGAGCTTCGGAACAGCGGTGACCGACTACCCCCAGCTGAAGATCACCATCGCACAGTTCGCCCAGCTCCTCAGCAACGGCGGCTATGAGGACGTCTCTGGGGGCGGAGCGACGAGTGACTCGGGCACGTGGGGGAGCCAGCTCGGTAAGGGGCTCCTCGCGCTGAACCCCACGTTGTCGAGCGGGTACCAGGATTCCTGCTCGGGGTGCGTGGTCGTCGGTGCCGGCTCGGGCGTCGGAGTGGCCGCAACGTCGGGAACCGATGCCACGACGTATCTCGCCACGCGGTACCTCGACGCCTTAACGCCCACGCAGCTCGTGAGTGCACCCGATGCCCAAGCAGCCTTCCCGTCCGAGTCACTCGCCGCCATTTCGAATTTCGGTGCACCGCCTCCGGCTTATGACGTCCAGACCTACACGGGTCGGTCCATCCTCGGTCATTACACGACGCCGTTGTCCGGCACCGCGTGGTGGGCCCTGGCTGATGCCGGTACGGCGGCGACGACCTGGGGCGGCCTGGACGACTTTGCCCTACAGACCTCTGACTCCCTCTCGGCTACTCCGAGCCAAGCGGCCTATGTCGCCCCGACCACGGCGTCCATGCAGGCCGCAGCGGCGAACATGACGGCGCAACCCGACGGCACGTTGCTTCCAAACCCCCAGGGCGCTCCGGTCGGCGGCGTGGAGCCCTACCCGCTCACGTACGTCGAGTACGCCATCGCTCCCGCCCAACCGCTCCTCAACGCAGACTGCACGGCCGACACGGCGGCCCAAACGGCGTTGAACGAGTGGCTGTCCTTCCTCGTCGGCCAGGGCCAGCAGGATCTGCCGTCCGGGATGGCCCCGTTGCCGAGCTCTCTCACCGCCCAGGCGCAGGCCGCCATCGCCAAGGTCGGAACCGGAGCGCCTGCCTGTACCCCGGCCACCGCGGCCCCAGGTTCGAACACGATGTCGACCGCCGGCACACCGCCGGGTGCTGGCTCCTCGAACACAGCATCGGAGTTCGGGGGCATTACGCCTGACGAGTTTGCCAACTCCACCTTGTTGAGTCTCGGGGAAGCGAATGCCGCCTCTGGGTCGAAGGACGAAAAGGGCGCCGGTGCCGAAAGCGCGACGGCCCGCGCGGCCGCCTTGAGCCTCGCGGCATTCGGAAAGCTCCCACCCGACAGCTGGGCCCTTCCGCTCCTCGGCATCTTGGTTCTGACCCTGCTGGTCCCGGGTCTTGTGTTCTTGGCCTCCCGTCGATCGCGCGGCACCCTCGCCGATGTTCAACCCACTGACCCCCAGGCGCAGTCCCCGGTGGACGGCGGTGCGGAGACGTGACGATGACGCAGGCTCCCATTCCTGAGGTCGACGACCGGCTCGAGGTCCCCGACTCTCCGGAGCCCGCTCCCTCGACGAACGACGGTGGCGCGCACGACGACGAGGCAGTCCCGCGCCGACAACTGAACCGACGTCGCCTCATCTTCGGCGCCATCGCCGTAGTCCTGGTCTTCCTCATCGCCGTCGGAGCGGTGATCTACGGAATCGGCTCGCTCGTGCATGCACGCGACCAGCGGGCCCTGATGACAACCGAACGCACGGCCATCGCCAACGCGGCCATCCTGGACAAGGCCCTGGACACGGTGCAACTCCCGACCAAGCCCCCGGCGCGCGGCGCCCCCGTTGGCGTCCTGGCCATTCCGTCGCTTTCCGTCAACGAGGTCGTGGTGGAGGGCGTCAGCCCGAGTCAGACCGTCTCCGGTCCTGGCCACGTCCCGGGTACGGTAGGCCTCGGACAGCCGGGCAACGCCGGGATCGTCGGTCGTAATGCCGCGTACGGGGCCGTGTTCGGACGACTCGGTCAGCTCAGGCCCGGCGACAGGGTACTCACCGCCACGACTGAAGGTCAGTCCATCTACGTCGTTCGGCGTGTGGCAACGGTGCCGATCGCATCGCTGGAACCCTTCTACCGGACTACTCACACCAACCGGCTGACGCTGGTGACCTCCGCATCGGACGTCCCGTGGAACAGCGGTCAGGCCGTCGTCGTGACGGCACTGCTCCGCGGCAAGCCCTATGCGGCCACGCCGCAAGGACGCCGCGACCCCAGTCAGCTCGGCAACACGGGCGAGTCCGGAGCTTGGATCGAGCTGATCCTGAGCGTGGCTGCGTTCGCCGCGGTCACCGTGGGCGCCCTCTATCTCTATCGCCGCTGCACGATCCGTTCTGCCTACCTCTTGAGCACCGCGCCGCTGGTGGCGTTCACCGTCCTGGCGGCCGAAAGCATCAGTCGCTTGTTCCCTGCGTGGATGTGATCCGCGTGCCCTTCATCGAGTGCAAGAAAGGCCTCATCGAATGCCACAGCGCAACACAGAGCCCGGATTCCGCGTAGAGCAGTCCGGCCGAGCGGATCCCAGCATGAGGAGCGATGTCGAGTTGTCCCCGTCGAAACGATCGATGCATCAGAGCCAACAGGAGGAAACCGTGAGCCGAACCGACGAAGTTGCGACCAACGCGCCGGCGAAGTCCCGGCGCTCCCGGATAACGGGACGACGTGGTTGGGCGGCCGGCCTGGCCGCGCTCGTCAGCGCGATCGGCGTGGCGCTCGTGCCTGCAGTGGGCGCACCCCCAGCGGGCGCGGCGGCACCCACGGTGACCGTCGTCACCGGTCACGCCGGCGCCTCGGCTCCCGCCCTGGGCGTTCCGGTGGCCGAGGGCTCGGCCCAGGTCAATCCCACCTACGTGGCCTTCAATCCCACCAACGGTGACACGGCCATCGCTTCGACGAAGGCGGGCTCGGTCTTCGTGTACCTGATCGCCGGATCCTCCGAGGCGAACGAGTACAACATCGAGACCAACAACACTCCGGTCCAGAACGGAACTCTCACCGCGGGGGACGTGTACGTCATGGCGGGAACCGGCACCGCAGGTCTGATCGCCCAGCCTGGCAACAACCAGTTCGGCAACTCTATGACGGCGGTAGCCATCTCGAACCCAATCCAACCGACGTCGGTGGCCTTCGACCAGAACGGCAATCTCCTGATCGCCGGCGAATTCACGGGAGCCTCCGCCATTCAGGTCGTGGCCAAGACCTCCGGAACTTTCTACGGGGTCTCGATGACCGCCGGTGACCTGTACACCATCGCAGACGTCGGTCTGTCGGGTTCGCCGTCCTCCGCGATCAACATGGGCAATGTGGCCGCGCCCGGCAACGGCCTTTCCGTCGACGGCAGCGGGAACATCGTCGTCGGAGATGGTGACGGAGTGGACTTCGTCAACGAGCAGAGCACGGGCAGCCTCAGCCTCTACGGATTGACCATCCCCCACCAGTCGTCCGCCGTGGTGGCCGGAACGGCCCAAGGTGGTTCCGACTGTGCCGCCGGTGCCGCGCACGCGCCGGCAAAGACGCTCTTCTTCCAGAGCGCTGCGCCTTTCTTCGACGGGTCCGACAACGTCTACTTCAGTGACAACGACGGCGGTGCCAACGGCGGCGGGTGTGTCTGGGTCCTCCCGGCCCATTCGGGCAACCTCGACGGGATGTCGGTCACGGCTGGCAACGTCTACAAGCTCGCCGGCAACGGCGGCAGCACGCCGACGTCCGACGGCACGGTCGGGGTCCAGGCCAACGTGGCCGGCACCAGCCAGGTCACGATCGACTCTGCTGGCAATGTCGTCCTCGCCGTCCAGAGCGGTCCGAGCTTCGGGACGAGTCCTGCCATCCAGGTGCTGGCGGAGACGACCGGTACCTTCTACGGGACCTCCATGACTGCGGGGGACGTCTACACGGTCGCTGGTGGCGCCTCGAACCTGTTGGCCACCCTGAGCGGCCCGACCTCTGTCCTCAACGCCGGAAGTGGAAACCTGCTCTTCACCGACGGCGCGTCCTCGAGCGCCAACCTCGACGAGCTGTCGGGTGCTCCCGCCGCCGTTCCCGTCGTGTCAGCGATCAGTCCGAATTCCGGCCCGGTTGCGGGCGGGACGAGCGTGACGATCACCTCGTCGGTGCCCAACTTCACCGGGGCGACCGCCGTCAAGTTCGGCGCCACGGCGGCCACTACCTTCACAGTGAACAACGCCACACAAATCACGGCCACGTCACCGGCGGGCAGCGCCGGGACCGTTGACGTCACCGTGACCGGCTCGGGTGGCACCTCGGCGACGTCGAGCGCCGACCAATTCACCTACGTCCCCGCCCCGACGGTCGCCAGCGTTGCCCCGAGCTCGGGGCCGACGGCCGGTGGCACCAGCGTGACGATCACCGGCTCCAACCTCGGTGGTGCGACCGCGGTCAAGTTCGGCACCACGACCGCCAGCGTCACGAATGACGTCGCCGGCTCCATCACGGCGACCTCGCCCGCCGAGAGCGCCGGGACGGTCGACGTCACGGTGACCACCCCGGGAGGCACCTCGGCAACCTCGTCTAACGACCAATTCACGTACGTCGCCGCGCCGACAGTGACCGGGGTGAGCCCGAGTGCTGGTCCACTTGCCGGCGGCACCAGCGTGACGATCACGGGCACCAACCTCAGCAGTGCGACCGCGGTCAAGTTCGGCAC
>DATMMN010000051.1:0-9559 GCA_035569675.1 Acidimicrobiales bacterium | reverse complement strand
CGGCGCATCTTGTCGACGAGCACCTCGTCGTGCGTCGCGACGATCACGGTCGTCCCCGTCCGGTTGATGCGGTCCAGCAGCTGCATGATGCCCTGGGAAGTCTGCGGGTCGAGGTTCCCCGTCGGCTCGTCGGCCAACAGGATGAGCGGACGGTTCACGAACGCACGGGCGACGGCCACACGCTGTTGCTCACCACCGGAGAGCTCGCTCGGCAGGTTGTCACGCTTGGTCGACAGCCCGACCAAATCCAAAACCTGAGGCACTTGGTTGGCCACGACGTGGCGGGGCCGCCCGATGACCTCGAGGGCGAACGCGACGTTCTCGAACACGGTCTTGTTGGGCAGCAACCGGAAGTCCTGGAAGACGCAGCCGATGTTGCGGCGCAGGTACGGGACCCGCCATTTGGGCAGGTCGACGATGTTGCGGCCGGCCTCGAGGATCTCGCCGGTGTCCGGCAGCTCCTCACGCAGCAGCAGCCGGATGAAGGTGGTCTTGCCCGAGCCCGAGGCACCGACCAGGAAGACGAACTCCCCCTTGTCGATCTCGATGTCGATGTCGCGCAGCGCGACGCACGAACCACTCTTGTACGTCTTGCTGACGTTCTGAAAACGGATCATCTAAAAGATCGACACCAAGAAGTTCGCAGGGTAATTGCGGTCGTCGCCGGTCGGCGGACCAAAAATCATTGTAGTGGAGTCGAGATTGAGGTTTCGGGTCACCGGCTCCGGTGCTGGTCAGAGAGCCGGGCAGCGGATTGGCGCCGGCCGCACCTGACCGCCCCAGACCGCCGCAGACCGCCGCGGCGGGTGGACTCCTACGCGCCGGACTCCCGTTGGCGCCGCAACTCCGCTTCCATGAACGCGTCGAGGTCCCCGTCGAGGACGGCGTCGACGTTGCCTGTCTCGTAGTTCGTCCGCAGGTCCTTGACCAACTGGTACGGCGCCATCACGTACGAGCGGATCTGGTTGCCCCACGCATTGTCGACCCGCTCACCGCTGAGACCGGCGAGCTCGGCCTGGCGCTCGGCCCGGGCCCGCTCGGTCAGCTTGGCCCCCAGGATCTGCATCGCCTTGGCTTTGTTCTGGTGCTGGCTGCGCTCGTTCTGGACGGCAACGACGATCCCGGTCGGGAGGTGCGTGAGCCGCACCGCCGAGTCCGTCTTGTTCACGTGCTGGCCACCGGCGCCCGACGAGCGGTAGGTGTCGATGCGCAGATCCTTTTCGTCGATCTCCACCTCGCTTGCGTCTTCGAGGAAGGGCGTGACCTCGACCGAGGCGAAGCTCGTCTGGCGGCGGTGCTGCGAGTCGAACGGTGACATACGCACGAGCCGGTGCACGCCGCGCTCGGTCGCCATCAAGCCGTAGGCGAAACGTCCCTGCACGATGAACGTCGCCGACAGCAGACCGGCCTCTTGCCCCTCCGTCGCCTCGTCGAGCTCGACGGTGAAGCCGCGACGCTCGGCCCAACGCTGGTACATGCGCAGCAGCATCTCGGTCCAGTCCTGCGCGTCGGTGCCGCCCGCGCCCGCGTGCACCTCGCACACCGCGTCGAACTCGTCGTACTCACCCGAGAACAACGACTGCAGCTCGAGTGCGCCGAGTCGCGTACCGAGTGCGTCGACGGTCTCGACGAGCTCGGCGTCCAGGGTGGCGTCGCTCGAGCCGGCGGCGGCCGACTCTTCGGTGAGCTCCTGGAGGGCGCGGGCGTCGTCCAAGGTCGAGCGGAGCCCGTCCAGCTGGTCGAGGTCGTCGGTGACCCGGCCCAGCTCCCGGGTGACCGAGCGGGCGTTGTCCTGGTCGTCCCAGAGGTCGGGCTTCGCCACCTCGGCCTCCAGCTCGGCCCGGCGGGCTTGGAGCTTGTCCCGGCCCAGATAGCGCTCGGCCTCGCCCAGGCGCTCCTCCAGTGCGTTCAGCTCGGCGGTGAAGTCGCGGGGTCCCTCAGCGGCGGCCGCGGCGGCGTTAGGCGGCGCCATGGCAGAACTTGAACTTCTTGCCGCTCCCGCACCAGCAAGGCTCGTTCCGGCCGACCTTCTCGGTCCGGTCCTTGACCACAGGGCGCGCGGCGTCGGGGTCGGGCGCGTTCGGCCGGCTCACCTGCGCCTTGGCGCCACGCTGGCGCTGGCGTCCGGCGCCGGCGCCGTTGCCGGACCCGTCGCCGGACCCGTTACCGGACCCGTCGCCGGCCTCTGCGGCCTGGGCCGCCTGAACCGCCATCGCCTCGGCCGGCGAGAGCAGCGTGGACTGCGCGGCGACCTGCCCGCCGCGCTCGGCTGCCAGCGCGCCGGCCAAGGAGGAGGTCTCGGCCACGGGGTCCTCGGCGGCGGCGTACACCGCCTTGTCCAGGTCCGGCTCGGCCGAGGCGGCCGGCTGCACAGCTTCGACATGGAGGATGTAGCGCAGGTAGTCGTTGTCGATGACCTCGAGCAGCTGGCCGAACATGCTGTAGCCCTCCTGCTGCCAGGCGTTGAGGGGGTCGGCCTGGACGGTCCAGCGGAGGTGGATGCCGTCCTTGAGGTTGTCCATCTCGGAGAGGTGGTCGCGCCAGCGGGCGTCCATGATCTGGAGGTACACGTCGCGCTCGATCTGGCGCATCGTCTCCGCTCCGCCGGGCATGGCCTCGCCGTGCTGCTCGTAGTAGTCGAGGGCCTCCTCGACGATGGACTCGACGAGGTCCTCGGTCGTGGCGGCCTGCGCCAGGTCGGCGACGGTGAACTTCGTGGGGTAGTACTGCATGATCCCGTCGACGAGGGCCTTGAGGTCCCAGTCCTCCTGGAACTCGGTCGGGCAGTGCTCGGCCACGAGCTTCTCGGCGGCGCCGGCGAGGAGGTCCTCGGTGTGCTCCTCGAGGTCGTCGCCGTCGATGATCTGCAGGCGCCGCTCGTAAATCACCTTGCGCTGCTGGTCCATGACCTCGTCGTACTTCAACGCGTCCTTCCGCATTTCCGCGTTGCGGGCCTCGACGGTGTTCTGCGCCCGTTCGATCGCCTTGGCGACGGTCTTCGACTCGATCGGCACGTCCTCGGGCAGCGTGCGGCCCATGACCCACGACATGGCGCCGGTGGCGAACAACCGCAACAGCTCGTCGTCCAACGAGAGGTAGAAGCGGGACTCGCCCGGGTCGCCCTGGCGGCCGGAGCGGCCTCGGAGCTGGTTGTCGATGCGCCGCGACTCGTGGCGCTCCGACCCGAGGACGTAGAGCCCGCCGAGCTTGCGCACCTCTTCGCCTTCGGCCCGGCATCGTGCCTCGACCTCTTTCTCACGGCCGTCGAGCAGCGCGAGACCTTCTTCGGACTCGAGGTCGACGCCATCGGCGGCCAGCTCGTGCTGCGCCAGCAACTCCGCGTTGCCGCCGAGGATGATGTCGACGCCACGGCCGGCCATGTTGGTGGCGACGGTGACGGCGCCGCGGCGTCCGGCCTGGGCGACGATCTCGGCCTCACGGAAGTGCTGCTTGGCGTTCAGGACGTTGTGGCGGATGCCCCGCTTCTCCAACAACCTCGAGAGCAGTTCGGATTTGGCCACCGACGCCGTGCCGATGAGCATCGGCTGGCCGATCTCGTTGCGCTCGACGATGTCGTCGACCACCGCGTTGAACTTGGCCTCCTCCGTCTTGAAGACGAGGTCGGGGTTGTCACCCCGGATCATCTCCTTGTTGGTCGGGATCGGCACGACGGGCAGCGCGTAGGTGCCGGCGAACTCGCCGGCCTCGGTTTCGGCCGTGCCGGTCATGCCGGAGAGCTTGTCGTACATGCGGAAGTAGTTCTGCAGCGTGACGGTGGCCCAGGTGTGGTTCTCCTCTTTGATCTGCACCCGCTCCTTGGCCTCCACCGCCTGGTGCAGGCCGTCGGACCAGCGCCGGCCTTCCAACGTCCGGCCGGTGAACTCGTCGATGATCTTCACCTCGCCGCCGGCCACGAGGTAGTCCTTGTCCCGCTTGTACAAATCTTTGGCCGTGAGCGCCTTGGTCAGCTGGTGCACGTAGTTGACCGAGACGTCGTCGTAGATGTTCTCGACGCCGACGGCCTGCTCGACCTTCTCGATGCCCGACTCGAGCGGCACGACGGTCTTCTTCTCCTCGTCGACCTCGTAGTCCTCGTCGCGGGTGAGGGTGCGGGCGATGGAAGCGAACTGGTAGTAGAGCTGCGCCGCCTCGTCGGCCGGGCCGCTGATGATCAGCGGCGTGCGGGCCTCGTCGATGAGGATCGAGTCGACCTCGTCGACGATGGCGAAGCTGTGGCCCCGCTGCGCCATGTACTCGCGGGCGCGGGCCATGTTGTCGCGCAGGTAGTCGAAACCGAACTCGTTGTTGGTGCCGTAGGTGACGTCCGCCTCGTAGGCCGCCTTCTTGGAGGCGGCGTCGTCGACGGCGGAGGTGATCAGGCCGACGGTGAGGCCGAGCCAGCGGTGGACCCGGCCCATCCACTCGGCGTCACGGGCGGCGAGATACTCGTTCACCGTCACCAGGTGCACCCCTTGCCCCCCGAGGGCGTTGAGGTAGGCGGGGAGGGTGGAGACGAGGGTCTTGCCCTCGCCGGTCTTCATCTCGGCGATCCAGCCGAAGTGCAGCGCCATGCCGCCCATGAGCTGCACGTCGAAGTGGCGCTGGCCGAGGACGCGCCACGCCGCCTCGCGCACGGTGGCGTAGGCCTCGATCAACAGGTCGTCGAGCGTCTCGCCGTTCTCGATGCGCTCCTTGAACTCGACCGTCCGATGGGCGAGGGCGTCGTCGGAGAGCCCCTGCATCTCGGGCTCGAGGTCGTTTATGAGCGGGACGAGCTCCGCGAGGCGCCGGACCTTCTTCCCCTCGCCCGCCTTCAGGACCTTCGTGAACACGCTCATGGCGCGACGATCCTACCGGTGCGGCGCGGGGCGAAACCGCCGGGTGAGGTATGGGCTGCGTGCGGCTGACCTGGTCTTTGACCCCACACTCGCCTGCTGCGAGGGTGACGCGCCGGCACCGGCGGCCGGATGGTCTCCCACTCGGCCCTACGGCACCACAACGGCGCGCATCGCCTCGTCTCCGCCCGCCCCCGACAACCGGGGACCCGACGGGCAGGGCTTACTTCTAAGCCGCACCATGCTCAGCGACCACAAGTCGCCTTACGTGGGTCGTTTCGCCTGCGGCTGGCCTCGACTTTCAACCACAGACCCGCACGCAGCCCGGCGTCGATGCTACGTGGTGGCCGCCCCGTCGGCTCACCGGACCCGGCGGCGGGGGTCCCTGGACTACTTGGCCGGGACGATGGGGGAGGCCGGCCCGGGGGGACCCGGCGTCAACCCTGGCTCCCGCAGTTCGTGTACCAGGTCAGTGTCCCCTGCGGCGTGCGGCTGAGGTGGATGACCTCTGGTGCGGGCGTCCCGTGCTGGGTGAAGGTGACGTGCAGGGTCAGGGTGTCCGGGATGACCTTGGCCGCGCCTCCCACGACGTAGCGGTAGTCAGCGGGCGCACTCACGGACTGCAGGCTGAACGCCGCCGTGGGGTCGGTATACGTGGCGACGGTCGCCCGGCAGGCGCTCGCCCCGTAGTGGGCGATGACGGCCGGATTCAGACGCGACGCCATGAAGCTCACGTCGCCACTGCGGATGGCGCCGGCGAGTTGGTCCAAGAAGTCCGTCGCCGTTTCGGGGGCCGGTGCGGCCGAGGACGCGGCGGCGTGCTGAGAGCTCGTCGTGGTCGTCGTGGTAGCGCCCACCTTTCCCAGGGTGAGGGCGACCCCCGCCACCATCAGCAGGGCACCGAGCGCGACCAAGAGTGCGGCGGCTACGCCACCCCGTTCGGATCTCTCGCGCGACCGTGGTGGCACGGCCGTCAACCGATCTCGGTGCGGGGAGGGTCCCCGGAGGGAACAGCGGGCGTCGGCTGCGGGCGGGGGTCGGGGCCGGAGGGGTCGGCCAGCTCACCCCATTCCCAGTGGTGCGAGAAGTAATAGTTCCAGTACTCCGGCGATGCGGTGTCTGTGGGCACCTTCACCTCGGGGGGATCCTCCTCGGGTGGAGAAAGCGACGTGAGGTAGGCGCTGCAGGCGGCGTCAGCACCGGCCAGACAGTCGGCCAGCCGCTTCTCCGCCACCTCGAGGTCGATCCGGGCGGCGCCCTGGCGGGTGGCCGCGTCGACAACCGCTTGGTACGACATTTCCTTCGCCGCGTCGATGCCCGGCGTGAGCGCGCGATCGGCGGACTCGTTCTGGTTGTTCAGTTGCTCGGCCTCATCGAGTGCCGTCTTCGCGGCGTCGAACCGCTGCTGCGCGGTGGCCACCGCGGCGCGTTGGGGATCGCAGCGTCGCCGGTACTCGCCGCTCATCCACTGACGCCAGTAGCCGTCGTTGTCTGCTTCCAGGTTGTGACGATCGATCGTGACCTGGTCGACGACCTCGGGGGTCTTCCGCCGCCCGATCAGGAGGAGGCCTCCGCCCAGCGCGAGCGCGCCCCCCGCACTCAGCCAACTCCAGGCCGGGGTCGACGTCTTCGTCGTGGTCGTGGTGGTGACCGTGGTCACCTGCCTTTGAGCGGGCGCGACCGGCGCGGCGGGGGCGGTCGACGCGGCGGGGGCGGGGGCGGTTGCGCCGGCGGTGGCGCACGGCTGGGAGTCCGAGCTCACGGTGAACGGGAAGAGCGTGCTCATCGGTCCGAGGGGTATCGACGTCCCGTCCGCACCGGTCACCGTGACAGCCGGAAAGGATTCGAATTGCGTGATCGTGAAGGGGATCGTCCCGACCCCGCCGGTGACCTGGGCCGAACCGGCGATCGGCCCACCCGCCGAAGAAAGGGAGCCGGTGACGTGTTCGTTGTCAGCGGTGCTCGTGAACAGCTTGAAGTTGATCAGGCTGGTGGCCCCCTGCCCGACCACACAAAGTGAGCCACCGAGTATCGCCGGCGAGGGTGAAGGTGCCGCTGGTGCCGCTGGTGCCGCTGGTGCCACCGGTGGGACGGGGACCGCTCGGACAATGCTTGTCGTCCGCACGGCCGTCACGGTCGAGTCCCCGTAGCCGGACAAGCCGATTCCAACACCCAGCCCCGCGATGATCAGCGCGCCGCTCAGGTAGACGACCCGGCGTCCATGCAGGAAGGTCAGCCAGAACTCCTCCCAGCGGCTCGGCGGATGCGGGAGATACGCCTCGGTGCCGTCGGGAAACGTGAGGGTGGTCGAGCCGTCGGCCTCCTCGGTGATGAGGGTCCCGTCGCTGTACTCGGACTCGCTCGAGCCGTCCTCGTACACGCGCACCCCGTCGATGACCTCACCCTCATCGGGCTCGTCATCGTCATCGGGGGCCATCGCCTACACCTCGCGGCCGGCGAGCCGTTGAGCTGACGGGAGCGACCGTGGCGCCCGGGGCACGGTCGCAGACGTCGGGACGGCGCTCGCATGCCGACTGGCCATCGCGTCCCTCCCCACTGGCGTGGCGCCTACACCAACGGTGACTCGCCCGTCACGGGAGGATGCCGACGCGACGGCTCAACGTAGCAGTCGGAGCCGTCTGAGATCGGTGCCGTGTCGTCGGGTAGGGCGGGTACCTACTGGCCGGGGACCGACGAGCCGGCCGAGCCCGAGCCCGTGCCTCCGCCGGCGCTGGCCGGTGTGGCGCCCTCGAGCACCGTGACGTTGGAGATCTTCCAGGTCCCGTTCACCTGCTGCAGGTCGGCGGTCAGCCGGACGACGTCGGAGCCCAGCGACGTCGACTTGTTGTTGGCGTAGGTCTGGTCGACGACGGCGTAGATCGACGCCGTCCCCGCCGGGTTGCCCTCCTGCTGCACGGCCAGGTAGCGCACGCTGCCACGGGACGAGGCGTCCGCCGTCTGGAGCTGCTTGCGGATGGTCGAGTTGAAGAACCCGTTGGCCTGCGACGAGAACTGGCCCGTCGCCATCGCCGTGATGGCGTTGAAGTCCGAGTCGATGGTCTTGGGCGTGAAGTTGAAGAAGTCCGTCAGGAACGTGTTCGCGGCACTCTTGACCGCGGGGTCCTGGACGGGGCCGCTCGAGCTCTTGGTGGCGTAGAGGACGCCGAAGACGACGGTGCCGAGCAGGCCGAGGGCGGCGACGACCGTGACGACGCGGAAGGTGCGCCGGCTGGGTCCCGACGGTGGTCCGCCGGGACGGCGTGCAGCGGGACGGGGCGGTGGCCCCTCCGGGGGCGTCTCGCCCGTGTCGGCCGTGTCGGCCGTGTCGCTTGTGTTGTCGTCGGGCACCCCGCCCACGACCTTGACCCCTCGTTCCATGGTTTGGCTCCTCATGTGCATTCTCCCTCCGAAATCCTCTGATGCGGTGTTCACTGCTTCCGGTTTGTCCTCTTAATAAGAGTTATTAAGAGGTCATTGCGGTCTGTCAGGCCCGGCGCCGGGCGCGGCGGCGGGAAGGGCGGGCGCCCCAGGCCAGCAACAGGGCCGGGGCGACCAGGGCACCCAGCGCGAGCAGCAGGGCGGCGCTGGTGCGGGGCACCCGGTACGAGGCGTTGCTGACCGGGACCTGGGGACCCGCGTTGAGCTCGACGTTGGACTCTTGCGGGCTGGGCTTGACGAGGTGGCCGCCGGCGGCCGGGGTGAAGCCGGCCTGGGTGGCGGGGCCCACGCCCTGGCCGAAGACGGTGGTGCAGCCGGCGCCGGGCAGGATGTCGGGGATCGGGTTGGCCGACGAGTAGCTGACGCCCTGCTCCGAGAGGATCGGCGGCAGGAGCAGGCGGGTGCGCAGGAACACCTGGTTCTGGTCGGGCGGGCTGTTCTTGGTGGGCGACACCGCCTTGCCGGCGACGGCGATCTTGTCGACGGCGCCGAAGAAGAACTGGTTGTACGCGAGACCCTGCGAGAGGTTGCCCAGGTTCGCCGGCTGGGCCAGGTTTGTCAGGATGCCGGCGGTGTCGTGCAGGAAGCAGCCGATGTTGGCCGACTGCGACGTCAGGAGGTTGTTGATCTGCGTGAAGGCGGACGAGCCGTTGGCGAGCAGGTTGTGCAGGCCGGTCTGGCCCTGCTGGGCCAGCACCTGGACGAGCGCGGCGGTGTTGGCGAGGTCCTGGCGGAGCTCGGGGGCGACGGCGGTGACCGCATCGAGGGAGGGGGGTGCGTTGGCGAGCAGCTCGGTGAACTGCTGCTGGTAGGCGACGAACTCCTTGGAGAAGGTCGTGCCCGCATCGATGAGCGTGCGCAGGTTGCCGGCGTTGCCCTGCAGCGTGGTGGCGAGCTCGCCGATCAGCTTGTTGAGGTCGTTGCCCGGGATCGCCTGCAGCAGCCGGGTCGCCGTCGCGACCACCTGGCCGACGTCGGCCGGGACCTCGTTCGGCTGCGCCGGCACGTTGGCCCCGCTCTGCAGGTTGTGCGGGTCGGTGTTCTGCTTGGGCACCAGGTCGACGACCTGCTCGCCGAGGTCGTTGGCGATCTGCACCGACGACTGCACGTTGCTCGGCACGCTGATACCCGGGTTGATGCTCATCGTGACCTTGGTGGCGCTCTTCGTCAGCGCGGTCGCGCTGACCGTCCCGACGGGTACGCCGTTGAGCTCCACCTCGAACCCGGGGTAGAGGCCCGACGCGCTGGGGAACTCCGTGGTGAGCACGGTCGGGCTGGAGAGCGGG